>JANMSE010000002.1:0-5722 GCA_031389045.1 Deltaproteobacteria bacterium | reverse complement strand
GCAGAGGGGCCGCGAGGTCGCCAATTTCGTCAAGAAAGATCGTGCCGCCATCAGCCAGTTCAAACTTCCCTTTCTTCTGGACAATCGCTCCCGTGAACGCCCCTTTCTCATGCCCAAACAGTTCGCTTTCGAGCAACTCTGGCGTCAGCGCCACGCAGTTCACCGCCACGAACGGTTGTTCGGCGCGCGGACTCCAATGATGGATCGCCCGCGCCATCACTTCTTTGCCCGTGCCACTTTCACCGAGGAGTAAGACATTGGCATGCGCCACCGCGACACTGCGGGCCAAACGAATCACCTCTTGCATCAACGGGCTTGCGCCACTCACCAAGCGATAGCGTTCTTGCACGACTTCTTGAAAGGCGGTTTTGACATTGCGTACGGTGGAGAAGGTTCTGGTTCGCTGGAGCGCGGGCGTGGCCAACCCTCCAAAGGCAAGCAGCAGGTCCAAATCCTCTTGGGTAAATCCTTCGGGCGCGGCGGTATTCAGCACCTCAATCGCGCCGATCACGCGCCCGTCGTCTCGTAGTGGCGCGCACAAGACCGCTTTCGTGCGAAAGCCGGTCTTGCGATCCACCTGACCAAGAAATCGCGGGTCCTGGGAGACGTCGTTGGCAATAACGCCTTCGCCCTTCTCGGCCACCCATCCGACAATGCCTTGCCCCAGTGGCAAACGAAATTCTTCCATCCGCGCCCCGCCCAACGTCATGGCGAACGCGAGTTGCTGCTCCGTCTCGTCAATCAAGGCCAGACTACAGGCGTCCGCGGCAAACAATCGCAACGCGGACTCCAGCAGGTGCTGTAACAGTTCTTCTGGTTCCGTCATTCCGATCAACTGCTGGGTGGCGTCGATCAGACTCGTGAGTCGTTTCTGGATTTGGTCAGTGTGGAGCGGCATGGCAGTCCTTGTACCACGTTGACAACAAATGTCCGCTGACAAATGCCATTCCTCTCGTCACTGGACGTAGCTTGCCTGGAGACAGGTCCGGTTGAGGCAGTCGTAGTAAGACAATCTCGCCTGCTCTCATCGCTTCAGGTCCTCCGCGGTGTATTCGACTTCGCTTTCTGTATAGCGCGCGGCGAGGTGCGTAAGCGCGATCTCGGACCACTCTTGGTGTTGGGCTTTGAGGCTCAGGTATTCGGCGTAGTGACGCAGCTCGCGCACGAAGTTCTCAGGTAGCCGTTCGATGATATCGACCACGATTTCCTTGCTTGTCACGGATAACCTCCTTGAGAGACGGACCTTGGACTTTAGACCTTGGACCTTGGACTTTCCCCGTCATCCTACTGCGGAATATAAAACCCACGCGGCGCGTGAAGCCCGGTCTTTTTCCTCTTGCGAAAGATGATGCTTTCATTCGCCTGTCCCGCGGCCGAGAGTTTCTCCACTTTCTCCGCCGCGATACCACGCGCGAGGAGATGCGTTGCTAGTTTTTGCTCGACCGCGAAGGCTCCCGTCACGCGACACACTTCGCCTTGCTTGAAGGTCGGCTTCCCCCAAACGAAGACCGGCACGGACTGCTCCTCCACATCCAACAGCTCGAACGTCGTATAGGGTTTATCGCCATAGCGCGTGACGACGTTAGCGATTTCGC
The DNA here is from genome assembly GCA_031389045.1 of Deltaproteobacteria bacterium. Lineage (GTDB taxonomy): Bacteria > Desulfobacterota > Binatia > Bin18 > Bin18 > JABFSC01. The sequence continues at coordinate 4,127 of JANMSE010000002.1, read as the reverse complement.
CAACTACGGTTACTGGCTTTTGGTCAAACGAAGCTGGGGCTTTTGTGAGTTCCGCGACCGTATGGGCGGAAGCAGGCAGAGCAAAACACAAGAGCAAAAAGAGCACGACGACATTCGACATATCCACATTCCTTTATTTCCCAAAAAGATGAAATCCCGCGGCCATCATCGACGATGGCGTCGCCGTTCGTGTCCGCGCCCATTGCCATACGTTGCGCGGCGCGAAGTGGCGAAGTCGTAACCCACGCAGATCGTCGAAGAACGAATAGACCACCGGCGTGACCAGCAACGTAATGAATAAACACATCGCTTGTCCACCAACCACCACCGTCGCCAGTGACGCACGCGGAGCCGCGCCGTCACCTTTGCCCAAGGCAATCGGCAACATGCCCGCGATAATCGTCAGCGTCGTCATCAGAATTGGCCGCAGCCGTACGCGGTCCGCCGTAATCTGCGCCTCGTGCCGCGACATCCCCCGTTCCCGCAGGTGGTTGGTGTAATCGACCTGAAGAATGGCGTTCTTCTTGACCACGCCCATCAACAAGAAGACCCCCAACACACTGTAAATACTCAACGGACGATCCGTCAGAATCAGACTCAGAATGCCGAACGGCAAACTCAGAAACATCGAGACCATGATGGTGACGGGATGAACGAAACTCTCGAACTGCGCGGCCAACACGATGTAGATGAAGATGAGACTGAGCACAAACGCGATGGCGAAATTTTGCGCGGCCTCGATCATGATTTTTCCACGTCCCGAATAGGTCGTGAAATACTCCGGCCCCAACCCCAGCGTTTTCACCGCCGCATTGCCCTGGATCATCGCCTCGCCCAGCGGTTTGTTGTACAGGTTGGCGATGACTGTCACTTGCCGTTCCTGCGCGTAGCGGTCAATTTGCGCCGGGCTTTTTCCCGACAACAGAGTGGTGACATTGCTCAACCGCACGAGCTTGCCGTCACGCGCGGGCACCATCAGTTCCGCGACCGAGGCCCCGCTTTTACGCGCATCGGGCTGGAGGCGGAGCCGGACGTTATATTGCTCCCCGCCTTCGCGGTAGAACGAAATGCGCTCGCCGCCGACTTGGGTGCGCAACGCCGAGGCAATATCGTCAACGCGGACCCCAAGGTCGGAGGCTTTCTTGCGGTCGATATGCACCTGCACTTCGGGATGGCGCAGGGCCTGGCCAGTATCAACATCGACAAAGCCGGGGATCGTGGACAATTGTTGGATCATGCCGCGTGTGCTCTGGTCGAGCACCTCTAAATCCGGTCCGCGAATCAGCAGATTAAATGGGGTTTGGCGAAAGCCTCCACCCTGCATCAAGTTCATCATTTGCACGCTGGAGCGCAGGTCGGTGTATTTCTTCAAGAGGTCACGCACGACTTGCATCAGCTCGGCTTGCGACCGCTCGCGCTCCGACAAGTGCCGCAGGCCGATATAAATCGCGGTATCCGTCACATTGCTCTGGTACTGCCCGCGCACGCCAATCGTCGTGAACAGGTGGACAATCTCCGGCACCGTGCGCAGGTCGGCTTCCACCTTTTGTAAAATGGCGTCGCTACGTTCCAAGGACGAGCCCGGCGGCGTTTCAATGATGACCTCGAACTCACTCATGTCGTCATCCTGAAACACTTCGATCTTGGTCATGGGCAGAAGCCATCGGAGCGAGGCGAAGATACCCACCGCGACCAGCAGCGTGACCACCCGATGGCGTAAACACCAATCCAACGCGGCTTCATACCAGCGCTCCAGCATGGTGTAGAAGCGCGCCTCGCGGGCGGGCTGATGAGGCGCGGTGGCCTTGAGAAAGCGTGAACACAGCATCGGCACCAACGTGAACGCAATGACCAATGAAACGAGGATCGCGAAGGTGGCGGTCAAGCCAAAGCTGCGGAAAAACCGCCCCACGATCGCGCCCATGAACGCGACCGGCAGAAAGATCACCACCAACGAGAGTGTCGTCGCCATCACCGCCAACGCGATCTCGCGCGTGCCTTCCACCGCCGCCTCCATGGGCGAGCGCTTTTCTTCCTCGATATGGCGGAAGATGTTCTCCAGCACGATGATGGCGTCGTCGATGACAATGCCGGTCGAGAGCGACAGTCCCAACATGGTCATGTTGTTGAGCGTGAAGCCCATGTAGCGCAGGAAGGTGAAGGTGGCGATGATCGACGCCGGGATGGAAATGGCGCAAATAAGGGCGCTGCGCCAGTTGCGGAGAAAGAGCAACACCACCAGCGCGGCCAAAAATCCGCCCAAGATCAGATGTTCCTCGACTTCCGCCATGGAGCGACGAATAAACCGCGACTGGTCGCGCACGACTTGAAAGCGAATGTCGGTGGGCAGGGTTTTCTTGATCTCCTCGAGGCGCGCCATCACGCGGTCCACCACTTCGACGGTATTGGTGCCGGACTGTTTACGCACCAACAGTGACACCGCGTTGTGCCCATCCAGCCGCGAAAGTGTCCGCGCTTCCTCTTCACCGTCAATCGCGGTGCCAATGTCCTGGATTCGCACCGGCGCGCCTTTGACATCGGCGACGATGATGTCATTAAACGCGCTGGCCTCTTCGATTCGTCCGAGCGTGCGCAGCCCTTCCTCGCGCGTTTCCCAAGTGAGACGGCCACCAGGGATTTCCGCGTTCTGTTTGCGCACCACATCCTTGATCTGTTGAATCGACAGGTTGTAGGCGGTTAAGCGGTCGGGATCGACGACGATTTGGATTTCACGTTTGCGGTCGCCGACCAGGGTGACCGCGCCAATATCCTTGATGGTTTCCAGTTGTCGCTTGATGCGTTTATCGGCGATCTCGGTGACCTCTCGCGCCTGCCGCGCGCCGGAGACGACAATCGCCATGATCGGAGTGGCGTCGGGATCAAACCGTTCAATCACCGGGGCATCGGTCCCCAGGGGAAAGTTGCGCAGCACCGTCGAGACTTTTTCGCGGACTTCATTGGCCGCCGTCTCGACATCTTTTTCCAGCACGAAGGAGGCGAAGACCTGCGACTGCCCCTCGATCGTGGTGGAGCGCATCTCGTCGAGTCCGCTGATGGTGTTAATCACTTCCTCAATGGGTTTGGTGATCTGCGATTCAATCTCTTCCGGGCTCGCCCCTTCCAGCCGCGTCGTGACCGTCACCGTGGGAATATCGACTTTGGGGTTAATATCAACGCCCAGGGTCCGAAACGATGCGAGACCCAGCACAACGAGTGAGACCACCAGCATGGTGGCGAACACGGGACGGCGGATGCAGATTTCAGAGAGTGACATGTCTTTGCTCGCTTATGGCTGATGGCTGATGGCTGATGGCTGATGGCTCGTTCGCTACGCTCACTCTATGGCAGGACCGTTTCCGCCATAGGCCATAGAGCGACCGGAGGGAGCGAGCCATCAGCTATTTGCCATAGGCCATCAGCTATTTGCTATAGGCCACGGCAATTTTCGCGCCTTGATACAACTGCGGCAGACTCGACGTGGCCACGATCTCACCGTTCTGTAATCCTTCAGTGATTTCAACCCATCCTTCCGTGCGAGCGCCGGTCTTCACCTGCCGTTCCTGGACCGCGCCATCCTGTACGACAAAGGCTTTCGTGATGCCGACAAAGGTATACACCGCTTCTTCAGGAGCAAAGACCGCGCGCGGGTCCACGTTGGTCAGGATTTGCCCCTTGGCGAAGAAGCCGGGTTTGAGCATGCCTTGCGTGTTGGGCACCTTGATCTCCAGCGCTAACGACCGGGTCTGCGCGTCAACCGCGGGACTCACACGCAACACCCGGCCAGGAAACAGGCGATCCCCGAACGCCTCGACTTGTAGATCAACCGGCTGCTCCATCTTGATGTCGGGCGCGAACCGTTCCGGCACCGTGCCTTGAAACTTGAGCGGGTCAGTCATCACCAACTGGAAGAGCGGGGTCTTTTCCTTCACCGCCTCACCGGTGGACACCATTCGTAGCCGCACTTCTCCGGTAATCGGCGCGAGCACTTCCGTGTCACCTAACCGTTTCTGGGCGAAATCGACCATCGCTTGGTGCCGATCAATGTCCGCTTCCCGCGCATGCACTTGGGCCTCGATCGCGTCAAAGCGCGTTTGCGCCACGTCCAGTTGGCTGGTGGCGATAATCCC
>JANMSE010000686.1:0-1702 GCA_031389045.1 Deltaproteobacteria bacterium | reverse complement strand
TGCTAACCCACCACCGCACGGTTACATTGAGCGCAACTTTCTCCCGAGAACGTACCCTATGCCAGATCCGGCAGCCTCCCGCCGAGTGCAATTCGTGCTCGGGGCGGCGTTATTAGCGTGCGGGGCATGGGCGGCGAATGCAATCGCTCAAGGGGACGCCAAGGCGGGCCTCAGCCTGAGCCGCACGGCGCCTTGGATCACCGCGTTTGCCGACGAAGAAGTGAAGCTATACCTTACGCGGCCATGAGTGAGACGTTTTCAAACTGTTGGAAGTTGAGCGTCATGAGAGAGACCAAGTCGGTGGCGTGCTTGGTCGGGATGTTGGTGAGCGTCTCTTCGATGGCGGCTCGGAAGTCGGCAAAGGTGGGATGATAGCGGCCGTAGAGCGCGCGGCGTTTGATGAATTTCCACAAGCGTTCGATCAGGTTCAGGTTCGGCGAGTACGAAGGCAGAAACAATAACGTGATCCCCAATTGTTCGGCGCGGGCCATCACGACCGCGTTGCGTTGGTAACGTGCGTTGTCCAGAACCAGCGTGATGGGCCCCGTCAGTCGCAAGGCCGCGATCTTCTGCAGCAATTCGCACATCGTCTCGGTGTTGACCACGGTCGTGTTGGTCACGGCGACCAGTTGGCGCGTCACCGCGTTCCAGGCTCCCAGCACGTTGAACCGCTGTCGCCCCGACGCGGCGCGTACGAACAAACGCACGAACGACCACAGGCTGCACAGAAACGTGCCAAACACGAAATGCGCCGCATCGACGAAGAACACATGCCCTTGTCCAGCTTGCGCGGCATCCAGCGCTGGCTTTAGTTGGCCGTCGAGAAATGCAGCCTGATCGGCGACGTGCTCGGCGAGGTTTTTTTGGGCGGCACGGGGATCGCGCGGACCCGCTGCCAGCGGAGTCCCATCCCCTTCAAAAAGAGACGGACTTGAGTGGGCTTGCGTTCCACACCGGTGAGTTCCTTGATCCGCTGACCTGCCTCCGCGATAGTCCGCGCCGGTTGCTGTTCCAAGGACGCTCGAATCTGCTCCCGATGCTGCGCCAATTCGCTGGTCGGCTGGTATTTCCGCCCCGACTTCCGCAGCGCCTCCAGTCCGCCGGTGCGGTAGGCACTGACGTCGCGTTCCACGGTCGAAACCGCCACTTCCAGAATCTTGGCGGCCTGTTCGCGTTTGAGCCCACAATGCAGCAGCCACAGCGATTGCAATCTCCGTCGAACGACCGCCTCCGGATGTGACTCCCGCACTGACCGCACAATCTCCTGTTCCTCGGCCGTCAATTCGATTCGTAACCAAGACATGCTCCGCCTCCTTGCGTTGCTACCACACTCCCACGGCCATCCTGGCCGACCAGCGAATTATCGCAAAAACACACCTTCAGGGGAACATCTCATTCGTAACCGCGCGGGGTATAATCCGGTGGAAATTAACCTGATTACGCCCACTGGCTTTCGCCGCGATGGCCGGCCGGCCCCCTTGATTGTGGAATATGAGAATACGGGAAACGTCGATATTCCCGCGCCGTTAATCGAATTGACCGCCACCAACGCCAGGTTGCGGCTGCCGGACGACGCTTATTTCACGGGCGATTTCACCAAGAGCGCGATCCAGTTCCTGGGCATCGCGCAGGAGGGACCGGCCGGCGTGCTGCGCCCCGGACAGCGCAACCAGATCAAGCTGTATCTCTCGCCCACCTCGCT
>JANMSE010000682.1:0-12543 GCA_031389045.1 Deltaproteobacteria bacterium | reverse complement strand
CGCGAAACTCGAAACCCGAAACCGTTGGACCTTGGACATTAGACCTTGGACTCTCCTAACTCCGAACCCCGAACCCCGAACCCCGAACCCCGAACCCGGTCCCCCAAGCCTGGCTGCGTCTGGCCGTCTCGGTTCCACACGAAGCAGCGGAAGCGGTGGCGAACTTCTTGGTGGAACTCGGTTCAGTGGGTGTGGTTGAGAGTGAACGCGATTTCTCTCAGCCGCAACCAGAGTACGCCGAAGTCCAAGGGTTTTTCTCAACTGATACGTCGAAAGCGGCTTTGCTCGAAGGCGTAACGTACCATCTGCGTGAGTTGCTCCCGCTCTTTCCGAACCTGGGACAGCCTGAGATCCAAATCACCGAAGTGTCGAGCGAGGCATGGGCGGATCAATGGCGCGAGCACTTCCCTCCGCTTCCAGTTGGACAACGGCTGTTGGTTCTGCCGCCGTGGGAAATGCCCCCCAGTGACGCCACTCGTATCCCGTTGGTCATCAACCCCAGCATGGCGTTTGGCACTGGACACCATGCCACCACGCAAGGCTGTCTCGAAGCGATTGAAGCACTCAGTAGCGAACATGGCCCTCCGTCAGCAGCGCTTGATGTTGGGACTGGTTCTGGCATTCTCGCCATTGCCCTCGCTAAATTTGGGACTCCGACCGTATGGGCTACCGACATTGATCCGATCGCACTTGATGAAGCGCGGCTGAACGCTGAAGCCAACCAGATTGTCGCGGTCATCCACCTCAGCGATACGCCGCTAGACCAGTTCTCGTCTCCAGTGCCGTTACTCGTCGCCAACCTCTTTTCGATCACCTTGGTCTCCCTTGCTCCTCACATTGCTCGTCTGGTCCAGAGCGGAGGCTACGTCATTCTCTCCGGCATTCTCTTGGAGCAAGAGCCAGACGTCTTAGCAACCTACACTCTCCCGCAATGGCGACTGGTGCGACGCTACCCTCGCGAAGAATGGGTCACACTGGTCTGTCAACGGTGTTGATACTGCTGGACTGACAAGGTTTTCATTCTTCATTTTTAACTCTCCACTCTCCACTTTTCACTGTTTTCGTATGCGTCGCTTCTTTCTCCCTAGTTCGAGCATCCAAGACGCACAAGCCGTCATAGACGGAACGGAATTTCACCATCTGCGCCATGTACTCCGATTGCAGGTGGGCGACAGTATTCTGTTGTCCGACGAGCACGGAACGGAATACCAAGGAACAATAGCGACGCTGTCACTCACCTGCGCGCAAGTCACGATTACTCACACCACACCCGCGACTCCTCGGTTTTCTCTCACGCTCGCGCAAGGGCTCTTAAAAGGGCAGAAAATGGATTTCGTGATCGAGAAAGCCACCGAGCTAGGGGTGAGCCGTATCGTTCCACTGGTCACGAAGTTCACGGTGGCGCAACTGCGCGAAGAGCAGGCACAAGAGCGTCTCCCGCGTTGGCAACGAATCGCGCAGAGCGCCGCCAAACAGTCAGGCAGTGCGGTTCCTCACCTGGCACCACCACAGTCGTTTGCCGAATTCCTGCATTCGGTTCCTGATAGCACGCCCACTCTGCTTTTTTATGAAAAAGAGCGGCGCGCGACACTTAAACACTTCGCGGAGAGCCACCTGGAACTTTCGGCGCTGACCGTTATTGTCGGAACAGAAGGCGGGTTCGCGGACGAAGAGGTCGCGCAGGCGCGACAAGCGGGATGTCACATCCTGAGTCTGGGCACGCAGGTCTTACGCGCGGAAACCGCCGGCCTGGTCGCGGTCTCTATATGCCAATTTCTCTGGGGGGACCACCGCTCTTCCCCCCTTGCCTGAGCGCTGAGCAATGCCATAGCATGCCGCGCGGTGGGAACGGAAAACGTAAATATGTAAACCGTCATACGTAATTCTTCCCGCTTTGTTTTCTTACGTTTTACGCTTTACGTTTTCTTTCCGTCACGTTTTATTCCTGAGGATAACAGCCATGCGTTTCGCCTTTATCATGGACCCGATTCAGAATGTCTTGATCGATAAAGACACAACCTTCGTCTTTATGTTGGAAGCACAGGCGCGCGGCCATGAGGTCTGGTACCTCGAAATGCGCGACTTGTTCGTGCACCGCTCGCGCGCCATGGGACGCGCGCGTCGCATCGAACTACGCCGCGAGCTTGGGAATCATTTCACTTTTCATGGGGAGGCGACGGAACCGCTTGGTACTTTTGACGCGGTGTTCATGCGCAAGGACCCACCGTTTGATGTCGCCTATTTGCACGCGACTCAATTCCTCGACCTGGCCCAACAGGATGGCGCGTTTGTGATGAATAATCCGGCGGGACTGCGCGCGGCCAATGAGAAACTCTTCGCGCTTAATTTTCCCAGTGTCACGCCACCAACCCTAGTGTCACAAGATGCGCAACGCATCAAAGCCTTCATGGAGGAACTCGGCGGAGAAATGATCATTAAGCCAGTCGATGGACATGGCGGATTTGGGATCTTCTACGGGCATCGCGATGATCGCAATATGAACTCCCTGATTGAAACCATGACCCATGAAGGACGCGAGCCCATCATCGCGCAGGGCTACATCCCCGAAGTGCGCCTGGGTGATAAACGACTGATCGTCCTCAACGGCGCCCCCCTTGGCGGCACTCTGCGAGTGCCACGCGCGGATGAACATCGCGGGAATATCCACGTGGGCGGCACCTGCGTCAAAGCAGATATCACTCCTCGCGATTATGAAATCTGCCGTGAAGTCGGCCCTCGCCTGCGACAAGAGGGACTCTACTTTGTGGGCCTTGATATTATCGGCGACTATCTCACCGAGGTGAACGTCACCAGTCCGACTGGCATTCAAGAAATCAACGCGCTCAACGGTGTGAAGCTAGAAGCGCACGTCATCGACTTCGTCGAACAGCAGGTGGAGGAGCGGACGCGGCGCTAACAATCGGGCCCCGATGAATCAAGGCCCAACCTCGGTCGCACTAAGAGGGTGTCTAAAAACCCTCTGTTCACCCTTCGACAAGCTCAGGGCGAACGGGGCGCGTCTTATATTCGTTGGGGTTTTTCCGATCGTGCTGAGCCTGTCGAGGCACAAAGCCCGGCTTTTTAGACACCCTCTAAAACCCCGCCGGCCGCGGACAGCCACCAACCATGTCGAGCAGGTGCTTCGCGATATCGAGAGTGGTCCGATCATGCAGATAAGGACCAACAATCTGAATACCGACAGGCAACCCGTTCGCCAATTGTCCAACGGGAACCACTGTCACCGGGAGATAGCACGCTCCCGCCGGAGCCATCCAGGTCACAAGGTCCCAGTAGGGACGCTGTTCCTCCCCTACCCGCGCGAGCCGCGCCGCTTGTGGCTCGGAGTGATCGTGTGGAATCGCCGGACACGGCATGACTGGCAGAAGTATTGCATCCCACTTCTGGAAGAATTCTTCCCACCGCTTCCGCATCTGTTGGCGACGCTCGTTGTAGCTTAACCACTCACGATGGCGCATGGCCAGGGTGCGCCGCGTGTGGTCCGCTGGCGTATTGCCAGTCGAAGTCGCGTAGCGTTCGAGCGTGTCACGTGACACCCCTCCCGCGAGGGCCGCTTGTAACAGCGCGAAAAAAGTATCCGCGACTTTCTCCAACGTGAACTCTGGGCGGGCATCGCTATCAATACGCACCCCAGCCCCAGCCAGTTTCTGAGCAGCGTTTTCCAGCAGGCCACGAACTTCCGGGTCAACTCGACAACGCGGATCGTCAAGCCAGGCGGCGATCCGATAGTTCTGCAATGATCGACGGCGCGGGCTTGGCAGTTTGAATCGCCAAGCTGGTTGCTCCCAGCGATTCGGACCCGCCAAGAGATCAAGTCCAAGTGCTAAATCTTCGACCGTGCGTGCCATCGGTCCAGCAACGGCGAGATCGGCCAACGTCAACGTCCCCGGCGGTCCAGGAATCTGCCCATGCGCGGGAACGATTCCATAACTCGGCTTGTGACCAACGACGCCCGACATGTGGGACGGAAGGCGAATAGAGCCACCAATATCACTGCCAAGTTCAAGTGGCGTAAACCCACACGCCAACGCCGCCGCCGAGCCTCCCGAAGAGCCGCCAGGGGTGCGTGTCACATCATAAGGATTATTAGTCGTCCCAAAGACCGCGTTGTAACTTTGCAGGTCACCGGCGTAGATCGGGAGATTGGTTTTGCCAAAAATGATCGCTCCAGCTTCACGCAGTCGTGCAACCGGCCAGGCATCTTCTTGTGGAATAAAATTCGCCAGCTCTGGCGCGCCGGATGTGGTCCGCATCCCCGCGGTTTGGAAGGAGTCCTTGATCGTCATGGGCACGCCATGCAAGGGACCTCGCACCTCGCCGCGAGCAAGCGCGGCATCGGCGGCATCGGCCTCGATACGCGCGCGTTCGGCATCAATCGTCACAACGCTGTTAATCGGCTTATCGAGAGTCGCCACGCGTGCCAGAAAATAGTCCACCGCCTCGCGGCTTGAAATTTCCCGTTGCGCGATTTTTTTCGCCAATTCGATCGCACCGGTATATGCCAGTTCAGCCATAATCCCCCCTTTTAGCTCTTGCTGTGCCGCATAGTGCCACGCACCCGACAGCGAAACAATCTCGGTGTGGTCGTCTACTTAGCTCTTCTCGCCTGGCGGTTTCTCCCGCACGCATTTCTTTGGTGATCACTCCCCTGTGGCGCTTGCCTCTTCTCCATCGTTCGTCTATAAAAACCCGACTGCAACTTCCCCACGCAGGATCCCCACGATGGAGGAAGCCCACCGAAGCAGTCGTGTCAGTAGCAAAAGTCTTTGATATGGGCAGGTAGCTCAGTCGGTAGAGCAGAGGACTGAAAATCCTCGTGTCGACGGTTCAATTCCGCCCCTGCCCATTTCCTCTCTTCCCAATCTTTTGCCCCGTCATTAAAGTTTTTTCCTCTAATGACGATTTCCTCCTATAAGGACTCTTATAGGGGGGAATCACTATGAACCGTTCGCGCTCTGGACTCCGTTGTCGCACGCTATGCAATATCGTTACGCCCAAGGGGCTGTTGCCGCGGAATACCGAAGGGGTGTTCCGTTCCGAGGGGAGACACCTGGGACGTCCGGTTATTTTCGCCGACTGGGAAAATGGCATGAATGTGCCAGTGCCACCTCACGAGATCGCCGTACTCGAACCATCCACAGCAGTTCTCGACGCTGCGTAATCAGCCCCTGGCCGTTACCCAGTCGGTCAGCTCTCTCACAAGAGGAAAGCCTGCTGCCCGCTATTTCTGCACCTGAAGCGTCACACTGCGGCGGGTAATCACTTGGTCAATTAAGCCGTATTCGGCTGCTTGTTGACTGGAGAGAAAGTTATCGCGTTCGGTATCACGCGCGATCTGCTCCATTGGTCGCCCGGTATGATGGCTCAGAATCTGGTTGAGTTCTTCGCGCACTCGCAGTATCTCTCGTGCATGAATGGAGATATCCGTGGCTTGCCCTTCCACACCACCCCACGGTTGATGGATCATAATGCGCGCATGAGGCAGGGCATGTCGCTTGCCTTTGGCGCCAGCCGTCAGCAATAACGCCCCCATACTCGCCGCTTGTCCGACGCACAAGGTTGAGACATCGGGGCGTATGTACTGCATGGTGTCATAAATCGCCATCCCCGAGGTCACCGACCCACCGGGAGAATTAATGTAGAGAAAAATGTCTTTCTCTGGATCATCTGCTTCGAGAAACAAAAGCTGCGCCGTGACCAGACTGGCCACGATATCGTCAATGGAGGATCCTAGAAAAATAATCCGATCGCGCAACAACCGAGAGTAGAGATCATACGCTCGTTCCCCACGCGCCGTCTGTTCAACAATAGTAGGAATAAAGTTCATGTCCGTATCCTAGCCACACCACGGCAGGTCACGCAAGAAGCGTGTCGGTCCGCACAGCGCATTAAAGAAAGTTTTCGAGATTCCGTTATTTAGGGTAGAGAACTTAGGATAGGGTGCCATAATTACGTAGCGAGTGAGCAATGAAGAAGAATAGGAAAATTCAACGTCCTCGACACACGGTCCCTCGCCCAGCAACGACTACCCGTAGGACTTGGACTCCATCATAATGCTCGCGACGCATCTTCCGGTCGAAGAGACGCCCTTTCTCTGTGACCTCCTTGTGTAAGGAACATTTATGCACTTTTCCGCCGAGATTCTGATAGTCGAGGAGAATCAGCTCCAAGCCACGCAACTCCAGACGATGTTGGAGAACCACAATTTTCGCGGTATCCGGGTCGCCACCGGCGCGGCTGCCCTTGAAGCGCTCCAACACGAGCTTCCGTCCATTGTCTTGAGCAGTGTGACACTCCCGGACATGTCTGGATATCAGCTTTGCCAGACGATCAAGAATGATCCGTCCCTCAAGACGGTGCCGGTCCTTCTGATGATCCCCAACGCCGGTTCGCGGGGAGACCACGAGGCCCTCCAGAGCGGAGCGAATGGCGTTCTCACTCATCCGTATACGGAAAAATTTCTTTTGTCGCGGCTCAAATATGTGTTGGCGAGCCAGACTTCCCCTTTCGACTCGCAGCCCACCTTCGCCAAAGAAGTCCCAGCACGTGAAGAGGAGTGGACCCATGAGGGAGCGATGGCGGCTAGTCCCTATCGCATGCTCTTGGACTATACCCCTGACACACTGCTCGTTATCGATAATGAGAACCGTGTTCGCTATGTCAATCCCGCCGCCGAAACGTTACTCCAACAGCCCGTTCGCGCACTGCTCAACACGGTACCGCCTTTCAGCTTCACGGTAGGAGAACGCCAAGAAGTCGCGGTACCGCAGTCTTCTGGAATGCCTCTCATCGCGGACATGCGGCTCACTGGCATCATCTGGGAAGGGCACCCGGCAAGGCTTGCGACTCTCCGCAACCTCCCAGAACGAAAACAAGCCGAGCCCTTACGCCTCTCCAAAGAAGCAGCGGAAGCGGCGGAACAAATCAAATCTGATTTTTTGGCGAACATAAGTCACGAAATTCGTACGCCGATGAATGGCATTATCGGCATGACGGAGATCCTGCTCGACACCCCCATGACCGAGGAACAGAAGGACCTCGCGCTGACGGTGAAAGGCTGTGCGCACTCCTTGTTGGGGATTCTCAATAACATTCTCGACTTCTCGACAATCGAAGCGGGGAAACTCGACCTCGAATTCCTGGATTTCAATTTGCACGCCACGCTCCAAAGCGTCACCGAGCTTTTTACCGCGACCGCCGCGGACAAGAAGATCGAGTTGACACTGCTCACCTTTCACAATGTACCCGCCGTACTTCATGGTGATCCTGAGCGGATACGGCAGATTCTCATCAATTTTGTCGATAACGCGCTCAAGTTCACGGAAGAAGGTGAGGTAGCGATCCGCGTGTCTGTCGCCGATGAGAGCCCAACCCAGGCCCTGCTCCGTTTCGAGGTGACTGACACCGGCATCGGCATTCCGGCGGATCGCATGGACCGGTTGTTTCGCTCGTTTTCACAAGTCGACGCTTCCTGGACCCGTAAGCATGGCGGCACAGGGCTTGGCTTAGCCATGAATAAAAAGCTAGCGGATCTCATGGGCGGTGAGGTGGGCGTCAGCAGTGAAGTCGGAAAAGGCAGCACCTTCTGGTTCACGGCACGGCTCGAAAAACGCGCATCCGCCTTCGCCCCGCTTAAACCCATCCGCACGCATTTGCACGGCTTGCGGGCGCTGATTGTCGATGACAATCAGACGAATCGGGCGATTCTGCGTTATCAACTGACCTCGTGGGGAATGGAGGTCAAACTCGCGGACAATGGAGTCCGCGCACTCGAGATCCTGGACCACGCTCGGCAAGCGCATCGCTCCTTCGATATCGGAATCCTTGACTGGCAGATGGCGGAAATGGATGGCTTAACGCTCGCCCGATCCATTCGCTCCCGTCCGGAATGGAACCACATGCGGTTGGTCTTTCTGACTTCAGTCGGGCAACGGGGTGATGGCGCACTGGCACGCGAGGCGGGAATCCAAGCCTATCTGACGAAACCGGTCCGCCAATCGCAATTGTTTGAGTGTTTGTGTCTCCTCGCCAGTCAACCAGAGCAGAAACCCGCCCTCTCCCACCCGCTTATTACCCGACACACCTTGACGGAGATAGCCAACCCCGTGAAAATTTTGGTGGCGGAAGACAATCCCGTCAACCAAAAGTTGACGGTGCGATTGCTCGAACGATTGGGCTACCGTAGTGACGTTGCCAACAATGGCCGGGAAGCGGTCGAAGCAATAGAACGCTATCCGTACACCGTGGTCCTCATGGACTGCCAGATGCCGGAAATGGATGGGTTTGAGGCAACCGCAGCCATCCGCGCGCGCGACCACGACAAGAACAAACACACCCCCATCATCGCGGTCACTGCCTACACGCTGGAGAAAGACCGAGACCGCTGCCTCCGCGCCGGGATGGATGCGTATATTCCAAAGCCAGTGAATGCGGACCAACTCAAAGAGATGCTAGAAAAGTGGGTGCCCTCTCAACTCCCTCGGCTCCCCGAGGATGATGCACTCATAGCAATCCCTGGCCTCCCACTTGTCCCCCCTGTTGCAGAGCAGGTCTCTGTACCCACCGAGCAGCCTCCACGCCTCCTGTTAGCGGAAGACAATATGGTCAACCAAAAACTGGCGCTCCGTATCTTGAGCAAAATGGGATACGCCGTCGATGTCGTCAAAACTGGACGTGAGGCCCTCGAAGCGCTCGCTCAACGCTCCTATCGGTTGGTCTTGATGGATTGTCAAATGCCGGAGATGGATGGATTTGAAGCCACGGCCCATATTCGGACTCAGGACAAGCGACTTGGCACCCACACCATTATCGTGGCGCTCACCGCGCATGCCATTGCTGGCGACCGCGAGCGCTGCTTAGCCGCCGGTATGGATGATTACGTGACGAAGCCGATCAACCGCGAGGTCTTACAGAGCACTCTAGAGAAATGGGGATGTAAACCTCCCGTGCAAGAGACTCAGGAGCTATCTCTCGTTCCGCAACTCGAAACACCACCACCACACTTTCTCGCGGCTCACAAATAGCGCGAAAAGTAGAAACGCCCCCATAGGAGGGATTCACCATGGCAACAGAACAACAACCCACATCTCCCACCCACCCTTCAGCGCCCGTGCGGCCTATCCTTGGGCGCGGCACGCTGTTACCCCTCGCACTTGGGTGTAGTGTTCCCCTCGTCGCAACAAGTCTCGACATCCTCGGACAGGGCCTGCCTTTCTCGCTGGCGAGCATCATCGCGGTACAGTGGGCTCGCCCGCTCCATTGGCTGCTTGACCTCATCCCGCTTGTTCTCTTGTTCTTCGTTGTTTCTGGACGCCAGCCCGCCATACCGACACGCATCGCCGCTCTGCTTCATACTTTGACGGAAAAGTGGTTCGGCACTTCTGCCTCCCACGACGAGCCCGAGGCCAGTCCTTCCGTCCCAGTTAGCCTGCCCTCGGGCATCCTCCTTGCTGAAGATAATCCAGTGAACCAGAAACTCATCTCCAGACTTCTGCTCAAGCTCGGTTACGACGTCAAGGTCGTTGGCACTGGCGACGATGCCGTGGAAGCACTCTCGCAAGCATCCTATGCCTCAGTGTTCATGGACTGTCAGATGCCAGGCATGGACGGCTTTCAAGCCACCGCGCAGATCCGGCTCACGGAAAAGCGACCGGGAAGGCAGACCCCCATCATCGCTTTGACAGCACATGTAGCGGCCGGCGACAAGGAACGGTGTCTCGCCGCCGGCATGGATGATTATCTGGGCAAACCTATCACCCAGCACGCTCTTCGGGCGATGTTGGCGAAGTGGGGATGTCTCGCACATCTCGCTCCCACACCACAGCCGTTAGGTCAAGAACTATCACTCTAAGATAAGGAGAACCCGATCGTGATAACCAAAAGACAAACGCCACCAGCCAAACGTCCCGCGGCTCCCGTACGCCCCTCCGCTCACAACGGCGCATGGATGCCTCTCGCACTGGGGTGTAGTTTTCCCCTCGCGGCCTTGGTGCTTGACATCCTGGGACAGGGTCTTTCCTTTTCGCTGGAAAGCATCATCACGGTACTGCAAAATCAGCCGTTGCATTGGCTGCTGCTGCTCGTTCCCGTGGCCATGCTGACCCTCGTTCCCAAGAAGAAGCCCACGGTCGCTAGGACTCCTGTCACTCAGCCGCCAGGGATGCAGGGAACGATCGCCGCCCCCGCCGTCAGTGCACCCGCGCAATCCCAGAAAGCGATCACCACGCTGCAAGACGAACTGACCTCCGTCAAGAACCAACTCGCGCAGTCCCGCGCGCGCGAAACGAGCATCACCACGCTCCTCGACCATGCCAAGGACGCCATTCTCACACTGAACGTGGATGGAACAATTACCTCGGTCAATCGTGGGGCGGAAGAGATGTTGGGGTGGACGCGGCAAGAAATGGTCGGGCATCCGCTCAACAATCTGTTAGCCCTCCCCTCCGTGCCGCGAGTTGAGGAACACTTCGCTCAACTCCTCAAGACCCCGACGGCACCTCCGATCATCAATCTTGAATTCGTCCACAGCGACGGCACGGGACTCTGGACCGAGGGATGTAGCAGTGTCATCCGCGATGAGGCGAATCAAGCGACAAGCCTCCTCGTGATCTATCGGAGCCTCAGACATCGCCAGCAACCTCCCGCGGGGCACGATGCGGAAACACCCCCTGCAATGGTGCAACAGCGAGAGGAATCGCAACTCCAGCTTGAGCAAGCAGCCGACACCTCCCCGCCCCCCGCGTATAAGAGCCCACAAAGCGGAGCAGTGACAATGTCGGAATTCCTGACGACTCATGCGCAGGCTGTCGATCCCATCGCGGCAAGCGAAGCGCCGTCCGCCTTGACGTCGTCGCTTGAAGAAATCAACCAGGCGGAACAAGAACAATCCCGGGCTCCTCTCCAGTTCACTCTCGTCGATACGCACGCGGGCAGTTTTTCCCAGACAACGCCGCCGGTCTCAACTCAATTGTCGCTCGATCAGCAACCTCCCCGCGACTCCCACGATACCGCCCCAGCTCCTCTCCAGTTCACTCTCGTCGATACGCACGCGAACGGCGAAGCACAGTCCTCTCCCTCGGCAACCGCTCAACTGTCGGTTACCGGCACACCACCGCCAGGGACACGGCCTCCTTCCTCCCCACCTTTCGATTTTTCCGAAGCGCTCTCGAATATCGGAGGAGACGAAACCTTACTGGCTGAACTAGCCGGTATCTTCCTGGAAGAATATCCGAAGATTATCGAGAACGTCCGTATCGCGGTCGGGAACAAAGATGTGGAATCCCTTGTCTACTACGCCCATGCGTTAAAGGGATCAGTCGGGAATTTCGTCGCCGTCGACACGCAGAACGCGGCACGTCGACTCGAACAGATGGGGCGCGAGGGCGACATCGCCGATGCCCCCCAAGTCCTGATTGAGCTGGAAGCCGCACTGTCTCGACTCACGCCCGCCCTGAGCGATCTCGCGGTCCAAGGAGCTATTTAGGGGGCAAGTCTCCAGCACGTCTCGGACAAGTCCAAGGCACGTCTTGGACTTGTCCGAGATCCTCACTCACGAAGGAGGAACAGTGCTACTTCGTCGTGGGCTTCTGCTCTCCCCACATCTCCCACACCGCTTCATATTTGGCAGGGAATTTCGCGGTGTAGTTCATGAAGGTCGTCACTGGATAGCGAATACCGCCTTTATGCGTCGCCTCTAACCCAGCCATCACTTCATCAACTTTCGATGCCGGCATGGAGAACGCCATCTCTTCATCTTGGGTTTGGCCAAACATGCGATCGCCAGTACAGGGCAGGATCACCTGGCAATCGTTCGTTTGCATCGTCTTGACGACGATATCCGCGCAGTCGAGGCGACCACTAAACGACGAATTCAGGTATCCCCCACGCTTATACAAGGACGCTTGGACCAGCCGCATCACCTGCGCGGAGTTGCCAAACACGGCAATCACATCGGGTGACTCAAACGGATGCGTTTTCAGCGGAGAAGCAAAAAGAGACGCGTACTTGCCCAACTCAAACTTTGGCACCGCGGCCTCGGTCCGCGCACCCGCTTCGAGCGTCTCGGTATACATCCCTTCGCAGGCGTGCCCTTCTCGCAGATACTCCACGTTCGGCTTGAAGCCCAGAGCGACCAGTCCCAGTGGACAGGAGTGGGCATCCGCGGCAAGTCCGATGGACCAGCCATAACGCCGCACGATATTGATCGTTTGGCACGTGGCGAACCGCGATCCTAAATCCGTCGGGGTTCGGGTTTTGGGTGGCAGCGGTTCACCCGGTTTGAGCATTTTAATGCCGACCGGGAAGGTCGCCGGGCGCACGTAATTTTCGATCAGTTCGGTAATTGCTTTCACGTCCATGTTTTCCTCCGAAAGAGAGTAGTCAGTAGTCAGCATGGGCTCTCTTTTCTCTACTGAATGCTGACTACTGACTACTGACTACTTTCCCCTTACTGACTACTTCTTACAAGAGCACCTGCCCGTCCCGCAGGTTTTTCACTTCCGCCTCGGACATTCCCAACACCTCGCG
>JANMSE010000566.1:0-25887 GCA_031389045.1 Deltaproteobacteria bacterium | reverse complement strand
CCCACGGCCCGTTGTTCACCCAGACTGTGTAAGTCCCCGTGGCTGGTAAGGTGGGGAGGTCACAACTATCGCCCCCGTCGCGGGCATAGGACGTTCCGCAACTCTTCAAGACCGTCCCGTCGGGTTTGTAGACGGTAATCTCAACGTTCTGGTTCGCTGGTGTCGTCACGAAATTGGTGATGCCGAGGCCCAGATGCTGACCAGTCGTCCCTGTGAACGTGTAGCGTCCATTCTGCCCCAGACGCGTGGTGCTGAAGAGCGTGGCGGCGCCATTGGCGGTAAGATCGCCCGCAATGTCCGTAGAGAGGGTCAAGGTTGCGTTCACAATAGCGGATGCACTGGATACGATCAGCATCGTATAGAAGCCTGTTTCTGGGAGACGAGGAAGGTTGGTGCTGAAAGCCGAGCTAAAATACTGCGAAGACATTAAGTCACCGCCGCTCGGTGTCTTGATATAGAGGGTCGCGCTGCCGCCTGTGGTGGTGACAGGGCTAGCACCGAGCCCCAGATACTGCCCTTGCGTTCCCTCGAAGAGCACCATCGCGATCTTGCCCGCGGTCCCGGTATTGATGGCCAAGGCGGGGCCATTCACAGTGGTCCGTTGGGTCACGCTGATATCGGCGGCGGTATAGCCTGTCGGCACGACAAAGAAATCCGTGGCGCTGGTGGCGGTGCCGGTGGCGGTACGCACCTTGATCGGGCCGCTGGTCGCTCCTGTAGGGATGGTGGTATTGATCGTCGTGAGGTTACTGCTGCCGACCGTTGTTCGTGTCAGATGGAAATAGACCAAGTTGTTGGTGGGCGTAGTACTAAAATTGTTCCCGCTGATGGCGACCGCTGCCCCTGGTAACCCAATTCTGGGAGTAAAGGACGTGATCACCGGGATCCCGTTGTCCGGGGCCGTGGTGATGGTGAATGGTGCTGCGCTGGTCGCTACTTTCGTCCCTACTGTCACCATGATCGGTCCCGTGGTCGCGCCGGTCGGGACCTTGGTCACCAAGGTTGTCGCGGTTGCCGTGCTCACCACCGCGGTCACGCCGTTGAACTTGACGATGTTGGCACTCACGGTGGTGCTGAACCCCACCCCGGAGATCGTCACTGTGGTCCCGATGGGTCCGCGATTCGGCGTAAATTCGGAGATGACGAGCGCACCGGCGAGGTCCTGTGTCATGGAGATGATGTTGCCGGCGGCATCGTAGCGATAGCGAGTGCTCTTGCCGTCAAGGCCGATCACTTGGACGAGACGCCCGGATTCGTCGTACACATACCGCACTTGGGCGTGGACAGTGGCGGCACTGACCAGGAGGAGTAACGCGAGACTCCAGCATAGGAGTGGGATGAGAGAGAGGCTGGATCGCACTGCTGGACAAGCCAGCAGTGGCACCCCACACTTTCCGGCACTGCTGGACAAGCCAGCAGGGGCACCCAAGCGGGGGACGTTGCTGGTTTGTCGAAGGGAGCGACGGTTATTGGGTGAATGTCGATGGTTCACTCTGATTCTCCTCACCAGCCGAAATGCTGCAATCATGGTTGTTGCTTCACAGGGGTTTCCGTCAGTGCCTTGAGAAAGGCGAGTAGGTCGGCGCGTTCGGCGAGGCTGAGCACCACGGGTCGGCCCAGGGTCTTGCCACGATAATAGATTTCCCGCTCAATCGCTTCTTCTAACGTGGCGATGCTGCCGTCGTGCATGTACGGCGCTGTGTCGGCGACGTTGCGTAATGAAGGAGTCTTAAACTTGCCAATATCCGCTGGGCGTAGCGTCACGACAAACCGCCCCAAGGCCGCGACCTCGGCATCCGCGGAGATCAAGCGGTCAATGTCTTGACGTGGGGTCGTTGTGACAGTTTTGATTAACCGCGGGAGTTGTGGCGTCAGCCGGTCGAATCCCAAGGCCAGGCTATGATAGTCACCATCGGTGAGTGGGGCCTCGGTTTTTCCGATCAGGTGGCAGGTGGCGCACTGCGCGCGACCACGAAACAGCCCTAGCCCACGGCGTTCGTTCAGACTCAACGCGGTTTCATTTCGTCTGAAGAGATGGCGATCAAGCCGAGTGTTGGTTTGCTTGAGACCACGGATGTAGGCACTGAGCGCCGTGGTCAGGTCGGTCAATTCCGCGCGATTGATGGCGGCATCGAACGCGCGTCGCCACAGCTTGTTGTAGTCCGTGCTCGCGCGCAGTTTCTGTAAGAGTTCCGCGTGATCGCGGAGCCCGTGCTCTTGAGCATTGATAAAGGGATCAAGCACCTGACTGTCAAGATCGGCGCGACGCCCGTCCCAGAATTTGGCCGGGGTGTAGGTGGCATTACGTAAAGAAGGCGTGTTGCGTGTGCCTTGTTTGGCCTGCACGCCTTGGGCCACGACTCTGCCGTCGGTGAAGGCTTTCTCTGGCTGGTGACAGGACGCACAACTGACGGCTCCGTCTTGGCTGAAGCGGGCATCAAAGAAGAGGGTGCGGCCTAGTTCCGTGAGCGCGGCGCTACGCGCGCGGGTCAATCGCGAGTCCTTATCAGCGGCCTGGGGTTGGCCAGCGCTGACGGTAGCACTGCTACACAGGAGCACCGCGACGACGAATCCTAAGAGTAAGAACATCCGCATCATCTTTTGAGTCCTGACTGTCTCATCATCCGTGGCACAACCTTAAAAGCACAAAAAAAAAAGCCGAGCACCAGCCTGACCAACGCAGTGGTCACTTCTGGCAACCCGGCCAACTTCCTTTTTCCCTGTTCGCACTTGGTTTCGATCTCCAGGTGTGAGCGCCCCGCAACCTCTTCCTCACTCCGCTGACTCAGGTGTCAGTAGGGTAAATGAAGTCCCGTCGGCTTTCCATCCCTAAATCACTCCAGGTTTGGCGTTTCGATCTAGGGGCGGATTCTTGCACAAAAAAAGACGCGCAAGTGTCTATGAACTCATTTGAAGAATTCGGAGCGTATGGAAAAAGACTATTTTCGCGCCAGCCGACGAATCGGCAGGTTCATCGTGGCGATCTGAATCACAGTCTCACTGCTTGAACAGACCCGCCAAACCGAGCCCTGCGATTTCCAGCGCGCGCCTCCCTGATCCCGTCAGCAATGTGTCCCCAGCCAACTCGACATCGTCTGGGCCTACCGCGAGGCGTTGCTGACAGCCGGAGCTTTTCCCATCCCACGATTCACCCCAGCTCTTGCCATACATCAGGAAAAGCCCGACATTGCTTTACCTTGGGCAGCTTCGGCGATTTCCAAGATGTGATCGTCACAACTGATGAGGCAAGGAATTCACCATGCGGAACACCATCGGTCTAGATTTTGGCACCACCAACAGCGCCATCGCCGTCGTCACGGCCAAGGGCACGGCGCGACTCGCCCACTTCGCGGACGGGGAGCAGCGGACCACCACGTTTCGCTCGCTCCTCTATTTCGATCCTGAGAATCTGGGGCCAGCGGGCAAGCCTCAGGCGGTTGGCGGACCAGACGCCATCGCCCACTATCTCCAAGCCGAAGCCAGGGGGCGACTGATTCAGTCGATGAAGTCGCACTTGGGCAGTCGCAACTTCAAACATACGGTGATCTTCAATTCCACCTTCATGCTGGAAGAGCTGATCGCCATGCTGATTCGCATGTTGAAAACGGCGGCGGAGACGCAATTCGGTCCCGTGGGTGACCGGGTTGTCGTCGGTCGCCCAGCCCATTTTTCCGGGACCGAGACCGACGCGGAAGATGCCGCCGCCCTGGAGCGGTTACGTGCCGCCATCGAACTCGGTGGATTCTCCCAGGTTGAATTTGAGCTGGAGCCGGTGGCCGCGGCCTACGAGTATGAACAACAACTGGATCACGACGAGTTAGTGCTCATCGCTGACTTTGGCGGTGGCACCAGCGACTTTTCGTTGATTCAGCTTGGTCCCACCGCACGCGCCCGTGGGCAGCGTCGCAATGACATCTTGGGCACGGACGGTGTGGCGATTGCTGGCGATGCGTTCGACAGTCGTATGGTGCATCACCTCATCGCGCCCCCGTTGGGATTGGGGTCGCAATACCGCACCCCGTTTGGCCGTGTTCTTACCGCCCCACCGTGGATTTATGAAAAACTGGAGCGCTGGCATCAGCTCTCGTTCCTCAAGACGCGGGAGACGATGGAGACGCTCCGTCAGTTACAGTTTCAATCATTGGAGCCAGACAAAATCGCCGCGCTGGTGCATGTCGTTCGCGAGGACTTGGGCTATCAACTGTCGCAAGCCGTGGAACGCACCAAATGCCTGCTCTCCGAGCAAGAGACGAGTCCCTTTACCTTTCGCGATCCTCCGGTGGCGATTACCGAGGCGGTATTACGGAATGCCTTTGAGACGTGGCTGGCGGCGGACTTACAGGCCATCGCTGGTTGCGTGGACCGGCTGCTGGCGCGGAGTGGCGTCACCGCGAGAGACATTGATAGTGTGTTTCTGACCGGGGGCTCGTCGTTCGTTCCCGCTGTCCGGCGGATTTTCGCCCAGCGATTCGGGGTTGAACGGTTGCGTGGTGGTGGTGAGTTGACGACAGTGGCGAAAGGGTTGGCGTTGCGGGCACTCGCTGAGAGATAACGAAGGTCCGCGAGGCGTCACGGATTGTTCGTCACTGTCGGGAGGGTAAAGAAAAACGTACTCCCTTGATTGGGAGTGCTTTTCACCCAGACTTTACCGTGGTGTTCCTCGACGATTTTCTTCACCAGGGCCAGCCCAAGGCCAGTGCCGCCAATGCGCCGGGTATCGTCATTCTCAACCCGGAAGAACTTCTCGAACAACCGTGGCAGCGCCTCCGGCGGGATGCCGATGCCGGTATCGGCAATCCAGACCAGCACCGTCGTATCCTGTTGTCGCGCGCCAACGCTGATTGTTCCTCCGGTGGTGGAGAATTTCATGGCATTCGAGAGGAGATTCGCGAGGACCTGGCGAATGCGGTCGGCATCCGCGCGAACCAGCGGAAGAGTATCCGGAATATCCGTACTCCAGGCATGCTTGCCATTCTCGCTGACAAACACCGCCATACTCTCTCGTATGAAGGGGCCGAGGGCGATCTCGATAAACTGATATGACTGTCGCGCGGACTCCATTCGTTGGAGATCAAGGAAGTTATCGACCAGTCTTGTGAGACGAAGCGATTCGGTCTGAAGAATCGTGAAAATCTCCTTCTGCTTCTGTGGGGGGAAATCGCGTGTCAACAACAACTCGGTGAACCCGCGCAAACTGGCAAGCGGGGTGCGCAGTTCATGGTTGACCGTGGAAATCAATTCATCCTTGATCCGCTCGACCTCTTTGCTCGCGGCGAGGGCGGTTTCCAGTTGTTGTTGTCGGGCGATGTCGTGTTTGTGTAAGCGTTCAAGCCGGAGATAGGTTTGGACGCGCACGTAATGAAAAAGGATAGCTATGACAGTGGCGGCAAACAACGCAAAGCCAAAATGCAGCCAAGTTGGAGAGGGAGGGGCGGTCCACACGATGAGGCCCCACCCTCCCAGTGCGATGGCAAGAACGAGCGCGAACCATCCAGAGGAGAGAAAAAAACAGCCGGCCCCGACCACGGCCAGGACCAGATTCGTTGTGTGGTGAGGATCAGGCACAAGCACGAGATGCGCAAAACAGTTCACCAGCACCACGGCCGCGATGGCTGCTCCAAGCGGTGAGGCGTAAGTGATCGGCAGCGGATAACGGATGATCAGGCTTCGCAGGAGGAAGAGCGCGAGGACGGAGAGTGTCGCGAGCACAGTCATCGGAACAGCGGCGGCAGGGGGAAGCACGTACCAATGACTGACAGCAAAGACCGCATACAGAATCCCTAATGCCGCGGCGACTGGCCGCAAACTGCTGTAGACGATAGCCTCAAGGCCAGCACGCAGGTCGGGCTCAAGAGTGCCAAAGAGGAAGGATGGCCGTGGTTTCGTCGATGTCACAGTGTCACTCAGAGGAATTCCGCCAGGCGTTTTTGCGTCAGGAAGCGTCACGATGACTGTTCCTTCGCGACATGGCAGGCGGACACCCTACCGATATTCTCCTGCCTGTGGTAGGAGGGGCCGCCATGGATTCTCTGGCTACCGTCCTGCGTCGTATTCCACTCTTTGCTGACCTGCCACCCGGTGGCTTGGCCAAAATTATCGCGGACTTGCGCGAGGAACGTCACCCGCAAGGCACAGCGATATGCTATGAAGGCGACGAAGCGAGCGACTTCTACATTGTCAAATCTGGCGAAGTCGAAGTACTGGTGAATCGCGGTGGCAACCAGCGGGAAGTCGTCGCGATCAATGGTCCGTCCGAATGGTTTGGCGAGCGCGCGCTCTTCTCCGAGAGTTCACGCTCGGCTACGGTCATTGCCCGTACCGATGTGGAACTCTGGCGACTGACTAAAGAAAAGTTCGATGGCTTGATTGAGGAGAACCCGTGGTTGATCCTGCATTTCACCCAGGTGCTCAGCGACCGTTTATATAGTCGCAACCAAGACCTGTCGAAAATCCAGTCCGCCTTTACTTTTCAGACCGAGTTTCTTTTCCACGCGCAAACGTCCGCGGTGCAACACCTCTTGTTGCGTACCGCGATACTCTCCACGCTTGACCCCGCGATTGTGCCGGCACTGACGGGACACTCGGAGGCGGAGACTGTCTTACGGACCCTGGCCGCCGAAAGCGCCTTGGTTGCTCGGCATGAGGGTGTCTTCATGTACCCCGAAGCCGTGCGCGATTTCTTGCTGACGCGGTTGACCGTGAGTGAGGGGCCGGAAGGCATCCGCGCTTTGCACCAACGCGCGGCAACCTGCTACGAGCACGCGGGTCAATGGGACCACGCGCTCGACCACGCGCTGGCGGCGGAGGAATTTGCCGTGGCCGCTCGGTTGCTCACGGCCAACGCTGACGAATGCTTTCGTCGCGATCAGTTGGATATTCTCCACAAATGGCTGGCGCGGTTTCCTCACGAATGGCGGACCGGAGCACTGGCCCCGCTTGTCGCGCGACTCGAACAGGCGCTGCGGCCCGTGGCGACTGCCGTGTCCGGGCCTGCTCGTTCCTTCGTCTCTTCACGCACGCGATGGTGGTGGGGTGTGATCCTTGGACTCGCGGCTGGTGTGGGGATTGCCCTGACGCCACCGCTGCAAGGACTCGATGTCACGAGCATGCACATGCTCGGACTGCTGATGTGGGCGGTGATTTTTTGGGTCTTCGATCTCTTTCCCGACTATGTGGTGGGTATCGGTCTGATGATCGGCTGGATTGTGTTCGACATGGTGCCGGCGGAAGTGGCGGTGTCTGGATTCACCACCAGCCCCTTTTTCCTCATCATCGGTGTCCTGGGTATGACGGCGTCCTTGCAAAGCTCCGGGCTGTTGTTTCGCCTGGCGCTGTATATCTTACGCAGTTTTCCCCTGACCTATCGCGGACAAGCGCTCGGCCTGGCACTGAGCGGCACGGGAATAACGACCAGCATTCCCGATACCACATCAGGTACCGCGATCGCCGGGCCGATCATTCTGGCATTGTCCGATTCGCTCGGGTACACCCGACGCAGCAACGGCTCGGCGGGGTTGGCCATGTCCGCCTTGCTCGGCTTTGGGCAGATGAGCCCCTTTTTTCTCACGGGCGCTGCTGAAAATCTCCTGGCGTGGGGGTTACTCACTGAAAGTGCACGGCTGGAGATCACCTGGGGTGGATGGTTTCTCGCGGCACTGCCGTTGGCGCTGGTGACCTTCGGGCTCGCGTTCACGACCACCATGCTCCTCTTCCCGCCGGAATTTCAACCGACGATTTCTCGTGGACTGATCCACACGCAGATTGAAGCGCTGGGACCTTTGTCACAAGCGGAGATCATCAACGCTGGAGTGGTCATCGGTGCGATGGTGGGCTGGATTAGCGCGCCCTATCACGGCGTGGACGTGGCCTGGGTGGCGATGAGCGGGTTGGCGTTGCTGCTGGCGACCAACCTTCTGGACCGCGCGACCTTTCGTTCCGGCATCAATTGGGATTTTCTGTTCTATCTCGGTGCCGTGCTGAGCCTGACCAGCGTGGTGCGGAAGCTGGGCATTGATGCGTGGATTATTCACCAACTCACGCCGCTCCTGGAGCCGCTCACGGCTTCGCCCGCCAGATTTCTCCTGATGATGACCTTGGCCATCTTCGCCGCGCGGTTCATCCTGCCGAGTTTTCCGTTGGTGTCACTGTTGACGGTGACGATTGTTCCCATCGCCGCCAACGCGGGGATTCAGCCGCAGGCGTTACTCTTGGTGATTTGCACGAGCGTGGCGATCTGGTTTCTGCCCTACCAGAGCACGTGCTACTTGGCGCTCTATTTCGGCACGAAGGAGAAGGCGTTCTCGCATAGCCAAGTCCGGCTGTTGGCGTGGAGTTATGGGGTGATTTATCTGCTGGCTGTGCTCGCGGCGATTCCGTATTGGCGGTGGCTGAAGTTGATTCCGTGAATAGGCGTTGTTCACGTCGCCGGGGCCGCTTCCGGCGTTGGTTCCCAGGTCCGATAGGGTCCTAAGCGTGTCATCAGGCCAGCGGCGATGACCGAGGCCACCACGAATACCGCAAGCCCGCTGCTGTACGAGCCGGTGCTGTCAAACGCTTTCCCCATCAGCAGCGGACCGACCACACCACCCAGCGTAAACGCGCCAAACGCGTAGCCGTAAATCTCGCTGAACGACCGTAACCCAAAGTATCGACCAATCAGGTACGCGATGATGTCGCCTTCGGCCCCCATGCCCAGTCCCACGCAGAACGCCGCGAAAAATGCCGTGGCTCCCGATGCGCCGCTCCAGAGGAGGAGGAGACCGAGCGTGGCTCCGCAAAAGAAAGTGACCGCCACGGCGGAGGCGAAAAAGCGGTCGAGCAGATATCCAGCTCCCACTCGCCCCATGAGCAAAGCCCCGCCAAACAGTGACGTCGCCATCGCCGCGAGTTGGGGTGACACCCCGCGATCGGTGAGTAATGGCACCAAGTGAATGAGACAGCCATGCACACTGGCGGACATCAGAAAGAAGGCACTCACGAGCACCCAGAATGTGCTCGTCTGACGCGCCTCGTGAGCGCTCAGTCCTGAGAGCTGCCGCCCCTTTGGTGAGAGCGGGGCAAGGGATTGTTCGCCATCGGGAGACAAGCCCCGCATTTGCGGAGTTTCGATCAGGAACAGCGCGACGACAGGAATCGCCACCACCATCACCATCACGCCGACAATGACGTAGGACTGCCGCCAGCCGAAATCCGTCAAGAGCATCTGCGCCAATGACGGCATGATGAATGTTCCCAGCCCCAACCCCGCCATCGCCAGTCCAAGGGCCAGCCCACGTTTCTTGTCGAACCAATGAGAGATCACGTTTGAGTAGGGGACTGGGGCTGTCCCACCGCCAACGAGGCCCAACACGATATAGACCGCATACAAATGCCAGAGATTGGCCGAAAGCACCGAGAGTGACATCAGTGCCAGACCGAAAAAGACGACCGATGGAACGATCACTCTCCGTGCGCCGTAACGGTCAACCAGACGACCAACGAAGGGAAAAGCGAAACTCATCACGAGTAACGAGAGCGAGAACGCCAACGAGACTTGTCCACGACTCCAGCCAAACTCGGCGATGAGGGGCTTGAGAAAGACCCCAAAAGTGAAACTGACGATCGGCCCGAACCCCATGAACAAGCCGATGGCGGCGACAACGAGAATCCACCAGCCGTGGAAAAGTTTCTTTTCTGGTCGGGGTGCGGTCATTGTCGGCTCCACGGTCGTGCTCCTTACAAGGCGAACGACACTTTGACCACACCGGAGGTCTTCTTGCTGGCGGCCTCTAGCAGCGCGGTCTGATACTGTTCGAGCGGATACTTGCGGGGACGAATCACTGAGAGATTGGCGCGCCGGCGTGTCAGTAAATCAATCGCCCGCGCGAAGGTATCGGCCCGTTTGCCGCGGAACACTTCGGTTCCGTAGGTTAAACTGCCAATGACCTTGACCTCCTTGAGCCAAATCGGGGTCCAGTCCACTCCTTCAGGAAGCGCGGCGAGTCCGAGGATCACCACCACGCCTTGGCCTCGTGCCATTCGCAGCGCTTGGTTGATCGTCGTACCGCTGGTCACCGTGTCATAGACGAGACGCACGCCACCAGCGAGCAACGCGCCCCCATCAGACAACTTGCGCACCTTCGTGTTCGCGAGTTCCCCGACTCGTTCCATCACATCTTCCTTCTGCGAGTCGATGGTGTAGTCCGCTCCCAGCGTGCGCGCCAGTTTCGCCTGGAAAGGATACTTGGCCACGCAGGCGACGCGGCAACTGGGCTCCACGGCTTTGAGGGCCGCGACGTTCATCAAGCCGATGGTGCCAGCTCCAATGACCACCACGAGTTCCTTGCGCTGTGGGGGATTATTCAGCACCGCGCGCAAACAGACGGAGAAAGGCTCAATCAGCGAGGCTTCGTCGTCATCAATCGTATCCGGGAGTGGAAAGAGGCGATGGCGCGCGGCCACGAAGTATTCTCCCCAGCCGCCACCGGTCTCACGACAGATGCCAATCAAGATGCCGGGACTCAAACATCCCTCGGCGAGGTGTTCACAAATGCCGGGATTCCCTTGGCGACACTGTTGACACAGTGCCTTGAAGCCACGCTCCTTGCAGCCGAGCGTCGGATCAATCGACACCCGTTGCCCGACATGAAGTCCGCGCGCCTTCTTGCCCAGCGCGGCGACTTCACCAAACAACTCATGACCGGGAATAATCGGCAAGGCGAAATAGGGTTCCGCCGCCGGCATCGGCTTCTCTTGCAGGAAGCCGAGGTCACTCCCACAAATCCCGGCGATTTTGCTTTTGATGACGACCCAGTTTTCACCTGGCAAGTCTGGGGTGGGGACATCGGTCAGACGGAGGTGGGCGAGGCCAGGCAAAAGGTCTGGGGCGGTGTAGCCAGGTTGTCGCTCGGTGGAGAAAAGAATGGCTTTCATAGTGCGGCTCTATATTCGAGGTGCGGGTAAAATCAGTGTCAAGGAGTGATTGGGGTGCTATGCGAGGAGTCGTAGCACTGCATCCGTGGTGCGGACGCGGCCAAACGCGAGGCTGAACGCTTGCAGCGCCGATTGGTGGAGCGTGTCACTAAAAGCGGTGCACGCGTCTTCGACAATAATGACCTGAAAGCCACGATCGGCGGCATCGCGGGCCGTGGTTTCCACACAGACATCGGTGGTGACACCACCGATAATCAGTGACTGGATGCCCATGTTGCGCAGCGTTTGGTCGAGCATGGTGGAGTTGAAGGTGCCACTGGAAGTTTTATTCACCACCAGTTCGCCGGGATAGGGAGCAATGCGCTCGTCGATATGCCAGCTCGGATCCCCCACGGCGGGAAACATCCGTTTGCCAATGGTGTGGATACTGAGCTGATCGAGATCTTTCCACATTTGGTTGAGGTCACGGCCGTCGCTCGTGCAGGTGCCGATGGCCGTGTACAGGATGGGCAGTCCTTGCGCGCGAAAACACGTTTGCAAGCGATTGATATTGGGCACTACTCGACTATTCACCCGTTCGCAATACTCCGTCGTGACACCGGGGACCAGCTTCTCGAACGTTTGCATAAGTGGGTCGTGTGGGCTGACGAAGTACCGCTGCATATCAACGATCAACAACGCGGTCTTGTGGAGGTCGAGCGCGATGGGGATGAGGTCCTTCTGACGAATGATTTCAAGAATCTTGTCATGGTCGGTCATCTTGGTCCTCCGCTTTCGTCAGCCGCATCACCGGCGCCTTTCGCTGCTCGTCTCTTAGATGAATGTCTCGCGCGGTGCAAGCAAGGACGACACGCGGACGAAGCGCGGGCCGCACTGGTTTTTTTCATTATCAGATGCTCTCATAGTACAGTGGTGGAGTAAGAAGGAGGATGAAGGAATGGCACAACTCACAACGCAAGAATTTGAAAACATGATCGCCACGTTAGCCGAACGGATCGGGTTCAACCGGTTTTATGAAAACCTCATCAAGGCAAACGCGCTCGTTTCACGCAAGCGGCCAGCGAATGTCAAAGTCCTGGCGACACAACTCTATCAATTGAGCGCGGGACTGCGCCGCGAGCATCCCGCGCGGTATGCGGTGGAAGTGGTATGGCAGGACATGTTGTCCAAAAGCATCAATGAAGAGCAAACCAAAACCATCGAAGATTTGATTGAACAGGTCAACGCATGTCTAGGAGAGAAGTTCGAAGTATTACCGGAAAAAATGCCGGAGCTGGTGACGGCCCTTGGTGCGTATCATCGGGGCTTAGCGACATTGACGACGGATGAGATCGCCTACACGGAAATGCTGTTGCGCGCGACAACGGATGTCGCGCGAATTCTGCGTGAACAAAAAGCGGATGTGCTGGCCGCGGGAGCGGCAGCGAGCGAGGCTCCGCCTCTGGCAACAGCGTAAGGCAGTTTCCGAGAAGGGTTTCCCCCTGGGCTTGGGTGCCACGGCTGATTGGTCCGGCAGTGTGGAAGACAAAAAAATCAAAAGGCAAAAATGATGAAAAAAGGACTGGGAGCACGGGCGTCTCGCCTGCTTGAGATAAGGAGCCGTTCACTCGAACCGCTTCTCTCCGGTCGCGAATAGATCGAAAATCACCGCCCCGACCAACATCACGCCGATGGCCACGTAGAACACCATGTTCCAATCACCGGTATATTTTACGATAAAGCCGGTGATGATGGGCGCGAGGATGCCAGGGATCGTGGCGGCGGTGTTGGTCATGCCGACCAGCGCGCCCGCGTACTTTGGGCCGATGTCGAGATGGTTAATGCCCATGCCTGGAGAGAAACAGGCCAGGAACCCCAGGCCCAAGGTGATGTGCATCACCGCTAGTGCTGGCGAGGCGGTGAGACTCAAGAGGTACAAGAAGAGCGCGGCCCCACCAAACGCCATCGTCTGCCAGAATTTCCGCACGAACGTGGTACTCGTGCCCCGTTGGATCATGCCGTCCGCGATCCACGCCGAACCGTTACCAAACACCAGCATGGCGAGGTAGGGGAACATCGCGTAGATGCCCATCTCTTGCAGTGAGAAGCCGCGCGCTTGCACGAGGTACACCGGCAGCCACGTCAGAAATGTGTACCAGGTCCAGTTGGTGCAGAAATGGGCGCTGAGCAAGGCCCAGAAGGCGGGCTCGTGCAGGATACGACTCCACGGAATGGCTTGCGCCTGTGGGGTCGCCTTTTGCCCTTGCAGAATATGGGCCAGCTCCTCGGACGAGATGCGCGGGTGATCTTCCGGATTATTGGTCATCAACAGGTACCACGCGACACTCCAGACCAAGCCCAGCGCGCCAAAAACATAAAAGACCCACGGCCAACTAAAACTCGTCATGATCCACACGGCGGTGGGAAAGGCGATCGCCAGGCCGATATACATGCCGCTGGCGAGCACGGCGCCAACGCGCGAGCGTTCACTCGCGGGCACCCAGCGCGCCATTGTCGTATACAAACATGGCGGACTCATGCCCTCGCCCAGGCCCAACGCGACGCGCACGGCGAGCATGGTCGAGGTCATGGTGGCGAAGGGCGTCAGCATGGTGACGATGGACCACCAGGTGACCGCACCTCCGAGAATACCTTTGGTGCCCCAACGATCCGACATCCACCCGCCAGGGATTTGCGTGAGGAAATATCCGACGAAGAACGCCGAGAGCACGGTGCCCATCATCGCCGGGTCCCAGCCCAGTTCCTGCATCAGCACGGGCGCGACGACCGAGATATTGACCCGGTCCATGTAGAGGATCACGACGCTCAGGCACAGGAGCGTCACGACCGTCATTCGTTGTGGCCAGCGTTGCACGCGGACCGCTATTGCCGCCTCGGATTGCACAGCCATCGGAGCCTCCTTTTTTCAGTTGTGGTGTAGTCCTTCTCGGCTTCCGCTGTCAAGTAAAATTTCGCGGGCCTGAGACGTGACGATGAGCCGTCCACGATTCGTTGACAGCGGCAACCCAACTGACGTACTGTGCGCCGTATCCGGTTCCGGTTGCTCCGATTTCCCTGTCCCCCGTCCCCCACGAGGAGTAAGTATGAGCAGCGCACTCGCAGGCATCCGCGTGATCGACTTCACCAACAACCAAGCCGGTCCTTCTTGTGGACAAATGTTGGCGTGGCTTGGGGCCGACGTGATTAAGCTCGAAGAGCCAGAGAAAGGGGATATCGCGCGCCAGACGCTGAACGACCGTCCCGACGCGGATAGTCTGTTTTTTCTCACTTTCAATAGCAATAAGCGCAGCCTCACCCTCAATCTTAAGAGTCAACCGGGTAAAGAGGTTTTTCGGAAACTGATCGCGACGGCGGATGTCCTCTTGGAGAATTTTGGTCCTGGGGTGATGGAACGTTTGGGGTTTAGCTATCCCACCCTCAAACAGCTCAACCCTCGCTTGGTGTCCGCCAGCATTAAAGGTTTTGGCAGCTACGGGCCGTACAGTCATTTCAAGAGTTACGAGCCCATTGCTCAAGCGATGGGCGGAGCCATGAGCGTTACCGGATTCCCCGATGGGCCGCCGATGTTTACCTGGGCGTGCATTGGCGATTCGGGGACGGGTATGCACTGTGTCATTGGCATTCTGGCCGCGCTGATGCAGCGCCACACCACTGGTGAGGGCCAACAAGTTGAAGTGGCCATGCAAGAGGCGGTAATGAACATGATCCGTGTCAGCCTCCGTGACCACCAACGATTCGACAAACCAGCCGAACGCACGGGCAATCAACTGGGGTCGGCCGTGCCGGGAACGATCTACCGTTGTCATCCGGGCGGCCCAAACGATTATGTGTTTATCTTCGCGCAGCAACAGATGTGGGAGCCGCTGCTGCGCGCGATGGAGCGAACTGATTTGATCGGTGACCCACGCTACCACAGCGCGGAGGCCCGTTTCGAACGGATGGCCGAGGTCAATGCGTTTGTCGAAGCGTGGACCTCGCAGCGGTCCAAGTTCGCGGTGATGAAAATTCTGGCGGACGCGGGCGTGCCGTGCGGCGCATGTCAGGATACTGGCGAGCTCTTGAATGACCCGCACCTGCGCGCACGCAATATGATCGTCGAGGTCGAACATCCGGTCCGCGGAAAGTACCTGTCGGCGGGGAACCCAGTGCGACTGTCCGCGTCGGATGTCCCGCAAACAGCGGCGCCGCTGCTGGGCCAACATAACCTGGAACTGTTGCGGGAATTGGGCTATCGCGATGCCGAGATCGCGGCGCTGAAGGAGGAAGGGGTGATTTGAGGAGAGGGGAAGAGGGGAAGAGGGGAAGAGGGCGAAGGCTGATAACTGAAAACTGAAAGCTGATTACTTTATCCTAAAGGAGGGTATGTTATGGCAAGTTACGGTATCATTTCGGCGGACTCACACTTTGTTGAGCCACCAGCCATGTGGGGCGAGCGGCTGGATAAGAAGTTTCGCGATCGCGCGCCTCATACGGTACGGGGGCTCAATGGTAGAGATGGCGAGTTCTTCGTCTGTGAAAATATCAACCCCTTTCCCGTGGCCGCTTTCTTCGGCGCGGGGGTCCCGTCGGACCAATTGCCCGAACACAACAAAAAGGGCATGGAGGGTGCCCCGGCTAGCGTCTGGGATCCAGCCGCCCGCCTGAAAGACCAGGACCGCGATGGCATCCTCGCTGAGGTGATCTACACCTCCATGGGCATGCCGCTCTACATGTTGGATGATGTCGAACTCAGAGCCGCCTGTTTCCGCGCTTATAACGACTGGGCGGTTGACTATTGCAGCCACAATCCCAAACGACTGCTGCCTTTGGGGTTGCTCACACTAGAGGACATTCCAGCGGCAGTGGCGGAACTCGCACGGATCGCCAAGAAAGGGATACGTGGGGCGATGATTTGGGCGGAAGCTCCCGAGGAGAAGCCGTACAACCATCCCGACTATCATCCCGTCTGGGCGGCGGCGCAGGACGCGAACTTCCCGCTCTCCCTGCATGTCCTGACTGGACGGAAAGGAACGGGCGTCGATTTCTTCAGTGGCAACCTCGCGCTCCAGGCTTCCACGCTACACCACGAAGTCGAGCGCTCGCTGACGGTATTTGTCCTGGGGGGAGTGCTGGAACGGTTTCCCAAGCTGACGATCATCTCGGCTGAGAACGATGTGGCTTGGATGCCCTACCTCATGTGGCGGATGGACATGGTCCACAGTCGTCTGGGAGCCCTCGCTGGCGTGAAGCTGGCCATGAAACCCAGCGAGTATATCAAACGGCAGGTGTACGCCACGTTCATTAACGAGCCGATCTTCATCAAAACGATGGACATCTATGGACCGGGCAACGCCATGTGGTCGTCGGACTATCCGCACACCGCCGCCACCTGGCCACGGTCACAGGATTTCATCAACAACACGTTCAACAATCTCTCGGATAATGACCGCCGCTTGATCGTGCATGACACCGCCGCGAAGGTGTATCGGATTGAAGTGTAACGCCAAAGAATCGCGGAAGGCTGAAAAAGAAACGGGGAATCGGCGAAAGAAGAGTCTTCCATTTTCTTTTTCGATTCTCCCCTTCTCCGGTGGCGACTCGTCCAGGGAGCAGGCTACCGGTGGATGATGGTTAACGGCCAAGTGACGTTCGAGAACGGGTAGTCGACAGGGATGTTGCCAGGGCAGTTGCTGCGCTACGGGCAGACGGCGTAAGCAAGAATCACCGGTCTTTCGCCCCTCTAGGGCTTGTGGAAATTGTGACCGCTCTGTCCCACGGCTGACGCTGTGGGGGCCCTACTCTCATTGCCCCTCTGAGGCTTCTTCTTCCAGCCCCGGAGGGGCAAAAGACCGCTAGCCCACGGCGTGAGCCGTGGGGAAAGAATGGTAAATTCCTCCAGCCCCGGAGGGGCGAAAGAAAGTGCATGGCCCACACATTCACCAATCTGTTGACCCACATTATTTTCAGCACCAAAGAGCGCTGTCCATTCATCGACACAGAACTGAAAGCGCCCCTGTTGGCCTACATGAGCGGCATCGTTCGCGAACTGCGCGGCACCACCCTCACCATCAACGGGACGGCTGACCACGTGCACTTCCTGCTTCGCTTGCCGCCAACCCTCTCTCTGGCTGATGCCATGCGTGTCATCAAGACGAACTCTTCACGATGGGTGCACGCACACTGGCCGTCGTGTTCCACCTTCGGTTGGCAGACGGGCTACGGGGCGTTCAGCGTGAGTCAATCAGCCGTCGGTGAAGTTGTTCGCTATATCGCCGGGCAGGAAGAGCATCACCGTCAGGTCTCGTTCCAGGAAGAATTGATTACCTACCTGAAGAAGCATGGGATTGAGTATGACGAACGTTATCTATGGGAGTGAAGGAGCGGAAACTCTTACGCCCCTCCGGGGCTGGCGGGATTGGGCTCTCAATCCCCACGGCTCACGCCGTGGGCTTTATTCTTACGCCCCTCCAGGGCTCCAGGGTAAGAACAGCCCCGGAGGGGCAATATATCCATAGCCCACGGCGTAAGCTGCGGGGAAAGGGATATATCTCTTCCAGCCCCAGAGGGGCGAAAGCACTCTCCCACTTTCCTTCTTTCTCCGCACTTGATCCCGACGACCCCCTTAGCAACCCATTGCCAAGTCAGAGCAGGATGCCTACGCTCAGCACGGATGCCCATCATGGAACGAGTCGAACGCAAACTCGCGGCGATTGTGAGCGCCGATGTCAAAGGCTATAGCCGCCTCATGGGCGACGATGAAGTCGCGACGATTCGGACTTTGACGACGTACCGCGTGGTCTTTACGACCCTAATTACACAGCACCGTGGCCGTGTCGTGGATACGCCCGGCGACAACCTCCTCGCCGAATTCGCCAGCGTCGTCGATGCCGTGCAGTGCGCCGTCGAAATTCAACGTG
This sequence comes from Deltaproteobacteria bacterium, assembly GCA_031389045.1. Taxonomy (GTDB): domain Bacteria; phylum Desulfobacterota; class Binatia; order Bin18; family Bin18; genus JABFSC01. The sequence goes on along the minus strand of JANMSE010000566.1, from coordinate 8,080 downwards.
CACTCAAAACCCACAACGCCGACCTGCCCGCGCCACGCCGGATGGAGTTTCGCATCGGCATCAACCTGGGCGATGTGATTGTCGAAGGCGAGCGGATTTATGGCGACGGCGTCAACATCGCCGCGCGCTTGGAAGGAATCGCCGACGCCGGTGGCATTTGTATCGCTGGCAATGTGCATGACCAAGTGGAAACCAAATTGGGCGCCCTTGGTGTGGCGTATGAGTTCCTTGGGGAACAGACGGTCAAGAACATCGCCCGCCCAGTACCTGCGTATCGGGTAGTGCTGGAACCTAGAACAATGCCGGTGGGTCAAGTCCATGCCGATGCTGGGCGGGATCAAGCGGCGCGCGACGAGATCGCAGCCTGTCGGACGATTAACCCGACCTATTCTCCGCAAGGAATACGCGGGATCGTTCCCTATAAAGATCAAGACCTGGTGGACTATTGGATGGAGAATATCCGCAGGCTCCAAGCCGATTCGTGACGGCCACACCCCGCCGCTTTCCGATTGACAACCGACAGCCATCCAGAGTAGTGTCCCGTGCCGATAGGTCATCGGGCTCGTGCTCACCAACGTTATTCTTACGGGAGGGTTCTTATGGATACGCGACGCTGGAAACACTCAATGACGGCAACGCTTCGCGCTAGTGTTGTCGCCGGATTCCTGGTTTGTGCTCATTTGGGATTCGCCGCCGAGGATCTGATCGCCCTGCAAAAAGACCACGATCAATGGGTACACCCCGGGCAAAACTACGCGGCCCATCGCTATAGTGAGCTGAATCAAATCACCGCCGCCACTATCAAGGACCTCAAAGTCGCTTGGACGTTTTCCACCGGCGTGCTGCGTGGACACGAGGGCACCCCGTTGGTCGTGGGGAACACGATGTATGTGGTGACGCCTTTTCCCAATATCGTCTATGCGCTCGACCTCACCCTGCCGGGCGCTCCGGTCAAATGGACATATCAACCCAAGCAGGATGAAGGGGTCATTCCCATCGCCTGCTGCGACGTGGTGAATCGCGGCGCCGCGTATAGCAATGGGAAGATTTTCTTCAGTCAGCTTGATACGCACACCGTCGCGCTGGATGCCATGACCGGCAAAGAACTGTGGAAGGTGCAACAAGGCGATTTCAAGCAAGGCCAAACCATCACGTCCGCACCAATGGTGATTAAAGATAAAGTCATCACCGGCATTAGTGGTGGAGAGTTCGGCGTGCGCGGTTTTGTCACCGCCAATGACGTCAACACCGGTAAGCAAATCTGGCGCGCCTATAGCACCGGACCGGACTCCGAGGTGTTGATCGGCAAGGATTTCACCTCGCCATACACGTCTCATCAAGGCAAAGACCTTGGCGTCTCCACTTGGAAAGGCGAAGAGTGGAAGCGAGGCGGCGGGACGACGTGGGGCTGGTACAGCTACGATCCTGAGCTGAACCTCTTCTATTATGGCACTGGCAATCCTGGGGCGTGGAACGCGGATCAACGGCCCGGCGATAACAAATGGTCGATGAGTCTTTTCGCGCGCAATCCCGACACGGGCGAGGCCAAGTGGGCGTATCAAATGACGCCACACGATGCGTGGGATTACGATGGCATCAACGAAAGCGTGCTGGTGGACCTCACGATCGGCGGCACAACGCATAAAGCGCTGGTCCACTTCGACCGCAACGGCTTCGCCTACGCGGTGGACCGCACCAACGGCAAGGTTCTGCTCGCCAAACCGTTCACGCATGTAAACTGGGCGGAAGACATAAATCTGGAAACCGGGGTGCCGATCGAGAAAGCGGACAAACGCACGAAACAGGGCACCAACGTCAAGGATATTTGCCCAGCCGCGATGGGGGGCAAAGACCAGCAACCCGCCTCGTATTCGCCGCGCACGAAACTCTTTTACGTACCAACCAACAACTTGTGCATGGAGTACGAAGGGACCGAAGTGAATTACATGGCCGGTGTGCCGTATGTCGGCGCGGTGGTGAAGCAATACGCTGGTCCGGGTGGGACCCGCGGCGAATTCATGGCGTGGGACCCGGCGACCGGCACGAAGAAATGGGGCATCAAGGAGAAGTGGTCCGCATGGGGTGGTGCCCTGTCCACGGCGGGTGATGTGGTTTTTTATGGGACGATGGATGGCTGGTTCAAGGCCGTTGACGCGCGGAGTGGCAAGGAACTGTGGAAATTCAAGGTAGGATCGGGAATCATCGGTTCACCGATGACGTATCGTGGCCCCGATGGCAAACAATACGTGGCGATTCTTTCAGGGATCGGTGGCTGGTCCGGTCTCGTGGTCGCGGGCGATCTCTCCACTGAAGATCCAACGGCGGCACTCGGCGCGATCGGCGCTTTTGGTGACTTGGGCAAAGATACCACTAAAGGTGGGATGCTCTACGTGTTCGCGCTTGATGGGGCATCGAATCAGGTCGCGCCGCAATAGTGGCGGCGGGGAATCGGGAAGGGGGGAATCGGGTAAATGGGGAAATGGGGAAATGGGTAAATGGGGAAACGGAAAAACAAAAAAAACATATTGTTTTTCTCTCTTCCCCTCTCCCGATTTCCCGATACGGGAATGTGTCGCCCGCCACCCCGGAGGGGTGCCAGACAGTAGCCGGGGGTTGAGCGTCAGCGACACCCCCGGACATGGGTCTCCAGTTACATTTGAGGAAAACTAGAACTCCCGCATGACCCCTACCGCGCTTGGCTCTGTCGCCTTTCTGTTGATGCTCCTTCATTTCGTCCCACCGGTGTGGTGTGAAGAGCCACAGGCGAGCGAGACACAGTTCCGAGTGTGCGCGGACCCCAACAACCTGCCGTTTTCCAATCACCACCAACAAGGCTTTGAGAATAAGATTGCTGAGCTCCTCGCGCGTGAACGCGGGCAACAGGTTGTCTATGCCTGGTGGCCGCAACGGCGCGGATTCCTGCGGAGTACCTTACAAGCTGGAGCATGTGACGTGGTCATGGGGGTGCCGGCTGGCTACGATCCCGTGCTGACCACACCGCCGTATTATCGCTCGACATACGCGTTCGTTTCCCGCAAGAACGCGAATCCCCCAATTTCGTCTTTTGATGATCCGCTCCTCCGTACCCTCAAGATCGGTGTGCACTTGATTGGGGATGACTATGCCAACAGTCCACCCGCGCATCTGCTGAGTAGCAAAGGGATCGTGGCGAACGTCGTCGGCTACAGCATCTACGGGGATTACGCCGAGGATAGCCCACCGGGGAAGATTATCGCGGCGGTGGCGCGTCGTGAAATCGACGTGGCGATTGTCTGGGGACCGATTGCCGGGTACTTTGCGAAACAGCAAACTGAACCCATGAACGTGATTCCCGTGCCGTCAGAGGCCTCCACATCTTCGCTTCCGTTCTCTTACAATATCGCGGTGGGAGTGCGGCGGGGGGATGAGGCGCTCAAGACGCAACTTACCGAACTTCTTCAACGCAAAGCACCGGAGATTGCCCAGATACTGTCTGACTATGCAATACCGACTGTGCAGGAATAGGACATGAAAGAAAAAGTCAAAAGTCAAAAGTCAAAGGGCAAAAGTCAAAAGGCAGGAGGCGGGGGACCGGGGACCGAGGACCAGGGACCGGAGGTAAAAACAGTTATCAGTGATCAGTTATCAGTTATCAGTTCCCAGCACCTAACCCCCAGCACCCAGCACCGTGTTTTGGCTCTCACGTTCGTTCTCTGTCTTTTGCTGAGCGCTTTGGCACCATCCGTGTTCGCGCAACAAAACGGCAGCGCGCCCCAGAAGAACCCGTACACCGGTAACGCCGCCGCTATTGCTGAAGGCAAAGAGTTATACAAAAAAATGAACTGCTACGGCTGTCACGGGATGCAGGGCGGAGGAGGCATGGGACCGAGCTTGATTGATGAGACGTGGAAAACCGGCACCGGGACCGATGCCAATTTGCTCGACCAAATCCTCAACGGCAAAGGCCAAATGCCTCCCTACAAGACGATGGTGAACGACGATCAAGCCTGGAAAATGATCGCCTTTATTCGCAGTCTGTATAAAGGCGATCCGAAGAAAATTGCCTGGTAACGACGTTGGTACGCGTTCAGCTATTAGCTCTCAGCAATCAGCCAGACAAGAAAAATAAAAAATTTGCCTCACTTCCGCCACGAGCAAGGGTCGTTTGCTCGCAGTATCTCCTCATTTTTGCTGAAAGCTGACGGCTGATAGCTGAACGCGTACAGACGTTGTTGGCTTGCGCGTTACCGAATCGGCACAACCGTCCACGCCGCGTTGGCCGTCCCAATGATGGCCGACGTCCCAGAGGCGGTGCCATTCATCAACCGCACGGTAATTTGATTAGTCGGTTGGCGAAAGACCAGGTCCGCGCGTTTGTCCCCGTTGAAGTCGCCTACCCCGGCGACTGTCCAAGTCGCGGTGGTACTTTGCAGCGGCACACTCAGTGGCGGCGATATGCCGTTTAACAACCATGTTGCAAGCGCCCCTGATGAAGGTGCATGAAACACCAGGTCTCCGCGACCGTCGGTATTAAACCGACCCATCCCCACGACTTGTACGGTCGTGCTTGCGGTGCCAATCGTAACGGCGCGCGATCGTACCGTCCCGTTGATAAGCCAGACAACAACCGTTCCCGTTGACGAGTGCCGCAGCACGACGTCGCCTTGTCCATCTCCATCTACATCATTCGTTCCCACGACACGCCACAGAGTCGAAACCGTCCCCAATGTCCCGCTGTGGAGAAACGTTACGCCGTTCATCAACCACACCGCCACGACTCCCGTGGTATTGTGGTGAAAAAGAATGTCGCTTTTCCCATCGCTGTTAAAGTCGCCTGTTCCTACGACCACCCAGGCCGGGTCAACTCCGGCAAGCGTGACGTGTTGTGGGGTGGCCGTGCCAGTGGTGAGGCGTGCGCTCAGCGTTCCGCCCGTATGACGGATCAACAGGTCCGTGCGACGGTCACCATTGAAATCACTCGTGCCGACAATCGTCCATCCCGCGGGAAGCGTACCGAACGAGACGGATTGCGGGGCGCCCGTGCCGTTGAGGTACCAGGCCGTGAGCACACCAGCGGCATCACGAAAAAGCAGGTCTCCCCTGCCATCGTTGTTATAGTCGCCTTTGACGGTTGGTGTCACAGTCAACGTGGCGGTTGCACTCGTCGCTGACCCGAAACTGTTCGATACGATGCAGCGGAATGTCGCCCCACTATCGGTGAGGAGTGCTGACGGCGTCGTATAACTAGCGGCCGTCGCCCCCGCGATGTTCACGCCGTTGCGTTGCCATTGATAGGTGAGCGTGGCAACCCCGACCGCCGCCACGCTGAAGCGTGCGGTGCCACCAATGGGAACCGTCCGGCTTATGGGATGCGCGGTAATGACTGGCCGTTGATAACGCACCCGGAACACCGCGCTACTCCCACGCGCAAGGTAATACAAACTGCCATCGGCTCCAACTTTGAGATCGACCGGAGAAGATATTCCGGTCACGAAATCGCTGACCGTATCGGCGATCGGATCGTAGACCCGAATCCAGCCGCCACAGAGGTCAGCAAAGAGGTATCGTCCAACAAAGTTCAGGGGAAATTGCATTGTCCATGGATTGTAAAATGCGCCTCCGGTGATGGCACATTCCACCCCTTGGGTGTACGCAAAGAGGGGAGTGGTGAACCGTGCATCTGTCGTTGGTCCTTCGCTTGCAGGCCACCCATAATTCGCCCCAGGAATCCCCTCGTTAATCTCTTCCCACGTGCCTGCTCCAACATCATTAATGAAAAGGTCCCCCGTGCCTGGCTGTACAGCGAAGGTAAACGGATTGCGCAGCCCAACACCCCAGATCGCGCGGTTCACCCCAGCGGTTGTCCCAACGCCATTTGTCGTGGTGAAGGTGGTCGGATTGTCCGCCGGGATCGTGCCATTGGGATTGAGGCGGAGCAGTTTGCCGAGGCGATTGGTCAGGAGCTGGGAGTTCGCTGAGACCGCGTTGTCTCCCACCGCGACATAGAGCTTGCCATCAGTACCAAAATGGATCGCGCCGCCGTTATGATTAGTCGCGCTCAGATTTTCAAGATTGAGGAGGACCGTCTCACTCCCAACAACCGCGACATCGCCATTCGCGGTAAACCGGCTGACGCGGTTGTGAATCGCTGGGGTGGTGGCGGTGTAGTACAGGTACACGAATTGGTTGGTCGCGAAATTGGGATCGAAGGCGATGCCGAGCAGTCCACGTTCTCCGGAGGCATTCACCGATAATGACACGAACGGCGTGGGCAGCAGCGTGCCATTTTTGATCACACGCACGGCACCATTCTGGAGACACACGAAAATTCTTCCGTCTGGAGCGATTTCCATCGCTGTGGCACTGGGGAGCTGGCCGCTTCCCAACGGTGTCTCGACGAAGCCAGCCGGTAACGTCGCGGCATGGCCGAGCAGAGGGCTGCCGCTCCCTAACAACACAATCCAGACCACCATCAATGCGCGTTGCCATGAGTGAGTTCGCATAAAGAGTCTCCTTACCGACATAAATTGCATGGCATCAAGAGTAGTGCTAGTCCTTCGTCCATTTGTTGACGGACATGACACCGGGTGCCGGGTGCCACTGCTGGCTTGCCCAGCAGTGGCGGCTGACAGTGCGGCGATGACACTTGGTCCTCCTCAATTGTAAACGCGTGCCCCATTTCCATGAGCCCGGCCACTCTCACGAGTTGACCTTTTGCGGTAAACGCGCATCTTCCCCTGGTGCGAGTTGACGCGCCGCCAACCGCCGGGCAAAGATGCACCGGTATGGCTGGCGGTTGCTCCAATGGTTGAGAAGCCGTTAGGATCAACCGATTGAACGTTGAGGAGGACCGCTATGCAACAAAAACGGTGGGCGTTGTCCCTACCACTCGATAACTTCACCTTGGCCGAGCATCCCGACATTATCCGCGAGATGGAACGTCTGGGGTACACCGATGCCTGGTCGTTCGAGGTTGACGGCACGGATTGTTTCTCTCCATTGGCGGTCGCCGCGACTGTCAGCACCCTGCGTCTGGGAACGGCTATTGCCAACGTCTATACGCGTGGACCGGCAACGCTGGCGATGAGCGCCGCCGGAATCGCCGAGCTTGCGCCCGGACGATTCTGCCTTGGTATCGGCGCCGGGTCCCACCCCATTGTCGAGAGTTGGAACGGTGGGAAGTTTGTCCATCCGACTGCACGTGTGCGAGAGATGGCGCAATTCTTACGCAAAGCGCTGGCCGGAGAACGCGTGGTGTTTCGTGGCGAGACGTTTACCGTTGACGGCTTTCGGTTGAGTCGGCCACTGTCACATCCTGTGCCGATTCATATTGCCGCGCTGCGACCGGCCATGCTGCGGGTGGCTGGAGAAGTCGGAGATGGGGCGATTATCAACTGGCTCTCCGCCGACGATGTGAAAAAGGTTGTTCCCGTGGTCCGTGAAGCCGCGGCAAAAGCCGGGCGCGATCCCAAAAGCATTGAGATCACCGCTCGTTTGTTCGTCGGGGTTGATCCAGTAACGCCGGAATCCGATCTGGGTGTCCGCCGTCACGTCAATGCCTATCTCAATGTGCCGGTCTACAAAGCCTTCCAAAAATGGCTGGGGCGGGAAGCGGTGCTCACCCCGATGTGGCAGGCGTGGGATAAAGGGGATCGCAAAGGCGCGGTTGCTGCCGTGCCCGAACCTGTGATGAACGACCTGGTGCTCCGGGGCTCCGCCGAAGAGCTACGCGCGCAGGTGCTCCGCTACCTGGACGCCGGCGTGGATACGGCCTTTCTGCAATTACATTCGTTCGAGACTGATCCCGTCAAGAAACGGGAGGCGGCGTTGCGGGTGTTGCGGGCGCTGGCGCCAGGGAAGTGAAGGACAACGGTGAATAATCGCAAGCGCGCAGCTTGAGGTTTCCCCTCCCCTTGTGGGCAATGGCATGAAATGAGCGTGCTTCAGTTCCCTCTCCCGGCTGGGCTTATCATTACCCACATCTTGCACACTTAGCGCGACCGGGGAAAGGGCTCCAGGAGAGGAGCGGAACCGCAATAAAATCAAGAGTTTAGGCGTACTATAGCAAGCGCGAAACAGGGAGAAGGAGAGGGAGGTGGCG
>JANMSE010000564.1:0-14602 GCA_031389045.1 Deltaproteobacteria bacterium | reverse complement strand
TCCAGCTCACTCCCCACCTGCAACCCCAACTCGACCAATTTTGTACGGAAGGTGTCAACGGTTTCCGCTTTCACCCAAAAGGTTTGGCGACCAAGCCGGCCTCGCAGGTAGGGTTGTAAAAACCTACTGCCCGCGATGGCGTGGGCCACTTCACGGTCAGCGACTTGTAAAACGAGGTCGGTGGCGACGGCTACCGTGGTCGGCAGCGTGCGCACGCCAGCCCAGGCACGGATCGCCACCGAGAGGAGCGGCGGTAGATCATGTTGCAAGCGCCGTTTCAGGTTGTCGAGCATATCCTCCGCGCTCCAGCCCGCGCTCACCGCTTTACGGACACTGCGCTGCGTCAGCTGCCACAGATTGGGATTGGTGGCCTCACTCTCCGCCCACGCGGAGAGTTCCCCGTGCACGAGCAGGTCCGCGCGGGTGGACACGACTTCCAGCCCTCCGGTTTCCGACACGGTCAAGCATCGCACTGGCGGTGACAGATAATCCACCGTCCGGCGGGCGCGAGCGGAAAGCACTTTGCCACGTTGCTGCGTACCCGAGAGCAGCAGATAGCGCTCACCCACCGCCACACCACTGCCGGGCTTCTTGGCCAGCGCGGCGTCGCGTGTGGGTTGATCGACGAATGCCAACACATCCACACTGCGGTACACCGATAACTGTTCGCGTCGCGCCGCCCAGTCCACTAGCGTTTGGCGGATGTTCTCCGGCAGCGGGTAGTCGCACCCCCGACTCAGGGTCTCGACCAGCGCATCGGGCGCGATGCCAGATTCAAGCGCGGCATACACCGTCTCGCGCGTCAGATGATACAACACCGTCGCGCCGGTCGCGGGTTTGCGAGTCCCGATCCGTTCGATAAACGAGAGGCGTGCCGCCGACGCGCGGTCGAGATACACCACGACATCGAAGTTCGGTTGCACGACCCAACACGTGCCGTCCGGGACCACGGGTGGGAGCGCCACTTGCGTCGTCTTTTCAGTGGGACGAAAAGCATCATACAACACCGCGCGCCCCAACGGCGTGAGGCGAAACAGCGTGGGCTGGGCTTTTTTCGCGCCCGGCGCGTGCGCCACGGCAACCACACCAAGGTGAAAGAGCGGACCAGTCACCGCGTGGGTGATCCACGGTTGTTCAACTGCTCGCCAGCTTTGATGGACCTCGTCCCGCCATTTCGCCCGTTGCGCGTCCACCTGATCGGGCTTGGTCCCATAGGCCGGGTAGAAGTGGTGGAGATAGGAAAGGGAAAAATGTTCACCGACCCGGGCGTGGATCCCTTCGGAGAGGTCATCAAGACGATACCAGGCAGTGGCGTCCGGCAGGGCGGCCAACGCCATCAGTAACGCGGCACGCAGGCTGTTAAACTTGTCAAAAGCGGACGTCGATTCCTCTTCGAGGTACACTCCCTTGGGGATGTACTCGGTCCAACGGGTGAGCGAACGATAGCTGGTGATCCAGGCTGCGGCCTGCGTCTGATACGGAGACGTGAGGAACTCTTGCGCCCGCGGATTGACGTCAAGCCCGGTGGAGTCGGCGCGATGCTGAAGAAGCTCCACGCTCTGCACCAGTTTGAAAAAGAACAGGGTCGCCTGCGGGAGTGGCGTTTCCACCGATTTTTCCAGCTCCGCTTCCCATCCCAAGGCTTTGGTCAGTTTCGTGAGAAACGGTTTCGTCGGTCGGCCTTTGCTCGTGAGATCAATACGCCCAATCTTTCTGAGGGTTTCGACCATGGACACAAAGCGCAGGACCACCTCCGCGGGTTGCAGCGCGAACTCTGACTCGACGTCGCCCACCGGGGGAAGGGACATCCCCGTCGGTGGTGACACGTGCACCCCAGCAAGCAGCCCACGGTCGGAAAACACTTGCGGACGATAATGATACTGGTCGATCCGCAGATCACGACTATACCCGTACGCTTGGTCGGATTCGCGCAACAAGACCAAGCCTTTTCCCAGGAGGCTATTGAGCGCGTCATACGAAGACGCGGAACCGTGATAGGCATACGCTTGGCGACTCTCCCGATCGGAAAAAGGCAACCCTAACATGAGCAACTCAATGGCGAATTCATGCGTCGCGGCGACCCGACCATGATAATGCAGCAAGCCTAGTCCCGCTCGTTCGAAAGGCGAGAGGCCATCCACCACGGCCTGGACGGCATCGGGGTTCGCCAGCCCATTGCTAATCACTCGGATACAGGCATCTTTACTCAGTTTGGTCGCGTCCTTGCCCACCCATACGCGGGCGATGCGTTTGAGGACATCCGCGTTGTATTTCGGGAGGTGCGCTTCGTAATCGAGCGGAAACGGCTGTGCTGGCAGGCGGCGTGATCCCCAGCTCATGCGCCAATCACCTTTGGGGTGTGGCCGGCTTTCAGCAATTGCTTAATCACCCACTCACCTTGCCCTGGCTGAATGACCGCCACACACTCCGAGAGTTGGGCGAGAATGGCCGCGCTGACCCGACGATCCGCGCGCAAGGTTTGCAGCAGGATCGGGTCGGACACTTCGATCACCGTGAGATTGGCGTGCAACACCGGTCTCGTCGGGTCGATGGTATTATCGGCCCGCGGCTGTGGCGGGACGAGTCGCAGTCGTGTTGGTTTCATCTGGGTTCCATTCCCTTTCATCCGCGATGCGATAGCTATAGCCCTGTTCCGTGAGAAACAGTTGGCGATGATGGCCGAACTCTTGTTCCTCGGTATCGCGGCTCACGAGCGTATAAAAGTGCGCCCGGCGCCCATCGGCTTTGGGTCGGAGCACACGGCCCAATCGTTGCGCTTCCTCTTGACGCGAGCCGAAGGTGCCAGAGACCTGAATCAACACCTCCGCGTCCGGGAGGTCGAGCGCGAAGTTGCCGACCTTTGACAGCACCAGCAGTTTCACCTCGCCCGTGCGAAAAAGTCCGTAGAGCCGCTCGCGCTCGCGTTGCGGGGTCTTGCCGGTAATTAACGGCGCGTGGCACTCTTCGGCGATTTGTTTGAGGTGTTCCAGATACTGGCCAATCACCAGAGTGGGCACGTCGGGATGAGCGGCCAGGATCTGCCGCACTAACGGACGTTTGGCGGGATTCTCAGCCGCCACACGGAACTTGTCACGTGCGCTCGCCAGGGCATAGTCCATCCGTGTCTCACGCGGCATGGCGCAACGCACCTCCGTGCATAGCGCCTCGGCGATCCACCCTTGCCCTTCCAAGTCCCGCCACGGCACATCGTATTTTTTCGGGCCGATCAGGCTGAACACATCGCTTTCGCGCCCATCCTCCCGCACCAGGGTCGCCGTCAATCCGAGGCGGCGGCGGGCCTGCACCTCGGCTGTCACCCGAAACACCGGGGCCGGCAATAAATGCACTTCGTCATAGATGATGAAGCCCCACTCATGTTGGTTGAACAGCGCGAGGTGGGGAAAGTCCGCCGTCTTGTCCGGGCGATGCGTCAACATTTGATAGGTGCTGAGCGTCACCGGACCAATATCCTTGGCCGCGCCGGTATACTCGGCGATGTCCGCGTCGGTGAGTGTCGTCTTGTCCAACAACTCACGCCGCCACTGCTGCACTGACGTGCCGCCGGTGGTCAGGATCAAGGTCGCTTGCCCAATGCGCGCGATCGCGGCCAAGCCCACAATAGTTTTGCCACCACCACACGGCAGCACGATCACGCCACTGCCACCTTTTTCCGTTCCCCCGCCATAGAATGCCGAGGCGGCGGCCTCTTGATATTCACGGAGGGAGAACCGGTCTAGGCGTAAGGACAAGGCAAGCGGCGCACCATCTTCATAGCCCGCCAGGTCTTCCACTGGCCAGCCAATCGTCGTCAGCGCCTGCTTGAGCACGCCGCGATAGCGCGCGGGCACGGCAAAAACCTTCGGTGCGAGTTGCTCCCCCAAATAGCGATTGACTTCACGATTACGCGACAGTTCGGTCATCAACGCCACGTCATCCGAGGTCAAGACCAGCCCGGAGTTTTGGCGGAGCAGTTTGACCCGCCCCCACCGTCCGGCCAAGTCGCGGACATCGGCGAGGACATTTTGGGGCACGGGATATTTGGCGAATGCGACCAGCGCGTCGATCATGCGGTCAGCGGAAAATCCGATCGCGGTGGCGTTCCACAGCGAGAGCGGCGTGATCCGATAGGTATGAATATGTTCGGGGCTCTTTTCGAGTTCGGCGAACCCACCAATCGCCATGCGGGCCTGTTCGTACAGCGGGTTGTGAACTTCGAGTAATAGGGTGTGGTCGCTCTGCACAATCAGCGGGTTTTCGGGGCGGGCGGTGTTGTTTTTCATGTCTGATAGTCTCAAGGCCAAGGTCCAAGGTCCAAGGTCCAAAGTCCACGGTCCACGGTCCACGGTCCACGGTCCGAAAAAGTTTCGAGTTTCAGGTTTCGAGTTCCAAACGTAGTCCTCAGTCCTGTTTCCTCAGACCTGTTTCTGGCTCCGGTCACGACAGGAGTGCTCCTTTTACCTTGTCGTATTGCTTGGGGCAAGAAATGAACCGTGAAAGAGACACACGACTGATCTCCGCGAAAAAAAAGCAATCCAATCTTTCACCGCCATTCGTATATCCCACAGCAAGGGTTTTTCGCGAAAACCCCAAGGCGGTCCTGACCGAAAAGCACGGTCGGGAAAGAAGGGAACATGAAGAGGTGCCTCGCGCACCAACCAGAACCGAACGCTCTTCGTGTTGCCCCGTCATTATGTACCCCTGCGTTCGGTCGCGTACGGATAAGGAGGGATTCCGCGTGAAAAAGTCACTCGCCGCGTTACTGTTGGCGGCACTCGTCGCCCCGTCCAGTTCATTGACTCCACCCGCTCACGGTTCGAGTCATCGGGAGGCGCTCCCCGTCCTGAACGAGCCCTGCGCCGATAACACCGATACCTACGCGTGGGTGTCGGACGGCTCGCACGACAAGCTCTATCTGATTATGAACTTCAATCCGCTGCATGAGCCAGGGCAGGGCAACCAGGGCTTACGTGCTTGTAACGGCTACCGCTACGAGTTCCACATCGGTGTCGGGACGAGCCTCAAGGATAAGGTGGTGTACCGCATCGAGTTCACGAATACGCTCGCGCCAGAGCCAGGTCCCAGTGCCACCGATAATCTGGGCGGCGCTAATGAGCTTCTCTGGCAACTCACTGGTGGCACCGAGACCATGAAGGTCACACGTCTTGAGGAAGGGAAAGAACGCCGGGGAGTCGTTCTTGGCCAAAATATCCCCGTCCTGCCGAACAACCATGGCCCACAGACCGACCGGCTTATCTACGGACTAGGGAGCTTTCAGGGGTACAACTCTGGAGATCCCACGAGCCGGGAACGCGGTCTCTATGATCAGTCGTTCGTCGATACCTTCATCCGCTCTCTGACCAACGGCGGCCGAGTGATCGCCGGCCAGTTCGACGATCCTTATCAACTCGATGAGAAGGGTATCTTTGATCTCGTCAACTTGAACAAAGATGATCTCGGCGGCATTCCCGGAGCGCGCCGTCCGCCCGGTGAAGACGTCTTCACCGGATTCAACCTCTTCTCGATTGCTCTCGAGGTGCCCATCCGCGACGTCTTCCCTAATGGCATCCCCCACAACGGGACACTCCAGGCCAACTCGACCGACAGTCTGCTGCGGGTGTGGTCACGCATTACCCGGCAACGAACGCAAACGGTTGATCCCCACAATGCCATCACCGGCCTCAGAGGGTCTGGGGATTTCGTTCAGGTCGGTCGCAACGCCCTGCCGCTCTTTAACGCCGGCTTGGTGGGCACTCAACGGCAAGGAGCCTACTTGCATAGCACCCCACTGAAAGATGTGAGCAACTTTGGCGCCGACATTCTGTTCCCCGTGCTCGTGCGCGACGCCGAGGCGCTCGGCCTCTACGGGGCTCTGGGGGTGCCCGCCAGTACCGTGGCCACGCTCAAGGGGCCTCGCCTGGACATTATCAAGGCCATCAACCTCGGTAGGCCCATCCCGGTCGAAGATGGGTCCACGGGAGACGTCATCACCCTTGACGCGGCCATTGATTCGAGCTTTCCCAACGGACGGCGTCTTGGCGGCGGGACCGCGCCGAACCGCAATCAGGTCAACGTGAATAGCGTGCTCATCAGTCTCATTGTCGCGGGCGACCCGGCTGCCGGCCTCGTCAAAGGCGTCGAAGTCAATGACAAGAACTATCTGAATCGATTCCCGTTCCTCGCCCCAGCTCACCAGGGGCTCTACCAAGGACACGGTGGCACGAACGTGCCGACGGAACCGACCCCGCCGCCTCCAGCTCCGTAGTCGAGTCAGCCACTCCACAAATGAACAGGGCTGGTCCTCGCTTGAGGACCAGCCCAGGAGGCTGAAGATGTCACGTGCGGGATTCTTGCTGTTTCGTTTATCACTGACGGTCACGGTCATCGCGTTCAGTAGTCCGTTGCTGTTCGCGCACGATATGTGGATCGAGCCCACGACTTTCTCTCCAGAGCCTGGCCAGATGGTCGGGGTGCGACTACGGGTGGGGCAGGACTTGCTCGGCGATCCGCTCCCACGCGATGCCGCCCTCATCAATCAATTTGTTGTTGAGGATGTCACTGGCCGCAAGCCCGTCGTCGGTCGCCACGGTGCCGATCCCGCGGGCTTCTTACGTGTCGCGACACAGGGCTTGTTTGTCATCGGCTATCGGAGCAATCCAAGCGTCGTCGAGCTCACGGCGGACAAGTTCAATCAGTATGTAAAAGAAGAAGGGCTTGACGCGGTCGCGGCCCTGAGAGCCCAGCGCAATCAAACCGGCGACAGTACCCGTGAACGTTTTTCCCGCTGCGCGAAAAGTTTGATGCTGTCCGGGTCGCCGAACGAGGAACAGGGGGATCGACCTCTCGGGTTTACCCTCGAACTGGTGGCGGAACGGAATCCCTACATCCTCCGCGCGGATGAAGACCTTCCTATTCGTTTGACATACGAGAATCGTCCACTCGCGGGAGCATTGGTCGTCGCTATGAATCGACGCAATCCCGCCGAAAAGCTCACGGCGCGCACGGACAGCGCTGGCCGCGTACGCTTTCGGTTACAGCGGGATGGACTGTGGTTGATTAAAGCCGTCCATACCATTCCAGCGGCGACTGGCTCCAACGCCGAATGGGAAAGCTTTTGGGCATCGCTGACGTTCGACCTGCCACTCAAGACCGCTCAAGCGAAGTAGGAACAAAGCACGAAGAGCAAAGTAGGCTGGGATGACCAACGGGAATCCTCGCATGGCGCGTTTTTTCCGAGTTCCCTCTCCCGGCTGGGCAATGGCATTAAGTTGAGCCGAAAGGCGCTGCTCGCAGCAAACCGGGGGTTGAAACCCCCGGCTACCCTCACCTGCCGCTCTGCGGCGTATTGGGCCTCGCGGAGCGAGGCCATGAGGGTAGCCGGGGAGTTCAGTCCCCGGCGAGGGGTGGCGTGGAGGTGGTTTCTCCCACGACAAAAATTTCCTTAACTTAATGCCATTGCTCTTAAAGGGGCATACGTGCGATGTGGGTGGTCACGTTTCCAGCATTGGTCCGCTTCTCCGCCACCAGTGATACGCGGGCACGCCAGCCACACACAGCAGCACGCCGAAGAAACCTTCGACGGGTTGCTCCCACAGGGCGTTCACCAAAATACCGACGGACGCGAGGATGTAGAGCGCGGGCACCCACGGATACCCCCAGACATGATAGGGCCGCGGAAGCGTCGGTTGTTGGCGGCGCAACAGGAACAACGCTACGGTCGTCGCGATCGAGAACCCCACGATCACGACGGTCGTATACGTGAGTAATTGCTCAAACGTCCCGGACAGAATGAGGACCGAAGTCCAGGCGGCTTGCAATAACAGAGAGTGACCAGGGACACGGAAACGCGGATGGAGGTCCGCCGCGCGGGGAAAAAATACGCCGTCACGGGACATGGCGAAATAGATCCATCCGCCGGTCAGCACCATCACGTTCAGCGCACTGGCGATGGAGATGGCGATCAGCACGGCGATCACCCAGCCCGCCCCCGCGAACAACGCATCCGCAACCACATCCCCCACTTGGACCACACCTGTGAGTCCCGCTACTGGCAGGGCGTAGAGATATAACAGGTTCAAGGCCAAGTAGACCCCCATGGTAATCATCGTCCCCAGCAGTGCCGATCGCGGCAACGTCGTCTCTGGGGTGCGGACTTCACTCGCGATATAGGCCACGGCGTTCCAGCCGGTATACGCGAAGATGATCGGAATGAGGGCGACACCCAGAGTGGAAAGGTTTCCCGGTGGCACCAGGTCAGGGAACAGCGGCGTCATATTGCTCCAGGAGCCGCTGCCCCAACTGAATCCCGCGACCAACAGCGCGCCTATGGCCAGCAGCTTGCTCATGCTCAAGATATTTTGCGTGAAGCTGCCGAGATGGAGGCCGCGATAATTGATCCACGTGAGGAGCCACATCAAGCCGATACCCACGAGCTGGTTCAACGAGACGGAATACACGAAATGGCCAAGCGTGACGTGCCACAAGACGATGCCGTTCAGAGAGGCGGGAAGGAAGGCGAGTAGATAATTGGCCAACGCGATCGCTAACACGGCGATGGACCCGGAGATACTGGCGAGGAACGAGGCCCAGCCACACAGGAATCCCCAGAACGGCCCGCAGGCTTCACGCACATAGACGTATTCGCCACCAGCGTGAGGAAACGACGCTCCCAGCTCGGCCCAAACGAGTGCTCCGGCTAATGCCAGTAACCCGCCGAGTATCCACGCCAACAGGATCCAGCCTGGGCTGGGCAAATGCGCGGCGACCACACCACTAGTGGTGAAGATGCCGACCCCGATGGTGTTGCCGACGATGAGCATCGTGGCGCTGAAGAGGCCAATGGGGCTGGGGGCTAGGGGCTGGGAAACAGGGGCTAGGGGCTGGGAAACAGGGGTTAGGGGCTGGGTGCTAGGGGCTAGGGAAGACTGAGAACTAAGAGCTGAAGTGGTCGTGTTCTTCTTACGCATCATTCAGCACTTTTCGCTCGGCGGAGGCATTGGTACGCAAAGCGCACCCTACTCTTCTGTCCTTCTCACTTTTGACTTTTGCGCTTTGACTTTTGCCTTTTGACTTCTCTTATTCCTCCTCGTCGGAATCCGCCGACTCCACCGAACGCGGAGGCTGATCGTGTTTCAGCTCACTCTCGTCTTGCATCCAATCAATGGTGCGATTGACCTGCGTGCGTTCCTTGTCGAGAAAACGCGCGACCGCCGTGGCCAGGCGCGGCTCGGCGAGATAGTGCATGCTGATGGTCGGTTGGGGATCAAACCCGCGCAGCCGCTTGAAATCGCCGCCCGCGCCCGGCTCGAAGCGGACAAACTTATTTTGGATGCAATGATCGATGGCCGCGTAATAGCAGACGTTGAAGTGCAAGTGCCGCACATCCTTGAACGCGCCCCAATAGCGTCCGTAGAACACACCGTTTTTCTGAACGTTAAACGTCCCCGCGATCATCTCTCCACCCTGCTTGGCAATGACAAAGCACAGATTGCGCTTGAACCGCTCGCCCAAGAGATCAAAGAACTTGGCCTCCAAATACTGACGCCCCCAGGACAGCCGGTCGATATGCGCTTTGTACAACGTGAACATGCGCGCACAGAGTTCGGTGGGAATCGCGTCGCCACTCAGCACCTCGATCTCCACGCTTTGGTCATTCATCTCGCGCATCTCGCGTTTGATCTGATTGCGTCGCTTGGTCCGAAAGTGCGCCAGATAATCATCGAAGGTCTGATAGCCGTGATTCTGCCATTGATATTGCAGGCCGACGCGCTTGAGATAGCCAATATCCGCGAGCGCCTCCGCCTCATCGGGCAGACAGAAATTGACATGCACCGAGGACAAGTCGTTTTGCTGACACACGGATTGCAGCGCCTGCCCCAACAAACGAATCAACGCGGGTCGGTCACTGCCCGGCGCGGTGAGGAACCGCACTCCCGTCGCGGGGGTGAACGGGGCCGCCACCAGCATTTTGGGGTAGTATTCAATCCCAGCCCGCTCGGCGGCGTCGGCCCAGCCGTGATCGAACACAAACTCACCCATACTGTGGCTTTTGAGATAGAGTGGGCACCCGGCGACCAGCCGTCCGTCGTCATACACGGCGAGATGCTGTGGTTGCCAACCGGTCTTGGGTGCAATACAACGGGCCTCTTCCATGCACGCGAGCCAGTCCCATTCCATAAATGGAGAGCCATCCCCGACGAGCATATCCCACTCGGCCTGTTGCACCTCAGTCATACTTTTCAGCACTTTGACTTGTCGCATGGTAGGCGGCATTATCGGCGGGCACGCGGAGAGATGCAAGGTCGGCGACCTCGCACCATCCACCACACACGAAAGCAACTGAAAGGTCTGAGGTCATGCAGAGCGGCGCGGTTATTGTCTATCGGGAACATGGTCATCTCACGCTGGGGCTCGTCCAGAAAATGGTGATGACGGCGGGCGAATCGCGGGTCGAACTCACCAATGAGGACGGCAAAAGACAGGTCCTGCCAACGGACCGGGTGCTCTTCGACTGCAAACAGACTCTGGCCCCCACACAACCGCCCACCGAGATCAAAAAACAGTTACAATCCCTGCAACAACAGATTCACGCGCATGCGCAGAAAATCAATGTGCAAGAGCTATGGGAGCTGGTTCAAGGCGAAGAGGTCGAGACCTGGTCGTGGGAAGACCTCGCCGGTCTGGTGGTGACGACGCAGTCGCAGCCACTGGAAACGGTGGGCGTGCTCGCCGCCCTGTGTGAGCAAAGCCTGTATTTCAAGGAGAAGAAAGCCGGACTGTTCGCGCCACGCGATGCCAAAAGCATTGAAGACACGCTCCATCAACAACAGATCGCGCACGAACGCGCGCACGCCCAAGGCGCGTTTCTCACCTGGACGCAGGAACGCCTCGCCGCTCCGAGTGACACGCCAGCACCAGCCAAATTTGACCGTTATCTCGATCTTCTCAAAGGGTTCGCTCTCTACGGCGAGATGTACGACCGGCATACCCAGGCCATCAATCTGATGGACGAGATTGGCTTTCGTGGGAAAGGCCATCCCTTTGAAGTGGCCTTCCATCTCCTCGTTGCCCTCGGACTATGGAAAGTGGATGAGGAACTCAGTCTCCTACGCTACGCGATTCCGACCCACTTCTCGGATGAGGTCCTGCAAGCCGCGCAAGCCGTGCCCCCGTTTACACCGGACCATACCGATCACACGGATTTCACGTCGTTATTCACCTTCACGATCGACGATGCCGAAACCACGGACATTGACGATGCGCTCAGTGTGAGCGAGGAGAACGGGCTGATCACCGTGGGCATTCACATCGCCGACGCGAGTTTTTTCGTCACCCCAGGTGACGTGCTCGACAAAGCCGCGCTCGCGCGTGGCACCTCGGTGTACATGCCCATTGGGCGCTTCCCGATGCTGCCGCCCATCTTGAGCGAAGAGAAGGCCAGCCTGGTCGCGGGCGCGGTCCGCCCGACGCTCAGTTTTTTCGCGAGTTTTGACGCGGAAGGTAACTTCCAGACCGAGCGTCTCTGTCGTGGCTTCATCACCGTGGGGCGGCGACTGACCTACAACGAAGCCGACGCGATTCTTGCCCGTGGTCAATCCGACTCGGAGACAGACCCGTGCGCGTCGGCGCTCGCGCACTTGGTACGCGTGGCGCAGGCGCGCAAAGCGCAACGCATTGCCCGTGGGGCGACCCCCATCGAGAGCGATGAAGTCAAAGTGCGGGTGCACGACGGCGTCGTGTCGGTCGTGCTGGTGGCGAGCGACTCGCCCTCGCGCGCACTGGTGGGCGAGTGCATGATCTTGGCCAATGAGATGGCGGCGCGGTACTGTCATCGCCACGCCATTCCGGCGTTATACAGCGCGCAACCGCCACCGGACGAGCCGATTCCCGCCGCCGCGACATTCCCGTCGCAACGGGTCTACGTCCAGGTGGCGCGACGCGCGATGAAACCCTCGCAACTGGGGGTCACGCCAGCCCCGCACTCCGCGCTGGCGCGTGAGGTGTACACGCAGGCCACGTCCCCGTTGCGGCGGTACCATGACTTGCGGATCCAGCACCAGATCAAGCATCACCTCGCGCATGGCACAGCGCTGTTCGACGCGGAACACCTGCAAATGATCGCCGCCAGCGCGCAGCAGTCCACGGCGGACGCGAAACGCTGCGAGCGCGAAAGCGTCCGCTACTGGTTGTTACGATTTCTTGAAAGCCGCAAGGGCCAGCCGGTCAGTGGCCAAGTCGTCCGCCACTTCAACGGGCGCTCGTTCATCGAGTTGGACGACACGCTGCTGGTTGTGCCGGTCAACGTGACACCGCCACTCCCACTGGGAGAAACAGTCCAGGTGGTTATTGGGAATGTGGACGCGCGACGCGACATGCTGAGCGTACGCATCGCGGAACGCGCTTAAAATCCAATCCACGAGCACTAGCAAAGAGGCAGAGTCTACGAAATATGATCGTGGACCGTCACCTCACGAGTAGCGAAATTCATAAGCAGAACTTTGCCGGAGAGTAATCCTGTTCCCACAAACGAATCTTCCGCGTCTGTCAGGATTATTTCGGCAACGAATTCTTGTCCGTCGAAACGAATTGTTCCACTATAGACGGATTCTTCGATCACCGTGCCGCTTGCCAGCTCGATCGCTATGGTTCCCTCGTGGGTGAAGTGTAGATTGAGTTCGTTGACTCCGCGGCGAGAGAGGCTGACTTGGCCATTGAACCCAGTGTCGATAACCGCCGGAACCGATTGGGTGCTTCCGTCAGGCAAGATCAGTTCCAATTCCACGACCGCTTGTTCATCGTCTCGGAGGTGCCCGTGGAGCATAGGTTAGCGCCACACATAGACAGCGGGAGAGCCGAGGCGAAAGAAATGGAACTGTTCATGGGGATGCTTGACGCGCGCCTTAGTGGCGGCTTCCAGGACGGTTTTGCCCACGAAATGCTCGCCACTTTCCACTTCAATCGCCACGATCTGACCCTTGTAGAGGGGATCAAGAGCGCCTTTGATCGTCTCGTAAATGGTCTTTGCCCGCGCTCGTGAACTCTGGTGCTCGGCGGGCGAAAGCTCGTGAGATTGCATCGCAGCCCTCCTCGTCGGTTTTTCGGTGTCCCTAATGGGTTATATACGGGACACTCTTTCTTGCCGCAACGCCTTGGTCTCTTTCACTCCCCCGCTCGCGCCTGGAACAGCGGCTCAAACCGAGCTTCCAGCACCTCCAAGCGCGTTTGCGTCCGCGCGTGGGTGGCCGTCTGTTTTTCGAGGGCTGTGAGGCGGGCTTTGATCTCGGTATTCTCCGCCTCAAGTTTCGCGCTCTTTGCCTCAAGTTTCGCGCTCTTCGCCTTGAGCGTGGCGTTCTCCTTTTCCAACTTCCGGTTGAGCCCCTGAATCGCGGCCAACGCCACTCCTGCCGTATCCAACGTCGCAATCGTCTTATCGTCAGCCCCTAACTGAAACGCCGCATGAAAGTCCTGCGCCATCGGCCCCAAATGCCGCACCGTCTCCGCCTCCGCTTTGTACTGCCACGTCGTCACCGGCAACGCCACCACTTTCGCCAACACCTGTTGCGGATCAATCGGCGCAAACGCCGTCTTGCGGTGTTTGTCTGAATTGTTCGTCCAGACGCCGCCCGTGGTCAGCCGCGCCCCGGTCGAGGTCGAGATCGCGTGGCCGAGCGCGGGACCAATCAACACCCAACAGGTGCCACCGCCATCAGCCCGCCGCGCGCAGGATTCGATGGAGAGGCCGTTCTCGCCGTGCAACTGCACCGAGTTCGGGCGAAGGCTGGATGCAGTACCCGAGGTCCACCCATTCCAGACGAAGGAGTTGCTGTGAATCGCGTTGGCGAAAGACCCTGCCGTAAAGCTGGCCAGGCCGCTCGCCATGTTCTCTCTGCCCCCCGCCACCGTGCTGAAGTCGCCCTCCGCAGTGTTCTCTCTGCCCCCCGCCACCGTGCTGGCGTCGCCGCTCGCGGTGTTGTAATAGCCCCCCGCCACCGTGCTGTTGTTGCCGCTCGCGGTGTTGAGACGGCCCCCACCGACCGTACTAAAGGAGCGATCAGTCACGGTTCCGGCACTGTCCCCCGCCTGGTTGTTGTACCCCCCGGCGATTGTTCCATACGCATCCGTCACCCAATTCGGCCCTCCATCGAAGAAAACCGGATCCGTGTCCCCGCTCGGGACCCCTCCACCACTGATGGTGGCCCCGCGCACTCCAAGGTTCACAAAGTTCGCGGCATTCCCGCCGATAACGTTGGGACTAATCGCGTTGGGCTCTAACCGTAACACCCGTTGATTGTTCACCCGCATGTTCAGCGGTTGATTGTCCGTCGTGCCCAGGAAATGCGAGAGCGGATTCGTCCCCGCATTGCCCAGTAATCGCCAGGCATTGGTGCCGCCGGCATCACAGGTGACCGCACCATTCTGCGCGATCGCGCGCATACTCAAGCCTGGCGCGCAAATCCCACTCACCCGGGTTTGGACCTGGAGCGCATTGATCTCCGTCAGACCCACCGCATTCGTGCCAATGTCCGTGGCCGCGATACTGTTGTCCAAGATCGCCGCGGGGCCCACCGCATTGGGTGCAATGCTTGCCCCCGTCACGATGCCAGGC
>JANMSE010000561.1:0-4279 GCA_031389045.1 Deltaproteobacteria bacterium | reverse complement strand
GCCTTTGGTGAGGTCCATGAGCTGACGAATACGGGTGATTTCGGCGTAGAATCGCGAGCTGCCCCGTTGCAGCGAGTCCTGAATCCGCAGCGTCGCCCCAATCGCCAACGGAGAGAGTCGGAGCTTGTGCGCCCGCACCGGCGCCCCAGCCAGCGCCAGCACGATATTGGTCCCAACGGTCCGCAGCAACGTGCTTTTGCCGGACATATTGGAGCCGCTGATAATCAGCACCCGCAGCTCCTCACCCAGCGCGACATCATTGCGCACACAATGCGACTGTGGAATCAGCGGATGGCCAACCGCCTCCGCGATAAAGCAAGGTCCTTGCGCGGTGATGTCGGGAAAAGGATCGGCGGGATGTTCGTAGGCATATCCAGCCAGTGAACAAAACGCCTCGAATTCGCCCACGGCGGTCAGCCAGCGCGCCACGGCGGGACCTGACTTGCCCCGCCACGATTCAATAGCGAATGCGACATGTCGGTCCCATAAAACAATCATGCCAATCAGCACGAACATTTGGTTCTTCATGGACTCGAGCAGCGCCACCAAGCGCCGCAACTGAGTCAATTGTTGAGAAGGCGGCGTGCCCGCCGTCTCTAGCGCGGTCCGTAATGCCACTAGACGCGGGCTCTGGAACGGCTCCTGCTCGACACATGCGAGAATCTGCCCCAAGAGCGCCAGGTCGTGCAGCGCCCAGTCCACTCCAGCCACCGCGCGCGCGACACGAGCACGGGTCCAGAACGCAAACGGGACATTGAGCAGCAACAACGCCAACACGCCTGCGTTCATCTCGAATCCCGAGCGGATGAGCACCGCGACATTGAGAAGGGCAAGACCAACAGCGAGGATGCGGACAAGCGGCAAGCCCGGCAGCGGTGGTGTTTCCGCCCAGGTCTTCAGCGCCTCGCCGTGCACGCCGGCACGAACATCTTCGCCAAGCAGCGCGACTCGTTCACGCAGGTCTAGGCGTGAACGTAACTCGGTAATGGCTTCGTGTCGCGCCTGAATTTCCGCTGGTGTCGCCGGAGCGCAGAGCCAGGCCGCGAGCGTCTGCTCGCCACTGTGGGTGCGCGCCGTGCACAGCAACTCAAACAGTGAGCCTTTGCCAAACAGATCGAGGTCTGGGGCATACGGATGTTCGGGATGCAGAAACTCGTCACCGGGTGTGCCGGTTCCTTCCCAACGATCTTCGATCCGCGCCAAGCCGCGTTCGTAAAAGCGGATGCTCCGTTTCGTCAATTGTATCTGGCGACGAACCGTCTCGTGGTACAACACCAACGCGCCAAACAAGAGCAGCGGACACAGCAACCACCACATCGAAAGAGTGCCAGGACGCAGGAAGAATCCCCACAGCCCTACGCCAGCAAGGAACACGAGCAGCCGGAGATTGCTGACCTGGAGATTGGCGCGGTCCAACAGCGTCGCCAGGGCTCTCACCGACGTGAGCCGTTGGGTGTATTCCGCGTGCGGGTCATCCGGAGAAGGTTGTAAGGACTCATGCGTTGTCACGAGTCCTTTTGTACGGGATTCCGTTTGCGGCGGGAATGCCGCCCACGCGTCACTTAATCGCTTGGGGATTGACGGGCGAGCCCACCGCGCCAGTAATCGGCAGTGGTGGAGCGACGAACATAAATTCGTAGACCCCATCTTTTGCGCAATCCGCGGCGAGTCCTTCGAGATCAAAAATTTCCCCGACGAGCACTCCCGCATGTACGATGAGGACAATGTGCAGTGGTTGAAACACATCGGAGGTATCGTTCGGCAGCACCTCGGTGCCCCAGGTATCCGTGGCATACCCCGCGATTTGCTTCTCGCAGATCCACGGCGCGCAGGCGAGACTGAGTCCCGGAGCCGAACCGCCGCTGTAATCACCCCAACTGCCACGCGACCGAACTTGCGCGATTTGGCCGGTGCGAAT
Organism: Deltaproteobacteria bacterium; assembly: GCA_031389045.1. GTDB lineage: Bacteria > Desulfobacterota > Binatia > Bin18 > Bin18 > JABFSC01. Next base: position 2,361 of record JANMSE010000561.1, on the reverse strand, counting down.
GATGACGATGTCGCCCTTCTCCACGCTGACCTTGGCCATCGCCGCCGCGCCATCAAGGTCCGCCGGATAAATGGCTTCGCCCGGCTCAAGCCACGGTTTCCCCTTGAATTTGGGGATGTCAAGCAAGACACCGCGCGTGATGATTTTGCTGCTGGCGTTCTCGATGCCGTTCTTTTTCGCTCCGCTACTGGTGACCTCGGCAGCAGAGTAGCCGTTGTACATTTTGTTTTCGTACATAATGTGCGCGAGGGCATCCCACTGGGTCGCGCATTGCAGCGGCATGGTCACAGCATCATCGGCATAGCGAATGTTCGGCAGATGATCCTGCGCGCCCGCGACGACATCGCAGCCATCCTGTAACATAAAGTGAATGGGGTTGAAGCGTCCGAACGAGCCCGTTTGCGGGCCTTTATCATCAAACGGAATGGCGAGGGAGATCGCTTTGCCCTGTTTGACCAGTTTCGCGGCATTGACAATCTTTTCTGGAGTAATGTAGTTCAGCGTACCGAGTTGGTCGTTGTCTCCCCATTTGCCCCAGTTCTTGTATTTTTCCGCGAACGTCTTCACATCCTGCATGGAGTATTTCTGTTCTGGCATAGTCATGCCTCCTTCCGGCCCCTCTCTTCCCACATCGGTGGGGGCGTCGTCAACTACGCAGCTTCTTCGCCGAGCCGCATACCAGGCTGGAGATGATGACCACGGAGAAATTCTTCTACCGAGAGACGTTTCTTGCCCGCGAGTTGGACTTCGCGCAAGGTGAGTATCCCATTACCAGTCGCGACCGACACACTGACCGGAGTGACCTCAGTAATTGTTCCTGGCGCGGCTTGCGAAGGGCGTGGAGCGTACTCTACCTGGGCGGCGAAAATTTTGAGCAGCTTGCCATTGAGGGTCGTATAGGCGGACGGCCACGGGTTGAAGGCGCGGACCCGTCGTTCGATGACGGCCGCCGCGAGATACCAGTCCACGCGACCATCATTTTTTTGCATGAGCGGCGCATGAGTCACTTCCGCTTCATTCTGTTGACGAGGCATCAGCCGCCCCGCTTTGAGCAGTGCGATTGCCTCCTGAAGCGCCGCGGCTCCAAGTCGTGCGAGTTTGTCGTGCAGGGAACCTCCCGTGTCAGTCGCGGCGATTGGCATCGCTTTCTGAAGGAGGATGTCGCCAGCATCCATTGGCGCGCTGACTTGCATGATGGTAATGCCGGTTTCGGTCTCCCCATTGGCAATGGCCCATTGGATCGGTCCAGCACCGCGATATTTGGGCAACAGGGAAGCATGGACATTGATACAACCGAGAGGCGGAAGAGTGAGAATCGTGGTCGGCAGAATCCTGCCATAGGCCGCGACCACGATCAGGTCAGGCTGCCAGGACTGCAACTGTTCGAGCACTCCAGGAACACGCAGCTTGGCGGGTTGGAAAACCGGAAGGTGATGCGCCTCGGCCAGCATCTTCACGGGTGGCGCATGGAGCGCCAGCCCTCGACCTGAGGGTTGATCGGGCTGGGTGACGACACCAACAACCTGGTTCCCGCCTTCAAGAAGTCCCTGGAGTGAAGGCACGGCAAACTCGGGGGTGCCCATGAAAACAATGCGTAGGGGTTGGGAACTGGCAGACATGGTGAGGAGTTAAGAGTTGAGAGTGGAGAGTTGAGAGTGAAAAGTTGAGAGTTGAGAGTGGAGAGTTGAGAATGACGAGTGTGCTTCTTCAGAGACCTGTGGTCAGATCGACGGTGGACATTTACTTGATTCTAGTGGCCGTCCTTCGCGTAGCAACTTCTTCACCCGACGGGCGTACAGTTCGCGTTTGAGACGACTGATGCGGTCAATGAAGAGTTTCCCGTCCAGATGGTCAAGTTCGTGCTGGAGGACCACAGCCATCAACTCCTCGGCTTGCAGGATGATCTCCTTTTCATCTGGCGTCCAGGCTTTGATTTCAATCTTCGCGGACCTTTTCACCTCGGCCACATAGTCTATGACGCTGAGGCAGCCTTCTTCCCAAATAATGTCCCCTTCACGGGCGGTAATCACCGGATTAATGAGCTTGAGTAGCTCTTTTCCGCGTTCCTCATGGTTAATGTCAACCACGATGATGCGCTGAGGGAGACCAATCTGAATCGCCGCCAGTCCAACGCCTGGGGCGTCGTACATCGTCTCGACCATGTCATCCACTGCCTGAACCAAGTCACCAGTGAGGTTCTGAACAGGGGTAGCGGTCTGCTTGAGGCTCACATTTGGGTAATGAAGAATTTCTCGGATCATCGTTGACCTATAACATGTCATACGGATCGACATCAACGATGAGTCGCACCTTTGGCGATCGTTGGTGGAGGCGCAGCTCTTCGTATGTTGATTTCACCAG
>JANMSE010000216.1:0-3753 GCA_031389045.1 Deltaproteobacteria bacterium | reverse complement strand
CAGAGTTGCTCGAAAGCGAACTGTTTGGGCATGAGAAAGGGGCGTTCACGGGAGCGATTGTCCAGAAGAAAGGGAAGTTTGAACTGGCTGATGGCGGCACGATCTTTCTTGACGAAATTGGCGACCTCGCGGCCCCTCTGCAAGCGAAACTCCTGCGAGTCCTCCAGGAGCGAGAATTTCAACGGGTCGGAGGAACGAAAGACCTCCGGGTCAATGTGCGGGTGATCGCCGCAACCAACCGCGACTTGCGTCGAGCGCTGCAAACCGGCGCGTTTCGCGAGGATTTGTATTATCGCCTCAATGTGGTGTCGATTTCCCTGCCTCCTTTACGCGACCGGCGAGAAGAGATTCCTGCGCTGATCGACTACTTCACCGCGCGTTACTGTAACGAGATGAAACGCCCGCTCTTAGCCCTGGTGCCTCCCGCTCAGGAACGACTCCTTGCGTACCGCTGGCCAGGCAATGTGCGTGAGCTGCAGAATGTGATTGAGCGAGCGGTGGTCTTGTCTCCGGGGCCGACTATGACAGAGTCTGACCTTCCCCTCGAACTACGGATGCCGGGCGGCGACAATGGCGACCCGACACTGCCTGGACAGACCATTGATTCGACGTTGTCGTTGTCGGCGGCGATGGAAATGTTCAAGCGGGAGCGGGTGCGCCAAGCACTCGAGGCGGTGAACGGGAACCAAACCAAAGCGGCGCAGGTACTCGGAGTGCCGCGCCCGAATCTCTCTCGGCTGATGAAACAGCTTGGCCTCCGCTAAGTCGCCGGAGAGTTTCATACAGGTAGGTGGGAGATGATGCGGCTGGTTCTTCTTTTCCTTGCAGTTGTTCTGGTGGGCACCGTTCCAGCGGGAGCCTGGGGGCAAGATACCTACGAGACCGAATCGTCATATCCCTTCTGGATTCGTGGCTTGCTCGACCTCCGTGTCGTCCGTGGCGGCTCAGCGCCAAACTGGGTGAACCGTGGACTCGGCAAAACACGCTATGGTGGGCGAGCTGATGCCCGCGGATTTGATCGCGTCACCCGCTTCAAGTTGTCACATCTGGCGTTGGAGTTTGGCGGAACTCTGCCGTGGGGCATTACCGCTCAAGCCCAACTGAACTGGGAGTCCGATATTGGGGAGGACCTGCACCCGCTGTTGGTTGAGGCGTTCTTCCGTAAGGAGTGGGGGGAATGGGAACACGGCTGGGGGCTGCAAACGGGAGTAATGCAACTGCCGTTTTCGTTGGAGCATACGGGGCCCGCGTGGACGCCGCTCTATACCCTCACGCCCTCGGCGCTCAATACCTGGATGTGGGAAGAGGGTCGCCTCGTTGGAGCCGAGGGTGAATGGTGGCGTCTCTTGCCCATCGGACTCCGCCTTGGTGTGGTTGGCGGGTTTGGTTTCGGACCTGATCTGTTTGGGCGCTTGCTCGCGGTGCGTGGCTGGGTGATGAGCGATGCCCAGCTCGGTCTGAACAGTCGCGTGCCGCTGCCCGCGCGCGGGATTCATACGTCGATTTTCGACGAGCAAGACTCTCGTCCGGCGCTCTATACCTTGTTCATCGTCAGTGATGAGCGCGAGCGGGCGACGCTTCGCCTTGGCTATTTCGATAATCTCGGTGATCAAGGACACTTTGGCGTATGGGAGACCCGGTTTGGCACGGTCGGTGCGTTGGTGCATCCCCTCCCACAGATGGATCTGCTGGTGCAATATCTGGAAGGCACGGCGCGGGTGCGTACGCCAGCCAATGATACTGGCCTCAGCGCGTTCTACGCGTTGCTTTCGTACCATCACCGTGGGCATCGTGTGAGCGTGCGCTATGATGCCTTTCGCCTGCGCGAGCTGGATGATACCCCGCCACGAACACGCGAGCATGGAGATGGAGTGACCCTCGCCTATTTCTTTGAATTTGGACTGCATCATCGCATCGGGGTTGAGTATATATTTCTTCACAGCCATCGTCCGGCGCGGTCGCGCACGGACCCCTCCGACGATGGCTGGCAGATGAGTTACCGTTTTCGGTATTGAGCGGATATTTATGGTGCCACCTCTCATTGTTGGGCTCATGCTCAGCCTGCTCTCTCTGGTCCTGATTCCGCCTTCGGCTTCCGCCGCGACGATGACTGGGCGCGTGGTTGGGGCTGATGGACAGGGGATTGCTGGCGCGGTGGTGTTTATTCAGGCGTTGCCCGCTGGAGTGCAATACCCACCGCGAACACAACCAGCGGTGATGGATCAAGTCCATAAAACCTTCGTGCCGGAGGTTTTGCCTGTGGTGGTCGGGTCAGCCGTGCGGTTCCCCAATCACGATCAGATTCATCATCACGTCTATTCGTTCTCGCGGACCAAGAGCTTCGAGCTGCCGCTCTACAAGGGAGAAGACGCGCCTCCTGTCCTCTTTGATAAGGTCGGAGTGGTCAAAATTGGCTGTAACATTCACGACTGGATGGCCGCGGTGCTGCTTGTGGTGCCGACACCGTTTTACGCGGTGACCAACGATGCCGGAGAATTTACTCTCTCTGGATTGCCAGAGGGAACGTTGCCCGTGGCCGCGTGGCATGAGCTGAGCCAAACCAAAGTCGAGGAGACCGTTCAACAGCTTCGTGTGGAACAAGACATGGTGGGCGTGACATTCTCGCTCGCGCTCGCGCCCGCGCGTCCGCGTTTGCCAGTGCAAGGAGTACGGGGGAGCCGATGAGGTGGTGGGCGCGCAGTCGTCTACGCACCAAAATTTTTCTTGCTTTTTCCGCGTTGATTCTTGCCGTCCTCTTGGCCACCTTGTGGATCACACAGTTCATCATTAGCCGACAAATTCAGAGCACCCTCCGGCAAGAACTGTTGACCACTGGTCAAGTCTTTCAACAGCTCTTGAGAGAACGAGCCGAACGGTTGCGGACCAACTCGACGCTGCTGGCAGGGGACTTTGCTCTCAAGAAGGTGATGGCTCCAGCCTCAAACTATGACGCCGAAACGCTGGCGTCGGTCGCGCTCAACTACCAACAGCGGATCGGTGTTGATCTCCTGTGGATCACTGATGAAGAGGGACGTCTGCGCGCGGATGCCACTGGAAAATTACAAAGTGGAAAGAGTGTGGCTTCACTGTCCCCGTTAGCGGAAGCCCTGAAGACCGGAGAGTCCGCCACGGCGATATCTGAAGTGAGTGGTACGCTCTTTCAACTCGTTGTGGTGCCAGTGTTAGGGCCGGACGTGATTGGCTTTCTTCTGTTGGGGCAAGAAATCAATCATACGCTCGCCCAGCAACTCGAAAAAGACACAGGCTCGCAGGTATCGTTTCTTACACAAACCCAGTTGTTTGCCTCTTCGTGGTCGCCACCCGTACAAGCGCGGATGTTTCCTGATGATCGTCTTTCCGCCGACCTCGCGCAGAAACCTCCGCACGAAACGTTTCTCTTGACGCTGGTGGGCGAACGCTTGCTGTCTCTCATTGTTCCCGTCGAAGCGCGATTACCTTCACCTCTGTTTGTGGTGATGCAACGGTCGTATGACGCGGCCTTGGAGCCATTTTACACGTTGCGACAGCGCATCGCGGGCATTGGCATCGGCGCCCTATTCCTGACGCTATCGCTGGGGATTGGACTCGCGAATGGGATTACCTCTCCGGTGCGTACCCTGGTCGCGGGGATGCAAGAAGTCGCACGAGGAAATTTGCGGCAGCGCCTGCATGTCCGCCGCGAAGATGAGATCGGTTTTCTCGCGCGCTCGTTTGATGACATGGTCGCGGGCCTCGAGGAAAAAGAAAAGATTC
>JANMSE010000451.1:0-2771 GCA_031389045.1 Deltaproteobacteria bacterium | reverse complement strand
GGGGCGCGCTCCCCATATTTGACGCCGTCATAGCGCGAGAGATTCGAGCTGGCTTCGGCGGTGGCGATCACGTAGTAGGCGGCGATGGCGTACTCGGTATGGGGCAAGGAAATACTCACAGGATGTGCACCGAGTTTTTCCAGTTGGGTGACCGCGTTACGGACCGCGGTTTCAACCTCTGGTTGCATCCCTTCCACGAAATACTCCTTGGGAATGCCAATTTTGAGGCCGCGCACATCTTGTGTCAGCGCGGCGAGGTAGTCAGGAACCGGCAGGGGGGCTGAGGTCGAATCGCGCGGGTCATGCGCGGCCAGGGTTTGCAAGAGAAGAGCGCTATCGCGGGTATCCTTGGTGACGGGGCCGACCTGATCCAGAGAGGAAGCGTAGGCGACAACTCCGTAGCGACTCACGCGGCCATAGGTGGGTTTGAGGCCGACCACCCCGCAAAATGACGCGGGGAGACGAATAGAGCCGCCGGTATCGGTTCCCAGCGAGGCCAGGGCTTGGTCGGCGGCGACCGATGTGGCTGATCCCCCTGAGGAGCCACCAGGGACACGTGATCGGTCCCACGGGTTCCGACTGGGGAAGAACGCGGAGTTTTCATTCGAGGAACCCATGGCGAACTCATCGCAATTCACTTTGCCGAGAATCACGGCGCCCGCTGATTTGAGGCGCTGGACCACGGTGGCATCGTATGGCGGGATGAACTGTGACAGGATGCGCGACCCGGCGGTGGAGCGGACGCCGTGGGTGAGAATGACGTCTTTGATCGCCAGCGGGATGCCGCACAGCGGTGAGGTCGCGGAGTGACTGGCGATCTGTTGATCGGCCTGGTGGGCTTGCGCGAGCGCGTCTTTTTCACAGACGGTGATATAAGACTGAATCTCGGGGTCGGTGGCGCGGATACGTTTCAGCAGGGCCTGGGTTAATTCCACCGCGCTGATGTGGCGTTGTCGCAGGAGCGTGGCGGCTTCGTGAATCGTCAGACGTGCGAGTTCCATAAGAAAAATGTCCGTTCGTGTGGGGGAGATCGTGGCGAGCCACAGTGTGACCCGCCACAGTGTGACCCGCCACAGTGTGGCACAGCCCGGAGCAGGATTCAACGGAAGTCGGGGCCGCGCGGCGCGCCTTGCATGCGAGGCGTGGCATCGGCTAGGGTAGCCCTCATGCCGGGCGCGGATCATCGTCAATTGCGAGGTCGTCGAGGAGAACAGGTCGCCGAGGAGTTCCTGCGCGCGCAGGGGTATGTGATTCTCGTGCGCAACTATCGCGTCTCCTTTGGCGAAGTCGATATTATCGCGCAAGATCGACAGACGTTGGTGTTTGTTGAAGTGCGCACGCATACTGGGGTGGCGTTTGGTGATCCGCTGGCCTCGGTGAATGTGAGAAAGCAACGGCAGATCGCTAAGGCGGCCTGGCACTATCTGGCGCGTAACGGCTTGCTGGAGCGGGAAGCGCGCTTTGATGTCGTGGGGATTCGCTGGGAAAACGAGCAAGCGCGGCTGACACATATCAAGAGTGCTTTTGAGCTGCCACGGTCATGGTAGCGCGCGGTCGTGGCGCAGGAGGAAAGGACGATGCGAGGGAGAGGCGGATTTTTGTTCATCCAGATGTTGCAGATGTTGATGTTGTCGATGGTGGTGAATCCGAGCTTTGGCTATGAAGAAATCACCGTGATGAACGGTGGCACCATCGCGGGACAAGTACGCGTGTTTGGGGTGGCGCCGACACCAGGAAAGGTCGAGATCACCAAGGATGAGGCGACATGTGGAAAGACCGAGAAAACGGAGGAAAAACTCCTGGTTGGCGCTGACCAGGGCGTGCGGAACGTGGTGGTAGCAATTGAAGGTATTAGGCGCGGGAAACGACAGCGGAGGGAAGGGGGGATCATCGACCAAAAGGACTGTCGCTACGATCCGCATGTGGTGTTGGTGCCCGTGGGCGCGAGTCTGACGATAAAAAACTCCGATGGTATTCTGCATAATGTGCATTCGCATAGTGTGGTGAATCCCCCATTTAACAAGCCACAACCAAAGTTCAAGAAAACGTTGAAAGAGACTTTTGCCAAAGCCGAGATTCTGCGGCTTACCTGCGACGCGCACACCTGGATGTCGGGCTGGGTGGTTGTGCATGAACATCCATACTACGTGGTGACGGACGAGCAGGGCAATTTTTCCTTGACCGAGGTTCCACCAGGGGAATACACGCTACGAATTTGGCATGAAACCCTGGGCGAAAAACGTCAGTCTATAACGGTGAAATCCGGGGCCAATGAGTCCTTACGGATTGAGTTGAGCGTGCCTCACAATTCCTAGAGCCGCGCGGTTCGTGATGTGGGCGTGATTTCCGGATACGGAGCTAGCGCGCGGCCGCCACTGGTTTTGTTAAACGCAAGCAATAACCGAGGATTGCCACTTCTCACAGGACAAAAACTTTCTTCCTAAAACATAAATTGACTATAGTCAAAAATAAAAGTTCCAAAACATCACCCGCAATAGGCTCACACTTTCCAATGTTTCTTTGGTAGATTAGAGGTGAGTTTTATTGGAACAACTATTTTTGACTATAGTCAATTTATGTTTTTATAAATGAATCACGTGTTTTAGGATAAAGGGCAGGGTGAGGAAATTTCGCTTTTCTCCTCGCATGAGCCCGGAATTCGCTCCGCTCCTTACCGGCCTCCCTTGGTTATGCTATGTGATTATGTTTTCTAGAAATCACCTGAAACTCCTCAATACTCCCAATTCTCCATACGGCAGCGTTCTGATCCT
>JANMSE010000429.1:0-4988 GCA_031389045.1 Deltaproteobacteria bacterium | reverse complement strand
TGATCCGAACGATCGCCCGCCTCGCACCTGCGTGATGGGTGAGCCCGAATCCGCCAACTCAGGCCCCGCGGGACTTGCACGATATTCGACCCTGCGTTCCTGGCTTTCGCAATGGTCGATCGACGACTCCAACGTCAGTGGTGTACGCGGTGCGGCATCAATCACGGTGCCGCTCCTGGTCATTGAGAACTCGGCTGATGAAGCCTGTCCGGCCTCCGACCCGGGCAAGATCTATGTGGCGGCCGCGAGCAAGGACAAGACGAGGAAGGTCATCAAAGGAGCGCGGCACTACTACCAGGGACAGCCAGAATTGCTCAAGGAAGCGACTGACTCCTGCCTGGATTGGTTGAGGGCGCGCGATCTTCTGGATTGAAGAGCCGCGCTTCGTTGAGAGCAGTTGTGGCCGAGGCTTTGGATACAGTCGATAGAGGAAGTAGCAGGGAAGTTCACCGTGTGTGGTAGGAGCTTCTGTACAGCCAAGAAGAAATATGCCATTTATAGCATGATGGAAAAGAAGAAGGGAGTGGTGAGGAAGCCGCTTTTTTGGCTGGGTGGTGCGCGGCGAGCCGTGCAGGATTTTCCTCTAGAGGTGCGGCGGACGATCGGTTTTGCTCTTGGACAAGCCCAGGAAGGTGGTAAGTATGTAGACGCCAAACCATTGAAAGGTTTTGGTGGAGCCGGGGTGCTAGAGATCGTTGAAGACTATGCTGGGGATACATATCGCGCTGTATACACAGTGAAGTTTACCGGGGCAGTTTATGCCTTACATGCATTTCAGAAAAAATCGAAGCGTGGAAGAAAAACGCCGAAACACGACATTGATCTAATCAAAAACCGTCTCCGACAAACGGAGGAACAGTATGCGCAGTGGAGTACCAGCGAGAAAGAGAATGCCGATGCCGGAAACGATTGAAGTAGAGGAGAGCAGTGGGAATGTCTTTGCCGATCTTGGCCTACCCGATGCGGACGAATTGTTGGCCAAAGCCCGGATTGTGTATCGTATCTGTGACATTATCGAAGAGCGGAGGCTGACACAGGAACAGGCGGCAAAGATTCTCGGGGTGGACCAGCCGAAGATTTCGGCACTCATGCGGGGGAAGCTGTCGGGGGTTTCTACTGATCGACTTTTTCGTTTCCTGAACGCTTTGGATCGTGATGTTGAGATTGTGATTAAGAAGAAACCCAGATCGAGGCCACGAGCACAAGTGCGAGTCCTGGCTGCCTAATGTGGACAACGCCTATTGACGTCATGCGAACGGTTGTAAACTCAGAGAATCTCAAGACACTTTTCAGGCATATCGAGATCGCAACGATGCTACCTTTGCAATCTGCTGCAGTGCCGAAAAGGGGTCATTGTAGAAGACGAGGAAGCGAGAGATGTCTCGGCGCTTGGTCTCTGCAGGGCTGCTGGAGGACTGACTGGCAAGGACGTAGGTGAAAGCGCTCTAAATACGAGCGGAGCAGTTCTCTATAGTAATTGCGTGGGATTTCGGGGCAGGCTTTACCTTGCCACGTTCAAGTAAAGAGATAGAGCGATGCGTGATTGCAACTCGACTTTGGCCATTTTTGGATAGCAGGAGGGCGAGACTTCCTTTAGGATAGAGGAGCTGTCTGACGGCAAACTCTTTCTGTGGAGGTGTCCGATGCCCTCGCTGCCATCCGAGATGATACTGGTATTCGCCCCCTTTGCGCAACTGTTCTCCGACCGGGTCTGGCGCCATGCCCAAGTGCTGGTGGTGGGAGCCCTCCTGGCGTCAGGAAACCGCACGGTGAGCAGTTGCTTGCGGATCATGGGGGTGGCCTGGGAGGAGCACTTCACCAACTACCACCGGGTGTTGAACCGCGCCACGTGGTCCGCCGGGCAAGCCAGTCAGATGCTGCTGGGGCTGCTGGTACGCGTGCTGGTACCGCCGGGCGCGACCATCGTGCTCGGCGCGGACGATACGGTCGAGCGGAGAAGCGGGCGGCAGATCAAAGCCAAGGGGTGTTACCGGGATGCGGTGCGCTCGTCGCGCAACCACGTGGTCACGTGGTTTGGGCTGAAGTGGGTGTCCATGATGCTGCTGGTCCCGGTCCCGTGGGCCACGCGGGTGTGGGCCTTGCCGTTTTTAACGGTACTGTGTTGGCCGTCCAAGTCGCGCCACCAACGCCGCCATAAGACCAGCGTGGACTGGGTACGGCAGATAGTGAAGCAAACGCGCCGCTGGTTGCCCGGGCGACTCCTGGTGTTCGTGGTGGATGGCGGCTTTGCCGCCGTGGCCCTGGCCCAGGCGTGTGTGAACACGCAGGTGACGAGGGTCTCCCGCTTGCGTTTGGATGCGGCGCTCTATCACCCGCCGACACCGCCCCCACCCGGCAAACGGGGGCGCAAGCCCACCAAAGGGGCGCGCCAACGGAGTCTCAAGGTCTGGGCCGCCCGCGCAGATACGCCGTGGCAAGAGACGACGGTGGACTGGTACCGGGGCGAGCGCAAACGGCTCTGGGTCTTCTCGCGTACCGCGCTGTGGTATACCCCGGGCTTGGCCCCGGTGGCCCTGCGCTTTGTCTTGGTCCGGGACCCGGTGGGCAAATTGTCCGACGCCGCCTTCTTCTGTACCGACGTGCACGCCACCCCGGAGCAGATCCTGCACTGGGTCGTGATGCGGTGGTCGGTGGAGGTCACCTTTGAGGAAGCGCGGGCCCATCTCGGCGTCGAAACCCAACGCCAGTGGACCGACCAAGCGATCGCCCGCACGACGCCGGTCCTGTTGGGCCTGTTCTCCCTGGTGACCGTGTTGGCGCTACGGTTCTGTCCCCAAGGGCGCATCCCGGTGGAGGGCACTGCCTGGTACCATAAACCCGAAGCCACCTTCACCGATTGTTTAGCCCTGGTGCGCCAGCACATTTGGCGGGCCCGCTATTTGGTGAACTCAGCTCCCCAAGCCGACCTCGTGCAATTCCCGCGGGAGGCGTTTGAGGCCTTGCTGAATGATCTCCCCCTCGCGGCTTAATTGACCAAAGGCGAGGAGGCGCAGTGACAAAAAATGTCACTCGATATGGCCAAAGTCGAGTGCAAGACTTGACCCTAAATTCTCCGCCCGGCTCACCAGGTTACCGTTGGCATCCCAGGTATACACCGTCGTGTCTTCCGCCAGTAAGCGATCGCGCTCATCATAGGTGTAATTTGTCGCTCCGGCGTTTGCTCCAGTCGTCGTCTGCGTGGTGCGGTTGCCGACGGGGTCATAGGCGTAGGTGGTGTCGTAGGCGAGGTTCCCACTCTGGATGACACGCTCACCGGTGAGGCGATAGAGGATGTCGTAAGTGTACGCTCGAACCGTCCCGCCATGTTCGGTGATCTGCGTGCGGTTGCCCGCTGGCCCCAGGGTCAGTTGATATTGCTGCACCACTTGGCTTGACGGCACGTGCTGGGAGGTCAGGGTAGTAAGGCGATTACGTGCATTATAGGCATACGTGGTGGTAATCCCATTGGGTTGGGTCAGGGAGGCACGATTGCCATTGGGATCATAGGTATAGGCGTGGGGCTGCCCATTCGGGTCCGTGACCGTTTGGAGCCGATTGAGGATGTCGTACGCATAGGTGGTTGTGAGGGTTGTGGTCCCAATCGTGGCAGCAAGACTGGTCCGATTCCCCTGGACATCGTAGAAGTAGGAGAGCTGCCGTCCGTCTGGGTACCCCATCCCCTGGAGTCGATCCCGCCTATCATAGGCGTAGGTCGTCGTCCCACGGACATCGACTGCCGTCGCCCGCTGTCCATCTCCCGTATAGGTAAATGCCACCGTACTGGTGTCCGGATACGTTCGCCTCACCAAGCGATTGGCCGGATCATACGCGTAGGTCGTCGTGCGCCCGGCAAAGTCCGTACGGCTCATCCGATTGCCGATTACGTCATACGCCATCGTTTCGACGACACCACCAGGAAGGATGCGCTGGAGTCGCCGCCCCAGCTTGTCATAGACAACCGGGTCGTGTGGCCGTTGGCGTCGCTCTGCGTGAGTTGGTTGCCGGCCTCGTCAAAAGTGTAGCGCGTCGTCTGCCCAAGGGCGTCAGTGACGCTCGTCAACTGGCCATCCGCTTCATACCCCCACTGCGTGGTGTGTCCTGCCTCATCGGTATCCGCGACTTTCCGTCCCGCGGTATCGTAGGCAATCCGGTGCTCCGTACCGCCCGGAAAGACACTGCGCGTCACGCGATTGGCGGCATCGTATTCGTAGGTTTGGGGGCTTCCTTGCGGGTCCGTCCTGGTGAGAGCATTGCCCACGGCATCGTAGCTGAAGGTGGTTATCTGGTTCAGGGCGTCGGTCACGGTTGTCTGCCGCCCTCCGGCATCATAGGTGTGCCGTGTCGTATGGCCCCGCGCATCGGTCGTGGTAACCATCTGCCCCGCCGCATCGTAGGCTTGGCTTTCCACCGCGCCGTCAGCAAAAGTGGTCTGGATAAGTCGCCCCAAAGCATCGTAGGTAAAACGGGTGACCTCCCCGCCGCGATCGGTTTCGCTCGTCCGCCGCCCTTCCGCATCATACGTGACCTGTTCCGTCGTGCCGTCGGGGTAAGTTCTTTGCGTCAAGAGGCCGAACGTGTCGTAAGTGTAACCCGTACGCCTCCCTAATTGGTCAACCGACGCGGTCTCTTTGTCCAGCGGCCCATATTCGGTCCGGGTGTTCGGTCCGTCGGGGAGTGTCGTTTTCACGACCCGCCCAAGCCGGTCATACTCAAAGGCGGTGGTAATGGGCTGTCCGCCTTGGGTGGAGGTGTGCGTGAGAGCCCGCCCACCGTTATCGTACGTGTAGGTGATCACCTCGCCCAAGACATTTGTCGTCCGTCTGAGCTGTCCAGGAATCAAGTCATCATATTGATGACTGGTGACCCCACCCAGCGCATCGGTCTCGGTGAGGACGCTGCCGCCGACATTATACGTACGGCGGGTGGTGGCCCCGGTGGCATCGGTCGTACTCGTGACATTCCCCCGAGCGTCGTACGTCGTGGTCGTG
>JANMSE010000421.1:0-12640 GCA_031389045.1 Deltaproteobacteria bacterium | reverse complement strand
AATCAGTTCCTCAATCTTGGTGGTCGCGATCGGGTCAATCGCCGAGCAGGGTTCATCCATCAGCACGATCTCAGGCTCGACGGCGATGGTCCGGGCGATACAGAGCCGCTAGTGCTGTCCACCGGAGAGCGCCAGGGCGTTGTCGTGCAAGCGGTCCTTGACCTCGTTCCACAGGGCCGCGCTCTGCAGACTCTCGGTCACGATCTCATCAAGCCGCGCTTTCTGTTTGATGCCCAGGATACGCGGGCCGTATGCCACATTCTCGTAAATGGTTTTCGGGAACGGGTTGGGCTTCTGGAACACCATGCCCACGCGCTTGCGGAGGTCGGTCACATCCAGTGTGGGGTCCAGAATCTCGTCGCCACTCAGGCGAATGCTCCCGGTCACCCGGACGTTATCAATCAGATCATTGAGGCGATTCAGGCAGCGCAGCAGGGTCGATTTGCCGCAGCCAGAAGGGCCGATGAAGGCCGTCACCTCACGCCGACCAATGTTGAGGTCAATATCAAACAGCGCCTGTTTGCTCCCGTAGAAGAGAGAGACCTGACGAATCTCCACCTCGGTCGCGTGCGCGTCCGCCGCCGCCAGCGGGTCCTTCCCGTTGGGGCCATCATGCGCGGGCGGAAGCGACACAGCGGAAGGTCGTACGGAATGCTCTTTATCCATAATTCGCCTGCTAGAACGTGCCAAATCGCAATCGACTGCGCAGCCGGTTACGCACGATAATCGCCGTGAGGTTCAACAGCAGAATAATCCCAATCAGCAACAAGGTCGTCATAAACACCATTGGCTTGGCCGCCTCCACATTAGGGGACTGGAATCCCACATCATAGATGTGAAAGCCCAGGTGCATGAATTTTCGCTCAAGGTGAAAGAACGGCGCATGGGCATCCAGCGGTAAGGTCGGCGCGAGCTTCACGACGCCAGTAATCATCAACGGCGCGACTTCACCCGCCCCGCGCGCCATCGCGAGAATCATGCCGGTCAGAATACCAGGCAGCGCGCCAGGGAGAACAATCTTGCGAATCGTCTCCCACTTCGTCGCCCCTAAGGCCAGCGAACCTTCGCGCCATTCGCGTGGGATCGAGGACAGGGATTCTTCGGTCGCGACAATCACCACGGGAACGGTCAGCAACGCCAACGTGAGCGAGGCCCACAGAATCCCCCCCGTGCCATACGTGGGGGTCGGCAAAGCCTCTGGGTAGAACAACCGGTCGATACTGCCACCCATCAGATAGACGAAGAACCCTAACCCGAAGACGCCAAAGACGATGGAGGGTACGCCCGCCAGGTTGTTGACGGCGATGCGGACCGCGCGCACCATCGGCCCTTGTTTGGCATATTCTCGCAGATAGAGCGCGGCGATCACCCCGAACGGCACCACCATGACACTCATAATCAACACCATGATGACCGTGCCAAAAATGGCTGGGAACACCCCGCCCTCGGTATTGGACTCACGAGGTTCATCCCACACAAACTCGACCAGTCGGGTCACATACAACGTGAACCGCTCCCACCAGCTTAACTGATTGGGCAAAAAGGCGCGTACGACCGCCGCAACGGGCAGCTCTTTTTCTTTTCCCCCAGCGGCCTTCACGAGAAACCGATAGCGTGCGTTCTCATCGTAGAGCGTCTTGAGTTCGGCGGCTTTCTCCTCGTAGCGCTGCTGTAACGCGGCGATCTCCTGCTCAAGCGCGGGGATCTGTTTCGCGGCCGGTGTTGAGTCTCGCTCTTGCGTCTGGAGACCTTTCATCTCAAGGCGGACTTGCTCCAGGCGGTAGTTGATGTCGCCGATTTCCTTGCGTTCAATCCGGTGGATGCGGTGCAGCGTTTCTTGCGTCCGCGGGTGGATTTCTTGAAATCTTTTCCACGCCGACGCGGACCCCTCGGCGATCACTTTTCCATCCTGGGTCACGGTGGTGAGGAAGCCAAACAGCGGCCCCCACTCCCAGCGCTCGAAGAGTAGCGCTTCAGCCGGGAACGACCGCGCCGTGATCTCGTCATCGTTGACCCAGCGAAAATCCGCGCCATACAGATCGCGGTTGGCGATCTGAAATTCGGTGCGATATTGCACGGTTGCCGTGGGGGTATCGGGCGTGGGAATCGGCTCGCTGATAATCTGTTGTCCAAGAAGTTCGGTGCCATCTTTCAGGGTGACCTGGACCAATCGGTCTGGCCAATAATACCCCAGCGCGTTGGCGGCGACGATCACGATCAGTGAGATAATCATAATGAGGCTAAGCGCCAACGCGCCGCCGGTCATCCAGATGAACGGGTCACCGCTTTTCCAAAATTTGCCGAAAGAGGTGCTCATATTTTGCTATACCGCTCCCGCAGCCGTTGCCGCACGACTTCCGCGACGGTGTTCACCAAAAACGTGAGGATGAACAACTGTAACGCCGCCAAGAAGAGGACACGGTACAACGTCCCGCCATGTGGCGCTTCGGGAATCTCCACCGCGATATTCGCCGATAGCGCGCGAAACCCATTGAACGGACTAAAATCCATCACCGGCGTATTGCCGGTGGCCATCAGCACGATCATCGTCTCTCCCACCGCGCGCCCAAAGCCGATCATCACCGCGGAGAAGAGCCCCGGACTCGCGGTGGGGAGCACCACGCGGATGGCGGTTTGCCAGCGGGTCGCCCCCAGGGCTAAGGAGCCGGAAATCAGATGCTGTGGGACATTGGAGAAGGCGTCTTCGGAGATGGTGTAGATAATCGGAATGACGGCGAACCCCATCGCGAAACCGACCACCATCGAGTTCCGGGGGTCATACTGTACGCCCGTCGTCGTGTACAACCATTGTGGGAAACTCCCATTGAAGACCGCCGTTTCGATATAGCCACTCAGGCTAATGCAAGCATATATCGTGATGAGCAACAGCGGCGCAAGGAACACCAATTCGGTGCCGGGCCTCATGCGGCTGCGCACGGGCAGCGGAATCAGTCGCCACACAAATGAGGCGATGAGTGACACCAGTGGGAGCGCGATGACCAATAAAAAGACCGCCGGTACGATTTTCTCGATCCGCGAGGCTAACCACAAGCCAGCGAAGAATCCTAGCACCACGCTCGGCAGCGCCGCCATCACTTCGACCGTGGGTTTGACCACGCTGCGGATGCGTGGGTGCATGAACTGCGAGGTGTAGAGCGCCGCGCAGATACTCAACGGCACCGCCAGGAGCAAGGCGTAAAAGGTCCCTTTCATGGTGCCGTAGGTCAGAGGCGTGAGGCTAAACTTGGGCTCGAAATCATCCGTTCCGCTACTCGACTGCCAGGTGTAATCGGGCTTTTCGTATCCTTCGTACCACACCTTGCCGAACAGGGTTTGCAGCGTGATTTCCGGGTGCGGGTTGTGGAGGTCCCAGCGAAAGAGTTGTCCGTGTGAATCGACCGTTAGCGCGCCGTTGGCTTTGGGGGCGAAGGTCAGCAACGGCAGAGGATTCGTGCCAGTCGACAGGGTAAGCAAGGTTTGGTCGGATGTGGCATGGTGCACCAGCACCGTGCCTGCGACATCCGCCGTGAGAAACCCTCTGTCGCGTGGGGACGGCGCGACCGCGGTCACCTGAGCCTGATGCGCCTGTAACTGGTGGGCTTTGCGATACAAAACATCTTGCGGATTCGCGGGATTGCGTACTTGCACCCAGACATTCACGCCGCCATGCGCATCGCCCACAATCAGCGAACGACCACCGATGAGCCAGCCAAGGACGCTAATGCCCGTGCCTGGCGTGGACACGGCGGAGAAGGTCTGCCCCAACTGTAGGTTTTCCGGTTCGTCAACCGGCCAGTGATAGATCTCCCCACTCGCCGTCCCCACTAGCAGATTGGATTGGAATTGATCGAGGGCGAGCGCGGTCACATCGCTCTGCAATTGTGGAGAAAGATCACTCCGCGCGAGTTCGAGGCTCGACTCTCCTAATGGCGAGGTTTGTTCTTCCTGTGAAAAAAAGAGGAGCGTGCGTGGCCCCACCAGCGCGGCGGCCCGCACGGTCCCTTCATTTTCCCGGTAGACCAGTGATGTGAGCGCCCTCCCCTGTTCATCAATTTGCAACGGTTTGCCCTCGCGCACTTCTGGGGTGATGATGCGCTTGCCATCGACAAAGGTGGGAGAGAACAGGATTCTGAGAGGAATCAGCATGCCACCCGAAGTCCCCACCACGACATCATGGTGTATCCCGTCGCGGTAGGCGGACGTGACCTGCTGTCCGTTGAGTCCGGCGATGGCAAAGCGTTGTAGGACGTGCCCATCGGCCAAGGAGCGGAATTCAACCGTTCCAGCGGCGGTGGCGAAGTAGACAATCTCTTGGTATTCATCCACGCCCATCACGAGCGGCTGTGAGTTGTCCAAGGTGGGTGTGGGTGTTGATTGCGCGGTGGGCGCGTACCACAGCGGTAGGGTCTCGGCGACGATGACGAAAAGAATCAGAATGATACTGGCGATGATCGCGATGCCGCCCGCGGTAATGACGACACCAGCGGCTTTGTCAGTCAGTTGTTTCCAACGAAGGTTGACACGGGTGGGAGCCCCCTTTTTTTTCGGCGCGGAGGCTCGTGCGTTGACACGAGGAATAGCGATGTCTTGTGGAGCCACGGCTTGAGAGTCTGACATTGTGAAATTTCCGTGCAAGGGGTGGGGCCGTTTTCCCAAGTTCCCTCTCCCGGCTGGGAGAGGGTCAGGGTGAGGGGGATCAAAGATGGATTCCTTGAACTCCTCTCCTTGGTTACTCCAACTTCGCCAACTCTTCTCTGACGATGGCCGCCGTTAACGGATAGTACCCATCCTTCACGACAACCTCTTGCCCTTCTTTACTGAAGATGAATTTGGCGAACTCCTTCACCAGTGGATCAAGAGGGCTGCCAGGCGCGCGGTTGATATAGAGCAACAACGCGCGGCTGAGGGGATATTGACCACTCACCACATTCTCGTATGTCGCGGGTGAAAAACCTCCTCCGTCCTTCGAGAGTGGCACGGCACGGACTCCAGAAGTGACGTACCCGATCCCACTGTAGCCCACACCATTACGATCCTCACTCACGCCTTGGACCACGGACGCCGAGCCTGGTTGTTCCTTGACGGTGTCTTTGTAGTCACCATTGCACAGCGCGTTTTCCTTGAAGAACCCGTAGGTGCCGGACGCGGAGTTCCGACCATACAGGCTCAGGGGAGCGCCGGCCCAACTGCCATCAAGCCCAGCCTGCCCCCAGGTTTTGACCTCGCCGCCTTTGCAGCGGAAGGTTTTCGAGAACATGCCATCGACCTGCGCCAACGTCAGTCCTTTCACCGGATTGTCTTTATGGACAAATACGGCGAGCGAGTCGAGTGAAGTCCGTAACGGGGTGGGCTTGTAGCCATACTTCGCCTCGAAGCCATCAATCTCCGACCCGCGCATCGGGCGAGACATCGGACCGAGTTGCGCGGTCCCTTCGATGAGCGCGGGGGGGGCGGTGCTCGACCCTTTGCCTTCAATCTGAATGTTGACATTGGGGTACATTTTCTTGAACCCTTCCGCCCACAACGTCATCAGGTTATTCAGTGTATCCGAGCCAATACTGTTGAGGTTGCCAGAGATCCCGCTCACCGACTTATAGGCCGGAATAGCCGCATCAATTTTAACGGCATCTTGAGCGGATGTTTGCTGAGGAACGAGCAGGCTCGCGGCGAACCCTGTTCCTACCATGAGCGACCACAGTCTCTTTTGCATTGAAATATCCTCCATAAAGTTCACGCTAATCAGCGAATGTTACCAGAGTGTTACAGAAGTGTGACCTCTTCCTTAGAACGTCACCTGCGCATCAAGCTGGAAGCGATGGAGCGTGGCATTCGATTGTCCTTTCGGTCGGTCAATGAACGAGACGAAATGATTCTTGGCGGAAATCGTCAGCCGGGGGAACAACATGTAATCGACCCTCACAAAGGGGCCTTGGTTGTTCGTTCCACCATCACGCCCAAAGTCACTATAACTGAACGCTGACAACACAGCATCGGTTTCCGTCCGTGCCCACGCCAGAGAGAAGGCCCAATCACCAGGATTGCGGGTCGCCCCCAAACTCGCCCCAGCCCAGATCGCGATGTCACGTCCATTCTCCGCATCCGTATTATGGGCAAAATCCGCGATGAGTGAGACCGGCCATCGCGGATCACCGGTATTGTAATCAAGCTGCATCGACGCATTGACGATGTTGAAGCCGCCGAGGAAACGCCGGAAGTCCTTGGCGCCGGTTCCAGGAGTGAGCGACCTTCCACCTTTCACGACCGTGCCATCTCTCAGGATCACGGAGTTGGTGATTTTCAACGCACTGTTGCCAGCGCGGGATTGAGCAATGCCGTCGGTTTTCGAGAAAAAGTAGTCGCCAAACGCCAACGTCAGGCGGGTGCTCGCGAGCGGTTGTAAGGCAACCACGGCCTGTCCACCCATCATCCAAGCATCGCTGGACCGCGAGTTTTCTCGGACCACCCACTGCGCGGCATTGAGTTGGAAGCGACGCAACAGCCCCTCCGACCCTTCATAGAGCGTAAAGGTCTCAGCAAGACCTTCTGGGCTTAAGTCGTCATCGAAAATAAGTTCCGAAACCATGACGGCACGAGGTTTGAAGAAGGTATTCGTGAATTTTCCGGCGTAGAGGGTAATGGGGTTCCAGGCAAAGTCACCGAGTCCGATAGTTTCTTTCGGGGTGAGCATAATATAGGCGTGGTCAATGGCTACTGGTTTACGGGTAAACAGATTGGTCAAGGTTTCGTTGGTCGAGATCGGGTCGTTGGGGTCACCGCTCACAAGCCGAACGCCGGCCAACAGTTCGTCACTAATTTTCATCTGCGCCCCGAACCGCAGACGATAGCGCATCCGACTCCGTGCGTTGGCCAGCGGCCCGTCCCCTTGATAGAACCCCTCGCCGCGGACGCGAAGATCGCCAGAGAAACTGAACCGATTGAGCCAGTCTAAACTCCTATCTTGCTTGATGATTTTGACCGGGTCCCGGCGGTACGCTTCGACTCCGGCTTCCCGCGCCTCGGTTTCGGCTTTCGCCCGGTTCATGAGCTCTTGATATTTTTCCTCGCTGATCTTATTTTCGGCGCGCAGAATGTCCAGAATTTCTTCGGCGACACTTCTCTTTTGCGCGAGTCCGGCACCGGCGAACAGATGGATGAGTGCAAGTCCACTAAGGATGATAGTGCTGATTTTCCACATGCTTACGTTCTCCTTCTCCCTTGTCTCAAGTGTATGGCGGTAGGTATTCCTTCCTGAATTGGCGTTCAGTGCGGCGTTGACAAGACGATCCACCCCCCTTCCTCAGTCGATGTGCGTGGTCATCGTAGACAGAGAATGTTACGAAACCATGACAAGGGCATGATTTGTCCGTGACGGAGAGAGGAGCGGGAGCGTTACAGCGGACTGTCCCAGACCGTGTCGGTACTGGGGGCAAGCAGCGAGCGAACCAACACACACAGGGCAGTCACCGAAAACGGTTTGGGCAGACAATGGTCCACACCGCTCTTGCGCAGATCGGCCCGCAAGTGTGGCGTGGTCAACGCGCTCACCACAACGATGGGGAGCGTGGCGATGTGGTGGCGAGGGTGGCTACGAATCGCGCGCAGGAATTCCCACCCACTCTGGAGCGGGAGTAACAAGTCCAGGGTCACGAGCCGCGGACAGTTTCTTTCCACCGAGCGTACCGCTTCGTCACCGTTAAACACGGTGACGACACGATGCCCGGCTTGTTCAAGCGTATAGGAAATGAGTTCGGAGTTGCTGGGGTCATCTTCGACGACCAGGATATGCTTATGATTCACGAGGGAATTCCTCCAGGGGAGGAGTATCGCCGGGGAAGTTTGCATGATCGTGTCAACAATGTGACAGTTGTGTAAATTTCGGCGGACCGGGAGGGGGCGGGGAATCGGAGAAATGAGGAATCAGAGTGGCCGTCCGGTCGCCATGAACTCGTAGAGCCGCTCTTGGGAGCGGACCGCCGCGCTCCCATCCGACGTGATGCGCTCCGAACGCCCGTCCGACAACAAGAGATGCGATTTCTGATTATCCGCTAACTGGAGGTCGAGAATCGCGCGAATCTGCGCTTGCAGCGCTCCATCCAGAATAGGAAAGGCCACTTCAACCCGGTTCTCGAGATTGCGTGGCATCCAGTCCGCCGACGACAGCCAGTATTCCGAGGTGCCCGCGTTGTGGAAAAAATAAATGCGCGCGTGCTCAAGATAGCGGTCAATAATCGAGACCACGCGAATGCGATCCGACACTCCCGGGATCCCCGGTCGCAGACAGCACAGGCCACGCACGATGAGATCAATCTGAACGCCCGCCTGACTGGCGGCATATAACTCGTTGATGAGCGTGGGGTCCTCCAGCCCATTCACCTTGGCGATGATTCGTGCCGGATGGCCGTCGCGGGCCTGTTGCGCCTCGCGCCGAATCCGCTGGACCATGCCCTCGCGCAGATCAAAGGGCGAGACCAGCAAATGATGAAAATCGCGGGGATGCGCATAGCCAGTGAGGAGATTGAACAGTTCCGTCAAGTCCTCACCAACTGTGTCGCGGCACGTAAACAACCCCAGGTCCCCGTACAGGGCTCCCGTGCGCACGTTGTAATTGCCGGTGGCTAGATGGCAGTAGCGGCGGATCCCATCGGCGTCTTGCCGCACCACCAGACAGGCTTTGCAATGGGTTTTGTAGCCCACGATGCCATAGACCACATGCGCGCCGACTTCTTCCAGCGCACGAGCCCAGGAGATATTCGCCTCTTCGTCGAACCGCGCTTGTAACTCCAGTAGGACGGCCACCTCTTTGCCATTCTCCGCCGCGCGCGCCAGTACTTGGGGAATCGGCGAGGCCGGTCCAACCCGATACAGCGTCATCTTGATCGCCAGCACTTTGGGGTCATTGGCTGCTTCTTCCAAGAAATGGGTCACCGCGCGAAAGGTCTGATAGGGATGATGGACCAGGATGTCACCCGCGCGCAGCGTCCCCCACATATCGGGGCCACTGTCCAGAGCCGGGACCGGCAGCGGCGGCTGGGGCCGATCTTTCAGCCGTGGCAAGTCCACTGCTGAGTAGAGTTGAAAGAGGTCCGCGAACGCGGTGAACCCCACGCCGGGATAGAGGTCCTCGGGTTGCAATTCGAGTTCCGAGACAAACCGGGCCAGTACATCCGGCGCGATGTCCGCGTCGTATTGCACGCGCACCGCCAAGCCCATCCGGCGCTCGCGAATACTTTGCTCGATCGTGAGCAACAAATCTTGCGACCGCCCCACCGGCAGTTGCACATCGGCATCGCGGGTGACCCGCAGCGCGTGGGACGAGAGCACCTGGTAGCCGTGATAGAGTTGCGGCAGGTACAGGCCGATCACATCCTCCAACAAGATGAACGCGTACTGCCCCACAGGTGCTGGCAGTGCGATAAAACGAGGCGCGACTTGGGTGGGAATATGCACCACCGCCAGAGAGGTGCTGGGCAGATGGGACATGGAAGTCGGACGCAACGTCGCCACCAAGCAGAGTGATCGGTTGGCGAGGTGCGGGAAGGGATGCCCTGGATCAATGGCGAGTGGGGTCACGATCGGAAACAGGGTACGATGAAAATAGTCTTCAAGAAATCGATGTTGTTCCGGGGTCAGGGCCGTCGTGGCAACGATACGAATCCCTTCGGTTTCGAGGCGGGGCTCAAGGTCTTGTAAAAAGCACTGGTGTTGTTCGTCCACCAACTGATGGACCTGCTCGGCGATCGCCGCGAGCATTTGTGCTGGCGTCAGGCCATCCGGGCCGGGGGTGTGGTCCCCCGTTTCCAGTCGCCGCTTGAGACGCGCGACCCGGACCATGAAAAATTCATCGAGATTCGAGCTGAAAATCGCTAGGAACTTGACTCGCTCCAATAACGGGACCGCTTCGTTCCGTGCTTCGGCCAGCACCCGCCGGTTGAACTCTAGCCACGACAGCTCCCGATTGAGAAACAAACTCTCACTCATCGTGATCCTTCACTCATCGTGATCCTTCGTGATCCTTCACCGATCAAAAGTCTCATGCAGGAGCAACCCCTGACGCACGCCATCGGTACAGACGGTCAAGGTGCGGTAGCGGCCCAGCCGCATGACTTCCTCAATCACGACCGCGCCCGCGAAGATAATGTCCGCCCGCTCTTCCTTCAGGCCAGGTATGCGTGCCCGCTCGCGAACCGAGAGTTCTTGGAGCCGGGCACGCAGCGCGGCGACATCGGTGTGCTGCATGGTCAATCCTTGCCGCGAACTCTGTTGATTCGACGCCAGCAGGTGCATGCGCCCTAACGTGCGAATCGTCCCGCCCATGCCCACCAGGTTCTCACTGGTGAGGATCGCCGGTAAGACGGGTTCGCAGTGATGTTGAATCTCCCGCCGCAGGGACTGGACTTCTTGTGGGGTAGACGGGTCCGCGCGCAAGAACCGCTCGGTCATCCGCACCGCCCCCAAGGGCACGCTGGCCGCGGAGACAATGGCTCCTGCTCGCACCTGGGTCAATTGCAAACTGCCGCCGCCCAGGTCCACCACCGCACTCTCTTGTAACGAGAGACTTTGCACCGCGGCACGCGCACCCCAGTAGGCTTCCTCCACGCCGCTGAGAATCCGCACCTCAATGTTCGCGTCCCGTTTGAGTTTGCCCAGCAACTCCCCGCGATTGTTGGCATCCCGCACGGCGGAGGTGGCCACGGCGAGAATCCGTGGCTGGTACTGCTCACGCACCCCACGCAGGAAGCGGCTCACCGCGCTCACCGTCTTCTGGATTGCTCCTGGCGGCAATGTTTCCGGCGAGCCACCGCCCAGACGGGTTTGTTCTCGTTCCTCAAGCACGACCTCAAAGCCACTCCCAGGAGTGATCGCGGCTAACAAACAACGAACGGCATTCGACCCCAACTCGATCAAGGCGACAAATTCAGCCATGCCGGGAACATAAGGAGATCGGTCCGGAAGATCAACCGCGCGTTCGCTACTCGACAGGCGGACTTTCCCCACTCTACATCTCCTCTCCATCAATGACCCGCTGGTCAATCCAGTCCAACGCCTGTAGAAATTGCGCGCTTGAGACCCCGAACCGGTGCATAAGCCGGTGGCCATCGACGAGATCGTGCGGGTAACGCAGGAGATAGAAGATCAGTTTTTTGGTCGGTTCGTCCAAGCCCGCCAGTACTGTTGCTGGTCCTTCCTGACGGTCGGTGGCCATTTCCAATTGGCGCATCGCCTGTTGCACGATCGCCGGAGAGGCTTGAAATCTGGTCATCAGCCGGTGGGTATCGAGGAGCGCACAAGGATGCACGAGCAGGTACTGGGTCATCTTGTCGGCCAACGCGCTACTCTTCTCTGACAGGAGGGCTGAGGGCGGAATCTGGTCCATAGTGAGGACTCCCTTCATAGTGAAGGGTCTTCTGTAGCATGCCCGTGTGACAACATGGCTACAGTTTTATGACGCGAGCATGACAAGGACCACCGGAGAGAACGGTGAGACGTTTCATCATCTCTTCACATCACCGTCACCGTGGCGTAGGAGAGGAGCTCTACCTTCTTGGCATTCTCTCTCACATCAGGAGTACATACTTATGGCAGCGAAAAATTCCGTCTCAGTCTCTCTCCAGGTGCCTGTATTTTGGTGGCGCCGCTTGCAACGAGTGTCTGAACACTGTCTGACGACACCGCATGACTTCGTGCGCGAGATCCTGGAAGCCGAAGTCGTGAGACGCGAGCTGCTCCATGAGCTCGCGGAACCCGTTACGGCGGAGTGGGTGAACATGGAAATCGATCCCCCGCCTTTCGCGCAGCGGCACTAGCTCCGCGATTTTCACTGGCCAATGGGTGCGTGAGAGGCGCTTCCTTTTCGTGCATTCTTCCTGGCCTCTCAGGCTCCCTCAGGAGACGGACGGAAAACGAAGGCTACACACAAGGTCTCCGCAGGCTCGCCAGAAGTCCGCCAATGTAGCCCTCTAATATGCTCGAGACCTTCAATGCGTTTGTCCCAGAGAGCCGTTGAGGATCGTACTGGACGAGGAGCCCCCCTGTCACGGGATTGGTCGTCACTTTCGTAATGCCTCCACATTGCCGGAGTTGACGCGCGAATTCCGCCGTCCGTTGTGGAGTCGGGTCCACGGTCGAGCGCTTCTCACGAACGCCACTATACAGGGCATAGATGTATTGAGCTGTCTGTCCCATCGTCGCTTCTCCTTCCTCAGATCAAACTATTGCTTGATTGATTGCACCCTCACTTTAGCGAAAGATCATTCCCGCTCCGTGAGAAAAGCGTGACAGTTGTGTTACATTTCTCCGGTGTTACTGGCCCCGAAAATATGGCAAGGTGGCGGTCACCATGCGCAACACCGCGGAACAGGACCGCCCCTTTCAGCCTCGCACGAGACTTGCCACCGCCCTGAGTCAGGCCGTAATCGGGACTCTCGCGGGCATGACGATCTTTGAGATTGTCAAAGATGCCCTGTTTCCCGATACCACGCTGTGGGAATCCCACATCATGACTATTGTTTTCAGCGGTGCGGTCTCCGCCATTGTGACCTTCGTGGTCTATCGCAAACAGGAACGACTGTATCAGCGGTTGCACGCGAAGTTAGCGGAACGGGTAGAAGAACGCACGGCGGCGTTAAGCAGTGTGAACGCG
>JANMSE010000382.1:0-13847 GCA_031389045.1 Deltaproteobacteria bacterium | reverse complement strand
CCTGCTGGCGGTGACCAGCCGCATAACAATTTGCAACCGTATCTGACCTTTTATTTCTGTATTGCATTGCAAGGGGTGTTTCCGCCAAGGACGTAAAAGATAGGGGTTGGGGGTTAGGGGCTGGGGACTGGGGAAAAAGTCCAAGGTCTAAAGTCCAAGGTCCCGTGTCCAGGGTCTCATGTCCAAAGTTAGGGAAGACGGAGTACCGGCAAATACTATCCGATGGCCGAACATAAGCGCCACCACAATGAAAAGAAGTTTGGGTCATGGGAGGAGTTGCCAGGCGGTGGACGCCGGTATTGGTACGAGGTCGAAGGTCATCTGGGCTGGAAAGCCCGCTATTACAAAGAAGTCGATGCTGAAGAAACGACTGTTCGGTTCTTTCAAGAGATTTATAATGACCGGGGAATGCTTGTAGAGATGCACCAAAAGTTTCCGATTGATACAGGTCATAAGAAAGTTGAGTGAGGGACACGGTCATGGTTACTAATCTCTCCGTTGTGGCGAAGCTCAGTGCGTATTTGGATCATCGTCTAACCTTGGCTGCGCTCGTGGAGTGGGCGGAACAAGCGTTAATGGAAGAAGAATTTGACGAGAGCAACGTCGAGACCCTGCGCGACATCGTCGGCCGTTTGGGGCTCGCTGACGTGCGGGCCTTTGGACTTACCTGGGAAGACTGTGAGACCTTTCTCGCGCGCCTGGGCTATCAGGTGCGGGTGGAGGTCTCGGTCGCCACGGATGCCGCGCAAATGAGGTAGTCTCTCTCGTGGGGAAAGCACCGCTTGACAACATATGAACCGACGATCCTTCTTCACGCAGAGCGCTGCCGCTGTAGTCCTCGCATTGGGGTTCGTGCCCTATCGGACGAACGCGGAGCCCGTTCCGCTCAGTAAATCCCTTGCTCACACGAACTTTACCGCGTATATCGGCCAATCGTTTTATGTGTACGGCGGCGAGAAGGGGCTGCGGAAGGTGATCTCCGTGGAAATCCTTGAGGTGTCGGAGCGGAAACCGGACGCCAAAACCGAGCAATTCGAGGTGCGTTTCCGTGGCCCACGGACGCCTGTTCTCGGCAAAAGTGTCTATACCCTTGAGCATCCGGCCACCGCCGATAAATTCCAACTCTTTCTCGAACCCGCGGAACAGGATGCCGCTGGACAGTATTACTATGCGGTGTTTAATCTGATCCGGTAAATTGTGTATGTCGGATTTAAGTTTACCGAGAGGAATGTCGATGTTTCTCCTTTGTACAGAAGACACAGAAGTAAAGGGGCGACGACGACATGATCAATCGACGACAATTCGTGTTCAACATGGCTGGTTTCGCGCTTGTTGGAATGACAAGCGCGAACGCAATCGCGGCTCCAGTTCCGCCGAAACCGCCGGTTCGTGGGAGTTTGGCTGGCGCGCTGCGCAAGAGTGTCTTTCTTCCTCTGGTTGGTCAGACGTTTCTCGTTTCGGGGCAAAGTCCATCGTTGACGCCCATGAAACTGACCAAGTTGTCCGAGGGGACGAAGAGCGGTGGCACTGAGCAGTTTTCGCTCGTGTTCGCCGGACCACGCGACGTGCGGTTTCTTGAAGGCATTTACACGATTCGGCACCCCGTGGCGGGGAAAACCCCCATGCTCTTACAGCCCAAAGGGCGCGATGCGTACAACCGCTACTATACGGCGGTCTTCAATTTGTTGATGTGAGAGGAGCAGGGTGAGCGCTTCGCGCACATGCGGCGTAAGTCTCAAGTCTCCCGTTGTGATCCTGTCGACACAGTGTCCGTGCTCTTGTACTTTCGAGGCGAGTATTTTGGTATGGACCACGACCACAGCTACAGGCTTCTCTTCTCTCATCGGGTCATGGTCGAAGACCTGCTGCGCGGCTTTGTGCACGAGCCCTGGGTCCACAGGCTGAACTTCAGCACTCTGGAGAAGGTGAACGGGACCTACGTCACCGACGATTTACGCGGCCGGGCGGACGACCTTATCTGGCGGGTCCGCTGGGGGCACGAGTGGCTGTATGTCTATCTGTTGTTAGAGTTCCAATCGACCATCGACCACTTCATGGCGGTGCGCATCTTGACGTATGTAGGGTTGTTGTACCAAGACTTGATTCGTAGCGGGCAATGGACCGCGGAGCGTAGTCTGCCGCCAGTGTTGCCGGTGGTGTTGTACAATGGCAGCAAACGGTGGGATGCGGCGGAAGAGGTGTCGGACTTGATTTTGCCCGTGCCCGGCGGGTTGGAGCGGTACCGACCCCAGATGCGCTATTTTTTGTTGGATGAGGGGCGTTTGCGTGCGCAGGACATGCCCGTAGTTCGGAACCTGGCGGCGGCGTTATTCCGTATGGAGAACAGTCGCACGCCGAGCGATGTGGAGCAGGTGCTGAGTGCGCTGGTGGAGTGGCTCCAGGCCCCGGCGCAGGAGTCCCTGCGCCGGGATTTCACGACGTGGCTGAAACGCGTGTTTCTGCCGGGTCGGATGCCGAGCGTTGTCTTTGACGAACTGACAGATTTGCAGGAGGTACGCAGCATGTTAGCGGAACGGGTGATTGAATGGACCGAAGAATGGAAACAGCAAGGGTTGGAGGTTGGCCGTCAGCAAGGACTTCAGCAAGGACTTCAGCAAGGAGAAGCGGTCATGCTGTTACGGCAGATGGAACGGCGCTTCGGTCCATTGGCGGAATCCATTCGCCAGCGAGTCCAGACGGCGGATGCGGAGACTCTGTTGCAGTGGGGAGATCGGCTCTTGACTGCCCCCACGCTCGCCGAGGTGTTTGCCGCGTGACGATCTGGACTGGCAGCCACGGAGAATGCGTTGCGCGCATCTTCACTCCGTGGATGTTCAAAAGGAAAGTTCACTTGATCCCCCCTGAAGGGAATACGTATGGCTCTCCGTTTTCGTCCTATCGTTCCGAGTGATGAATCTTTTCTTTGCCAGGTCTACGCCAGCACGCGCTTGGATGAACTGGCGGTGACCGACTGGACGGATGATCAGAAAACGGCGTTCCTTCAGATGCAGTTCGTCGCCCAACACAAATTTTACCAAGACAATTACATAGACACTGACTTCCTTGTCATTCTCCACGACGACACGCCGGTCGGACGGCTGTATGTCGCGCGGTGGAGAGACGAGATTCGTATCGTCGATATCGCCCTACTCCCGGCGTATCGCGGGACTGGGATTGGTACGACTATTCTGCGGGACTTGCTCGCGGAGGCGGATGCGGCGGGAAAGCCGGTCCGTATTCATGTCGAGCGCGAAAATCCCGCGCTGCGGCTCTATCAGCGGCTGGGATTTGTGATGATTGAGGACAAAGGGGTGTATCTCTTCATGGAGAGACGGGGGACAGGGGACGGGGGACGGCGGGGGACGTGATGCGACTGACTGTCGAGTATTTCACGTACCACGCACCACGCCTCACGTGAAGATCGCCTCACACCGATACCCATCCGCCTCGCGCCCGATCGGGACGAGGAATATCTCGAATTTTCCAATCACCGCATGTTCAAGTGTATAGGTTTTCTGCTCGAATCGGTCCGGTGTCGGGACCCGGAACTGAAGTGAGAACGGGACTCGCTTGCGCGGTAGCTCTTCGCCACTTGGGCCTTTTGCTGTGAGTGACGAGACCTGGAGCAATGTGGCTTCGATTGCCGTGCCTGATGGGAGTGTGAACCGAAAGGTCGTGCCTTCCTGCCCGGTAAATGTCGTGATGGTGAATGTGTCGAGCATACGTGAAACCTGCTTATTGCTCTGCTTGCCTCAATAATTCGTACCAATAGAAGGCCGTGACGACTAACGCATGGGTGATGCGGCCTTGGCGCACGAGATCGGGAATCTGTCGATAGGGGATCAGGACGACTTCCGTCTCCTCGGTAGTATCGAAATTGGTCTCGAATTGTTTGCTGACGTTACGCGCTAAAAATGTGTGGCAGCGATTGCCCTGAATGGCTGGGTTGGGGTGAATCGCACCGAGCGGAATCACGTCCTCGGTATCGTAGCCGGTCTCTTCCTGCATCTCTCGACGCGCGGCATGGAGAGGGGAGAGGTCTTCGGCGTCCACCATCCCACCGGGAATTTCGAGGGTGATGTCGTCAATGCCGTGGCGATACTGATGAATCAACACGATTTCATCATTGGCCGTCACGGGAATGATGTTGACCCACTCGCTACTGTCGAGCACGAAAAAGTCATGTTCGCGTCCGTCGCGTGGCGACCGGTTGCGGTCCTTGCGCAGTGAGAAAATGCGGCAGGTGTAGACGGTCTCGGAACCGAGACGAGTCCAGGATTGGATATTTTTTGGGTGGTAGGCCATTTTTTAGGAGAAGTCAAAAGTCAAAGTGCAAAAGGCAAAAGTGAAAAATCTGAGAGCCGTAGGCTGCTGCTTGGAATACTGCCAAACTCCCAGGTCTTCCGGCGTGGGGTTAGCTGCTGACCCACAGGGCTTCTCCACGTTTTGCCGTTAGCAACATTTCTAGTAACTTGGGCACCAAGGGTCGTAAATCTTGTAACCGATTGCTCCGTGCACGCAGGACAATAACCGCAAGAGAGTACCGGGGAAGATGCTGTTGAAAGGACAGGTTGCGATCTACCGTAACGAAAACCTCGAAGTCTTTTTCAGCCAGAGCCAGTAATTCGCCGTCTTTGATTGTTGCCCATCCCATCTGTGGGACGGTCTTGACTTCATGTCCGGCGATCTCTTTTACAAGCCGCCGGTCAATACATTCGTCTAACAGAATCTTCACAAGGCCGCCGCCACCATGCGGTCCTTGGCCTCCTCCAGAAAGTCCACGACCTGCTCGCGACTGACTGTGGGAAACCCTTCGAGAAAGTCATCTATGGTCTCGCCACCTTCAAGATAGTCCAGCAGGGTCTGTACTGGTACGCGAGTCCCAGTGAACACCGCGGTTCCCCCCATCACGTCAGGCGAACAACTAATGAGCGGCCTCGTCATAATGAAAACCGTATTCCCGAATTGAGATGAGCAAGAGCGGCATCGAACTGCCTCAGAACAACCGACGATACTCAATCGCCGGACAGCGGTCCATGACCACGGTCATGCCCGCGGCTTGGGCTTTTTGCGCGGCGGGTTCGTTGATGACATCAAGTTGCAGCCACAGAATCTTGGCGCCAATGGCGATGGAGTCGGCGGCGATCTCATCGACATGTTCCGAGCGTCGGAATACGTCCACCATATCCACCGGCTCTGGTATGTCCTTGAGACTGGCGAAACAGCGCTCGCCGAGAATTTCCTTGCTGGTCGGGTTGACCGGAATCACTTTGTGGCCCTTGGCTTTGAGCAGCGCGGCGATTTCGTGACTGTCGCGGTCGGGGTCGGGTGAGCAGCCGACTACGGCAATAGTCCGAGGCGTGGCCAAAATATCGCGAATGCGGGCATCCGGTGGATTCTCAAATGTGTTCATGTGACATCCTTATAAGATCGTCGAAGGATTTTTCTAGACACCGCTTGATTTCATCGAGCCGGGCGCGGAACGCTTCCTCGCCTTGCATGGCGGGATCGTCGATGTCTCCCATTTCGCCAGCGAATTCGCGCAGGGTAAAGGCTGGTTTTCCGGTCGCTTCGGGGTAGGCGTCCAACATCTCTTTTTGTTCGGTGGTCATCGTCAGGATGAGATGCGCTTGCTCAATCAGGTAGCGATGGCGTTTGAGATCAGTGGAGACGAATTCCTCGCTTTGTAAATGAATGCCTACGTCACGCAGAACCAAGCGAGCATCAAGTGACGCGAGCATGCGGTCGCGGGCGTAAATAGCGATGCCACCAGAGCGGACATTGAAATGGTTGATCCCACGCTCGGCGAGCATCTTTTCTAGAAGCGTGTGGGCCATCACACTGCGGCTGGTGTTGGCGTGACAGACAATCAGGATGTTGTAGGCGGGGGAATTGTTCACAGTGGGTGGCTTTATGGGTGCGAGAGTAACGAGCGGGGAAGGGTGGTCTCCTTTCTCCGCCTCAGTCTGGTGAATGAGGGTGAGCAGAATCGGTGATCGACATTTGATCCCCCTCACCCTAGCCCTCTCCCAGCCGGGAGAGGGAATTCGGAACTCGGAACCCAAAACTCGCGAACTGAATGCCATTGCCCAGCCGGGAGAGGGAACCTGGAAGCATCAGTGCTGCTCTTGGCGAACTTGGATGTCAAAATTTCGAGGGTGGCTGACTGAACCTTAATCGGAATTAGTTCTTCAGGCTCCGAAACACTTCGCCGAGGTTTTCTTTCTTGGTCGCGCCTTTGGCGAGTTCGACTTTGAGCTTGTCTCCCAGTTCCGCTGCGTCCCAGGAGCCGCGTTTCTTGACGGTGCCCACCGTATGCCAGCCTTGCATGAGCCATACACATCCACCACCAACCCGGAACACTTCACCGTGGACATTGGCCGCGTCGTCGCTGGCGAGCCAAGCGACCAGGGGCGCGATGTGGTGTGGGCTAAAGAAGTCATGTTCGCCTTCCGCCGGTTTGCCCATTAAGCCCGCCGTTTGCGGCGTGGCATCGACGGTCATGCGCGTGCGGGCGAGCGGGGCGATAGCATTGGCCGTGACGCCATATTTGCTCAGTTCGCCATCGACAATGATGGCCAGCGTCGCCAGCGCGGCTTTCGCGGGGCCGTAGTTGGGTTGCCCAGGGCTGCCGATTAACCCGGCATCGGACGAGGTATTGATGACTCGCCCATTCAGCACGGTGCCGAGCTTATGCTGCTCACGCCAGTATTCCGCCGCATGGCGGGTGCAATTGAAGGAGCCTTTGAGGTGCACGCCGACGACCGAGTCGAACTCTTCTTCGCTCATGTTGAAGATCATGCGGTCGCGCAGAATGCCGGCATTGTTGACCAAGATGTTGAGCTTGCCGTATGTGTCGATGGCGCATTGAATGATGCGTTTGGCTCCTTTGAAGTCGGTGACGCTTTCGTAATTGGCGACGGCTTGTCCGCCGGCTGCTTTAATTTCCTCAACCACTTGCTGCGCTGGGCGATTATCAGCGCCAGAGCCATCAAAACTGCCACCTGGATCATTGACGACGACTTTCGCTCCATGTTTGGCGAGGAGCAATGCTTCTTCGCGCCCGATGCCACGTCCGGCTCCGGTGACGATTGCGACTTTGCCTTCAAGTAATGCTGCCATGACTATCTCCTTTTTTCGGTGAGAACGCTTACGATGGGGGGATGTATGAGTCCCTCTCATCTGCCTGACCTGCCTATTTTTGTCAAGGCGCGCGGCCTGCGGGCCGCAGGGCGTGTGGAGTGGGGCAAACAAAAAAAGAGGGAAGGACGTATCCTTCCCTCTCCATCAGCTTGATGAGTCGCCTTTACGATTTAGACATCGTAATAGAGCGAGAATTCGTGTGGATGCGGACGGAGGCGCAAGGGGTCGAGTTCCTTGGTGCGCTTCCAGTCAATCCAGGTTTCGATGACGTCCTCGGTGAAGACGTCTCCCTTTAGTAAGAAGGCATGATCCTTTTCCAGCGCCTGGAGCGACCCTTCGAGCGTTCCTGGCACCGAGGGCACGCCTTTCAGCTCTTCCGGGGTGAGCGCGTAGATGTCTTTATCAAGCGGATTGCCGGGATTGAGTTTGCGTTCAATGCCATCAAGTCCAGCCATGAGCATGGCTGAGAAGCCCAGGTAGCCATTGCAGGCAGGGTCAGGGAAGCGGACTTCGATCCGTTTGGCTTTCGGGCTAGGCGAGTACATGGGGATACGCACCGCGGCGGAACGGTTGCGTGAGGAGTACGCCAAGTTGACCGGGGCCTCGAAGCCTGGGACGAGACGGCGGTAGGAATTGCCTGTTGGAGCCACGAAAGCACACAAGGCTGGGGCGTGGGTCAAAATGCCAGCGATGTAGTGCATGGCCATTTCGCTCATGCCGCCGTAGCCGTCACCAGCGAAAAGCGGCTTGTCACCTTTCCAGATTGATTGATGGCAGTGCATGCCGGAGCCGTTGTCACCGAAAATCGGTTTCGGCATGAAGGTCGCGGTTTTGCCATGTTTGCGCGCGACGTTTTTCACGATGTACTTAAACCATTGCAGGGCATCGGCCATCTTCACCAGCGACATGAACCGCATATCGATTTCCGCTTGGCCGGCGGTGGCGACTTCATGGTGTTGGCGCTCGACCCGAATGCCGACCCGTTCCATGTACTGCATCATTTCAGTGCGCAGGTCTTGCTGCGTATCCAGTGGCGCGACGGGGAAGTACCCTTCTTTGTAGCGAATCTTCGAGCCTAAATTGGGACTTTCCTTGCGACCCGAGTTCCACACCCCTTCAATGGAATCAATGTGATAGTAGCCTTCGTGCTGGTTCTGGTCGTAGCGGATGTCGTCGAAAACGAAAAATTCCGGTTCCGGGCCAAAGTAGGCGGTGTCACCGATGCCGGTGGATTTGAGATAGGCTTCGGCTTTGCGGGCGATGTTGCGGGGATCGCGAGAATACTCTTCTTTGGTGATGGGATCGACGATATTACAAATCAGGCTCAGGGTGGGCCGTTCGCAGAACGGGTCGATCACCGCAGTGGCTGGATCCGGCACCACCAGCATGTCCGAGGCGTTGATCGGCTGCCAGCCGCGGATCGACGAGCCATCAAAGCCCAGTCCTTCCTCGAAAATCGCTTCTTCATACTCGCTCATCGGAATCGTGAAATGTTGCCAGGTGCCAAGCAGATCCATGAACTTGAAATCGACCGCCTCGGCTTGATGGTCGCGTGCGAATCGCACTGCCTCTTTCGGTGTCATTGCCTACACTCCTCCCTACGCTAAAAAATGTGGATATTAGATGGCGTCTTCGCCACGTTCACCCGTGCGGATACGGACGACTTCTTCTACGGGAGTCACGAAGATTTTTCCATCCCCAATCCGTCCCGTGCGTGCGGCCTTTTCGATGGTCTCCACCACTTTGGCGACCAGGTCTTCGTTGACGATGATCTCAAGCTTGACCTTGGGAAGAAAGTCGACCACATACTCGGCTCCGCGATACAACTCGGTGTGACCTTTTTGTCGCCCAAAGCCTTTGACCTCGCTCACGGTCAGGCCGCGGACACCGATCGCGTTTAGGTTTTCCTTGACCTCGTCGAGCTTAAAGGGCTTGATAATGGCCTCAACTTTTTTCATAGCGCCTTTCATGATGGACCTCCCTTCGGCCTCTCTAAAGGAAAACCACGATATTGTAAAGCCGATCCTTGCTCTCGGTCTCACTCCCGACTTTACTGGAGAGGCTCTGTTCGGTCACATGTTTGTGAGAGCCTAGATACCAAGGTGCAAAACCAGTGCCGCCCGCGCGGAAAATTTCGCCGAAAATTTCTTGAAAAAGTGGGCTGCCCACGCGGATATTTCCTGGCGATGGTGGGGATGGTGGTTAGTTGATAGGCAGCGCTGGTTTTTTAGGCAGCAGGTGGGGTTTTGGCGAAACTAAATTTTTGTTCTTGTCCGTTGAGCAGCCGCACGATGTTTTCATGGTGGCGGACGATAATGAGCAGCGCGATGAGCGTCCCGGCGTAGAGGCGGGCGGGCGGATAGGCGAACCACCACAACAAGAGCGGGGTCGCCGCCGTGGCGACTAACGAGGCGAGCGAGACGATCCGACTGGCGGCGAAGGTAACAATGAAGAACACGAGGGCGAAAAGAATGACATGAGGCGCGATCCCCAATAAGACGCCGAGCCCAGTGGCGACCCCTTTGCCGCCAGAGAATCCCAGGAACGGAGAGAAGACATGGCCGACCAGCGCGGCGACCGCGGCACAAGCCAATGCGGCTTCCCCAAGGCCCAGAAAGCGGACCAACAAAACTGGGATTAGCCCTTTGATGATGTCCCCTAGCAGCGTGAGCAGGCCGACTTTCTTGCCCGCGCTCCGGGCGACGTTGGTGGCGCCAACATTGCCACTACCCATCGTGCGGATGTCGAGTCCTAAACGTTTGGTAAGGATCACACCGGTTGGAATCGCGCCACACAGGTAAGCGAGCACGATAACAAGAATCAGCAGCAACATAGCGGGGTCCCACGAATCAGAGGGTGATGGAGGCAGCGTGAGGGCCAGTGATGAACGGAAGAGAGTTGAAAGTCGGGGTGACTGGATTCGAACCAGCGACCCCACGGTCCCGAACCGTGTGCTCTACCAGGCTGAGCCACACCCCGACAATGTTCACCATGAAAGATGTGAATGGATGACTGGGGACTGTCATAGCGGTCTCTTGGTCGCAGGGTCAAGCCCATAGGGCCAGGAGCGTGGGCGAAACCCATGTCGGATGCTACTGGGGCGCGAGCGGATCGCTTGGGTTACTGGCCCCGGATTCTTCTGGTGTGGGAGGTGCCGCGGGCGGTTCGAGTATGGTGCCTGAGTCGGGGACGGAAGCCCCTGGTTCCGGAGTTGGAGGCGTTGGGGCTTCCACGACTGACGGTGTGTTGATCTTCGGGCCTTCTGGTGGAGTCAGCGCCTGAAAGCGTTGTTCGAGTGCCGTGAACTGCGTGGCCATCTTTTCAATGACAGCGGTCGCCTCTTCGAGTTTTTTCGCAAGGTTATTCTGTTGTTCGTCGGCATGTTGGAGTTTTTCCTCCAAATGGCGGACCTTGGTGCTCGAAGAGAGCAAATCTTCGCCACTCTCAGTGTGAAGAAAGTACACAGTGGCGATAATGCCAACGACGATACCGAGAAGAAATCGAATCACAGGCCCCTCTCATCTTGTCAGATTATTGCAATGCGCAAGATAGCACTTCTCCAGAGGGGAGAAAGCCCGCTTGCAGGAAAAGCGTACTGAGTTCCTCGGATTGATCTTGCGTTGTCGTCCACACCATCAGGTGCGGACAGCCGCGCTGTCGTGCGCGAGCTTTAGCGAAATCGAGTAGCAGTGGGCCGACCTCGGAGAGCGCGGCGACTGGGACGACGAGGTCGAGAATCGCCCGCCAGCCTGGGGTCGTCAAGGCACGAATGTAGGACACGAGGACCATGCCGCGAACGCTGCCTTCTCGCCCGGCAACGTAGAAATCATGGGTCGGATTACTGGCCACGCGTCGCCAGTGGCGGACCTGGGCTTTCTCGCTCTGCGGCGATACCGTTGGCTCCAGCAGTTGCGGGAGGAGTGGGAAGTCGGTACGTTGCCCGCGACGAATGGTGATGGGACCCTGCGACATAGTGCGCGGTTCTAGCACACCCACCAGCGGGAACCATTCCCCCCGTTGGGGCAAAAGTCAAAAGGCAAAAGTCAAAAGGCAAAAGTCAAAAATTTTCAAGCCTCAAGCCTCATTGTCTTTTCATTTTTGCCTTTTGATCTTTGCCTTTTGATTTTTGCCCATGCCTTCCCGAAAAACTACTCTCACGATAGACGCCTTATCTCACGGCCCGGCTGGTATTGGCCGAGCGGATGGGAAGGTGATTTTTGTCCCAGGTACGGTGCCAGGTGACGAGGTTGAAGTCGCGCTGGTTGAAGAGAAGAAACGCTACGCGACTGGCCATGTCGTTCAGATACG
This sequence comes from Deltaproteobacteria bacterium, assembly GCA_031389045.1. Lineage (GTDB taxonomy): Bacteria > Desulfobacterota > Binatia > Bin18 > Bin18 > JABFSC01. The sequence goes on along the minus strand of JANMSE010000382.1, from coordinate 2,396 downwards.
GCAGCCCTCAGCGCGGCGACGGACTCCGCCGTGTCCATACATTTCGCGCTGTGGCGGCTGCCCGTGGCAACAGGTGGAGTATGCCGAACAATTGCGCGCGAAGGAACTGAATGTGCGCGAGCAGTTGCGACGGATTGGCGGGATCGCCGAGCCGCCGATGTCGCCCATCATCCCCGCGCCTCAAGAATGGCACTATCGCCACCGCATTCGGCTGCGTGGACAAGATGGACACTTTGGATTTTCTCCACCACAGTCACATGAGGTGGTGGAAATTGAGTCCTGCCATATCGCCAGAGAAGATGTCGCGGCGCAGTTGCGGACCGTGCGGGAGTGGAGTGTCGCGCTCCGCACCGCCGTGCGACAGATTGAGATCATTGGTGGCGAGTTGGCGGACACGAGCGGGCCTTCCATCGTGCTGGTGGGAGAAGCCGAAGGCCCCTGGCGCTCCTCCGATGACGAGGTCTGCGCCAATTTTCTCGCGACCCATCCACGGATCGCCGGACTCGTGCTCTTAGGGGCCGGGTGGCGACGCCGATGGGGCAATACCGATGTCTCGTTCATGCCCGAAGCGGATGGCCCTGTCCTGTCCATGCGCCACGGGACCTTCACGCAGGTGAACCCCACCGGCAACCGCGCGTTGGTGGAATCCGTGCTCAGCCTGGGCGCGTTCAATGAACGACAAAAAGTGATAGAGCTGTACTGCGGCGCGGGCAATCTCAGCTTGCCGATCGCGCGGCGCGTGCGGTCGTTGGTCGGGATCGAGCACGAACGCGCGGCGGTGCTTGATGCCGAAGCCAACGCCGCGCGCCTGGGGCTGACCAATGTCCAGTTTATTTCCGCGAGCGTGGAGTCGGGGATTCACCAACTGTTACAGGCCGACGCGCGTGGAGATGTCGTCCTTCTCAATCCGCCCCGCATCGGCGCCGCCGCCGCGATTGAGCTGTTGCCACGCTTCGGCGCGCGGGCCGTGCTCTATGTGTCGTGTGATCCGGCCACGCTCGCGCGTGATTTGCGGCAACTCCACACACATGGTTATCATCTTCATGCCGTTCAGCCGGTTGATCTGTTTCCGCAGACGTATCATGTCGAGACGATCACACTTTCACTCTTGACTTGATGAATCCCCACTCCTATCCTGCCCGCAGCATTTGACAGCAGCGAGAAGAACGTTGTCCTCTGCTGGAGACGTACCATGTCGACGACACCACAAGAGAAACCAAAACGACCAAAAGTGACACTCATCCCGGCCAAAGGTGTCTCACAAACGATTAACTATCTGCTGGAAGATCGCACCGAACTCGAATGGCTCGTAGCCATCGGGCGCAATAAGAAGGGCGAGATTTTTTTCTACGATACGGGCGGTGACATCATTGAGGACATCGGCACCCTCGACTATCTCAAGCAGCGACTGCTCCGGGCGCATTTCGGAGACGAATGGGAATAGTCGTGAGGGGAGAGGCCCCGACGCTGTTCCTTAGTCATCGGCTTCAATAGGGCGATGGGCGAGGACATCATCATTGTGGATGGTGAGTGGGACGCGCTCCAAAAACTTGCCACACGGCGGACCAAAGATACATTCTCCACTCTCCGGTTCAAACGCGGCGCCATGCGTCGCGCACAGAATGTAGCGACCGTCTTCCGTCAGGAATTGATTATCGATCCAGTCCATCGTCATCGGTACGTGGCGGCAACGATTGACATACGCGAACAACTGCCCGCTGTAATTCACCAGGAAACATTCCGTTTCCCGCCCATCAACCGTGAGTATGAATTTTTTTGTATTGCCAGGGTCCACTTCGCCAACCCGCGCGACGACAATCGGGGTATCTTCTGGTGCCACGTATTCCTCCATGTGACTGCTGTTCGACCTTGTAGCATGAAAATCAAAAGTGGGGAAAAGGACTGAGGACTGAGTTCGAAACCCGAAACCCGAAACCTGGACCCCTGACTTGGACCTCGAAGCCAATCTGATCCTCGTATTCCATCCTATCGCGGTGCATTTCGCGGTGGCGCTCACGTGCGTTGCGCTTGTCCTTGATTGGATCGCGCATTGGCAACCGCAAGCGGAATGGCGATTCGCTGGACGACTCTGTTTCTTTGTGGGAGTGCTCGCGCTTGGTGTCACGGTTGGGAGTGGCTGGGTTGAGCACTTATTCCCACGACCAGCTAGCGCCTTCGACGCCCAGATTGAGGGGCTACTATTCTATCACGAATATGGTGGCTATGGCGTGCTTGGATTCTTTGTCATCCTCGCTGTGATTCGCTTGCGCCTCGCCGAGCCGCTTCCCATGTCGTGGTTGATTTGCACGACGATTGGGGTGTTGGGGGTTTTGGTGCAGGGGTATATCGGCGGAGAAATGGTCTATCGCTACGGAGCCGGAGTCCGCGCCGTGCAG
>JANMSE010000376.1:0-9576 GCA_031389045.1 Deltaproteobacteria bacterium | reverse complement strand
ACGAAAACTCAGCTTGATTGGCGTGCCGGCAAGGTCGAACTGCTCGCGGAGCTGATTCTCCAGATACCGAGTGTAGGCCGGGGTAATTCCTTCCGGCGCGCTGGTGAAGATCGCCAAGCAGGGCGGCTTGATGCCGACTTGAGTGACGTAGAAGATGCGCGGCTGGCGTCCGTGATAGCTCGGTGGTGGGGTGCGGGTCGTCCATTCCTGAAAAGAGCGATTCAATTGCGCGGTCGGGATTTGGCGCGCGTGCGCTTGGGCGACCTGCTCAACCATGGGCAATAGCTTGTTGATCCGTGCCCCGGTGAGCGCGGAGAGGAAGACGACAGGCAGTGAGGTCGTAATCGGGAAGAAATGTCGTAACTCTTCGACGTAACGTGCCTGGTTCTTGCGCTCTGGGGGCACCACATCCCATTTGTTGACGACGAGAATCATTCCGCGCCCACGATCCCAGGCGTAGCGGGCTAACCGCACGTCTTGATCGGTCATCCCTTCCACCGCGTCGATCACCAATAACCCGACCTCCGCACGCTCCAGTGCTCTCAGAGCAATCAGAACACTCGCATGTTCGATCCGTTCGTGGACACGCGCCCGGCGTCGGGCACCCGCTGTATCGACTAAGACAATGGGTTTGCCGTTCCATTCGATGAGACTATCCACCGCATCGCGGGTGGTGCCGGGGGTGGAATCCACAATGGAGCGTTCGTCTCCAACTAACCGATTCAGTAATGAAGATTTCCCGACGTTTGGGCGGCCGACAATCGCTATGCGGAGCGGTCCCTTTGTCGCCGATTCCGCGTCCACGCCGGAGGTATCCTGGGTCGGCTCTTCTGACGAAGGAAACGCGGCGGTGACCGCTTCCATGAGATCACCGATCCCGCGTCCATGTGCGGTTGAGATCGTGAAGAGCGGATCAAGCCCTAAAACGAAAAACTCAGCGGCGGTCGCTTCCTGTCTCTCGGTATCAATTTTGTTAACGACAAAGAACGTCGGCTTGTTATTGCGGCGCAGGAGATCGACCGCGTCGGCATCCGCGGGATTGAGCCCTTCGCGCCCGTCAAAGAGAAAGATGACGAAATCGGCCTCGGTAATGGCGAGGAGCGTTTGGGCTTGCACCTGGGCCGCGATGTTATCGGTCTCGCGGAAGTCGATCCCACCGGTATCGACCAGGATGAATGGAATGCCCTCCCACTGGGCTTCGGAGAAATTGCGGTCCCGGGTGACTCCTGGCGTGGCGTCAACGACTGCTTTTTGCTGACGAAGAAGTCGGTTGAAAAGGGTGGACTTTCCCGCATTTGGGCGGCCGACGATAGCGACAACAGGGAGACGGCGGAGAACGGACGATGACGGTAATGATTCGATGACATCAGACATGGGAGCGTTATAGGCACTTTTCACGCGACTTTCTTCCCCCCAATGCCCAATGGCATTAAGTTAAAGGAATTTTTGTCGTGGGAGAAACCGCCCCCACGCCACCTCTCGCCGGGGGTTGAAACCCCCGGTTCGCTGAGCGCCTTCCCTCCTGTCCCCAAAGTATGGTTCAATGCCGCGATGGAAAAGCATAGCTATTGGACGCTTGGACACTGGCGCGGCATTCCGATCCGCCTCCATTGGTCAACCCCAATCGGACTCGTCATTTTTACGCGCTTTGAGTTCGCCCCGATGATCTGGCTGGGCTTCATCGTTATCATTCTCGTCCATGAGTTTGGCCATGCCCTCTTGGTGCGCCGGTGTGGAGCAGAGGTCGTGTCAATCGACATGGATGCCCTTGGTGGCAGTTGTTCGTGGGAGGGAGAAGTCAGCCATACACAGCGGGCGCTCATTGCCTGGGGCGGCGTGCTCGCGCAACTGGTGCTGTTCGTTGTCGCCACAATGGGAGAAGCCACCGCGGGCTGGTCCGCGACCCTCGAAGGCAGCCAATTGCTCGGCATGTTGACCCGCATGAACCTGTTCATCGCCGCGTTTAACCTCATTCCCTTCCCGCCCCTGGATGGCTGGCACGCCTGGCGCTTCATTCCTCTCGTCTACGCGAATCGACGCTCCCGTTCACACTCCGCATCACGACAACGCGCGCGCCGCCAAACCCCACATCAACCAAGTCCCCTTGAAGAAGTCGAAGACTTCACCCCATCAACCCGTGAAGTGGATGAATTCGTCAGAAAAACCTTGAAGCGCCTTGCGGATTCAGCCGCGGACAAAGAACGGAAATCCGAGGACAAATCGTGACTCCCTGAAACCCGATGGTGCACCTGGCATCTCATCGCCAGTAGATGAATTTTTCCAATGCAGGGAGCACCACAATGAGTCAGCCACATCCAATACCATCACGTCACGCTGCCGCGACCACACCTATCGCCAATGGCCACCTCAAGGAATGGCACGCGATGGAAGGAACCAACCAGATGCCATACGTCCTCCCGCGGGATGAGCACAACAAAATTCTCGTCGCGAATGTCCATCCCACCGATTGGAAAAATCCCGAACCCGCGCCGCGCTACAATCTGGTGGTGATTGGCGCGGGCACCGCTGGTCTTGTCACCGCCGCCGGTGCCGCTGGACTCGGCGCGAAAGTAGCCCTCATCGAACGGAACCTGATGGGCGGAGACTGCCTGAATGTCGGCTGTGTCCCGTCGAAATGCGTGATCCGCTCGTCTCGTGTCCTTGGCGATCTAGCCGCCGCCCCAGACCTCGGCATTCATGTTCCTCCTGGCACCACGATTGATTTTCCGGCAGTTATGGAACGGATGCGCAAACTCCGTGCGCGTATCAGCCATCACGACTCCGCCCATCGGTTTCACGATCAGTTAGGTATTGATGTCTTTCTTGGTGATGGTCGTTTCAGCGGACCAGACACCGTGGAGGTTGGCGGTAAGACGCTACGCTTCAAGCGCGCGGTGATCGCCACGGGCGCCCGGGCCGTGCACCCGCCAATTCCCGGCTTAGCGGAAGCAGGCTTTCTCACTAATGAAACCGTCTTCTCGCTCACCGAGCGCCCCAAACGCCTCGCGGTCATCGGTGGTGGCCCCATTGGATGTGAACTGGCCCAAGCGTTTCGTCGCTTGGGATGTGAGGTCACGCTATTTCACAATGCTGGTCATATCCTTAATCGTGAAGACGCGGACGCCGCTGACATTGTCCAAAAGACCTTCCTGCGGGAAGGGGTGCAGTTGGTGCTCGATTCACAGCTCTCACACGTCGAACGCACCGCCGACGGTAAAGTGCTGCATTTCACCGCGCATGGACAACAGGGACTGGTGACGGTTGATGAGATTCTCGTGGGGGCCGGTCGCGCCCCCAATGTCGAAGGGCTGAATCTCGAAGGCGTCGGCGTTCCGTATGACAAACAGAAAGGGGTCATGGTCAACGACCAGTTACAAACGGCTAACTCCCGCATCTACGCGGCGGGCGATATTTGCATGGACTACAAGTTCACCCATGCCGCCGACGCCGCCGCGCGTATTGTCATTCAGAACACGTTGTTCTTTGGCCGTAAGAAACTCAGCGCGCTCACGGTCCCATGGTGCACCTACACCGACCCGGAGATCGCGCATGTGGGCATGTATGAACAGGACGCGCAAAAACGGGGGATTGAGGTCAATACCTTTAGTGTGTCGATGAAAGACGTGGATCGCGCCATCACTGACGGAGAGGAAGAGGGGTTCGTCAAAGTCCACGTCAAGAAAGGCACCGACCAGATTCTCGGAGCCACGATAGTCGCACGCCACGCTGGGGACATGATCAACGAGATTACGGTCGCGATGGTTGGCAAGGTCGGGCTCGGCACCCTCGCCACCGTGATTCACCCGTACCCGACCCAAGGCGAGGCGGTGAAGAAGGTCGCCGATGCTTACAACCGCACGAGATTAACGCCAACGGTCAAGAATATCTTCCAGCGCTGGCTACGCTGGACACGGTGAGAAAAGGTGGCGACCAGGAGAGGAAAGGAGCACGCGCGGTCATAGAGCGAATTTGTCGCACTATGGTAATTTGTCGGACGTGAATCTGACGGATCAATTATCAAAAGACAATGCAGATCGGCAAAGCCGTGCTCACGCCAATTGAGGACCCCGTGCCAGCGGAGGTTCCAGAAGACCTCATCAAAGCGATCCTTGCCGCCCGATCCAAAACAGCGTAACTCCGTCACTGGAGGATACCGTATGCCCTGGTGGATATGGATGCTGTCCGGGTTCGCGCTCCTGGCGATGGAAGTGGTCACGCCGGGACTCTTCTATTTTTTCTTTTTCGGGGTTGGTGCCATACTTGTGGGCCTGCTGGGAGGCGTGGGGATTGAGGTGTCGCCCACCTGGCAGTGGCTCTTGTTCTCGATTTTTTCGCTCGCCACCCTCGCACTCTTTCGCGGACAACTCGCGGGGCTTATGAGCGGCAAGCATCTTAAGGTCCGCACCGGAGACTTGGACTCGCTGGTCGGGGAAATCGTGACGGTACTCGACGATCTCGCTCCCAATGCCACGGGCAAAGCCGAAGGGCGGGGCTCGTCGTGGACGGTCGTCAATGGTGGGGCGGAACCGTTGCGAAAAGGGCAACGGTGCCGTGTGTATCAAATAGAAGGACTCACCTTGGGGGTCCGGGCTTTATAATGCAGGGAAGGAAGGGACAATGACCGGAACAATACTTGTCGTCGTGGGACTTGGCATCTTAGTGTGGTACATCCTCAGCCGCATCGCCATTGTTGTCCCACAACAGAATGCGTACATCGTCGAGCGGCTGGGCAAATACGCCGGGATTCTGGAGCCAGGATTTCATATTCTCGTGCCGTTCGTTGACACCATCCGGTATCGCCATTCCCTGAAAGAAGGCGCTTTCGATATTCCTGAGCAGGTCTGCATCACGCGAGATAACGTGCAGGTGCATGTTGATGGGGTGCTGTACTACAAGATCGTCAACCCGGAACGCGCCTCCTATGGCATCACCAACTACGAATTCGCGGTCTCGCAACTCGCGCAAACCACGCTGCGCAGCGAGATTGGCAGAATCGAGTTGGACCGCACCTTCGAGGAACGGACGCAGATCAACACCAACGTCGTCAATGAACTGGATAAAGCCACGGAGTCGTGGGGCGTCAAAGTGTTGCGTTACGAAATCAAGAACATCACGCCGCCCCAGGATGTGCTGGCGGCGATGGAAAAACAGATGCGCGCCGAACGCGAGAAACGGGCGGTGATCCTCACCTCCGAAGGCGAACGCGACGCGGCTATCAACACGGCTGAAGGCGAAAAGCAGCAAGCGATCAAAGCCTCGGAAGGCAATAAACAACAACAGATTAACGAAGCCGAAGGGCAAGCGGCGGCCATTACGGCAATTGCCGTTGCCACGGCTGAAGGGATTCGCAAAATCGCCGAGTCGATTCAGTTGCCCGGTGGATTCGAGGCCGTGCAGTTGCGGGTCGCCGAGCAGTACATTGGTCGCTTTGGCGAACTGGCGAAAACCACGAACACCATGATTCTTCCCGCTAACGTCTCGGACATCGGGTCGATGATCGCGATGGCGATGAATGTGATTAACCGGATGCCTGCAGGGGATGTGAAGAAGTCGTAGGCCAGTCAGGCAAGCAAGCAAGTCCCCGCAGGTCCAGGGCAAGTCCACAACAAGTCCTTGCAAGTAGGGATGGGCGGCAAAGGAAAAATGAAAAATCAAAAATCAAAAGGCAAAAGGCAAAAGGCAAAAATAAGACGACCGACCCCCTCAAGGCACGAGGCGCCTTGAGCACCCTTAAGGAGGTAGGGATATGCGCAAGCCGTTCACATTCATCCTTTTACTCGCGGTCCTGGCGACCCCCGTCTCGGCGCAGGAATGTCCCCCGCTGTTGACGTACAAGATGACACCCCTACGTGGTGGCCCGCCGGTGAATTTTTGTGAGGCCTACCGAGGTAAGGTGGTGCTCGTCGTCAACACGGCCAGCCAGTGCGGCTACACGCCGCAATTCAAGGGACTCGAAGCCGTATACCAGAAGTACCGGGAGCGAGGGTTGGTGGTGCTGGGGTTTCCGTCCAACGATTTCAAGCAAGAATTCGCCGAGGCCGAGCGCACGGCGGAGGTCTGCTATCTCAATTACGGGGTGAGTTTCCCCATGTTTTCCACGAGTGCGGTCAAGGGGAGCGAAGCCAACCCCCTGTTCAAGCAACTGGCGGCGCAGTCCGGCCAGGAGCCCCGATGGAACTTCCATAAATATCTGGTGGACCGGGCAGGCAAGGTGGTGGCGGCCTACCCGGCGCAGACCGTCCCGGAGGACGCCGGGCTGGAGAAACAGATTGAGGCGTTGTTGGCAGGGACTGGCCAGCCGTGAGCACGCCTCCGCGCCTGACGACCAGACTTCAATGGCATTGTCCGTGAGCGAGTTGCGAGTTCCCTCTTTCGCCTGAGCCAGTGGCATTAAGTTAGCGAGTTTTGGGTTCCGAGTTCCGAATTCCCTCTCCCGGCTGGGAGAGGGCTAGGGTGAGGGGGATCAAGTGACCTTTCCTTGACGCTGCCGCGGTGGAGCGAACGCCTCTTGACGGCCACGGCTCTCGACGTGGTGTTTGCGGAGTGACGGCGGCAAAGCAAAAATCAAAAGGTAAAAATAAGGAAAAAGGGCTGAGGACTGAGATGGAAACCCGAAACGCGGAATTCGGAACTTTGCCGCGAGGTAGGCCGTCTTCTTATTTTTGCTTTTTGCTTTTTGCTTTTTGCTTTTTGCTTTTTGCTTTGCCCCTTTTGCCTTCCCCTCCCCGCCACCCGCCGCAAAACTTGCTCTTGCTCCCAGACTCCGGTAGATTCTCCACGTTGGATTTCTAACCCTGCCTCGCGCTCGTTGTCGAGCGCGGGAGCCATTGACAGAAAAGCGAGGACGCGATGCGAGCCGAACAGACGGGGAGTTTCACCAAATCCATAGGCCACCGAACCTGGCGCGTGGCACTCGCGCTCATGCTGTTCGGCAGTCTGGCGGGGCCAACGCGGAGCTGGGGGCAGAATCTGCTGCTCAATCCCGATTTTGACGATGCGAGCGGGTTGACGAGCTGGACAGCTTTTGGCGGAGCCAATGGCACGCAGATTCACGAGCCCACCGAGGATGTGGGCAACGTGCTAGCGTCGGGGGCCGTCGATCTGACCCTCAACGCCGCCACCGCCGCGGGGGATCAGAGCGGCATCAGTCAATGCGTGGCGGTGGCACCGACGACGAACTACAACTACGGGACACGGGTAAAGGTGCCCACGGGCCAAGCGGCCAACGAAGTGTTCATCTTCATTGAAGTGGAATTTTCCAGTGGGGCGGGCTGCGTGGCGGCCAATAGTCTAGGCGGCGAGGCCCAAGGCGGGACGATCGGGGCGCTGGATTATCCGCTGAGTAATACGACGTGGTACGGGATACCGGGGACGGTGCCGGGGACGGCGCAGACGGTGATGTCACCGGCGGGCGCGGGCAGCGTGCTCGTGCGGCTGTACGTGGAGCGGGATACTGGGACGACGGCGGCGACAGCCTTTTTTGACCGGCCGTTCTTTGGGGCGGGGGTGATCCCGGTGGAATTGCAAGAGTTCGTGGTCGAATAAGAAGGAATGCGAGATGAGCTACTTCAACATGCTGCGCGCGGTGATAATCGGAACACTCCTGATGACCAGCAACGTGGCGTGGGGACAGTGTCCCGCGATCACGCTCACGCCGAGCAGTCTGACGGCGGGGCAAGAAGCAGCAGTGTATGGGCCAGTCACGGTCATGGTGGCGGGGGGCACGACGCCCTTCGCCTTTAGTGTCACCGGCGTGCCCACGGGGCTGAGTATCAGTGCGACGGGTCCTGCGGCGGCCCAATTGAGTGGGACGCCAACCGTGAGCGGGACGTTCTCGGTGCGGATCACGGCGCGGGACGCGCGCGGGTGTTTGGGGCGGCGGATACTGCCGTTGAGGATCGCGCCGGGGGCAGCGCCGACGATCACGAGTGCCAACACGACGGCCTTCATCGTGGGGCAAAGCAACACGTTTCCGGTGACCACGACCGGGCCGCCGCCGCCGACGCTGGCGATCAGCGGGGATACCTTACCCAGCGGCGTGACGTTTGTGCTGGGCACGGGGGTGTTGAGTGGGAATCCCGCAAGCGGGACGGGGGGGACGTATAATCTGATGTTCACGGCGGCCAATGGCATACTGCCCAACGCGAGCCAGAACTTCACGTTGACGGTGAACGAGACGCCGAGTGTCAGCGGCGGGCCGTTCAGCCTGGCCGAGAATAGTACCGATACGACCGCAGTCGGCACGGTGACGGTGACGGACCCGCATACGCCGGCCCAGACGCATACCTGGAGCATCACGGCAGGCAACACCGGGACGGCGTTTGCCATTGACAGCAGCGGACAGCTCACGGTGGCCACCAGCGCGGCCTTGAACTTCGAGACGACGCCGACCTTCACGCTCACGGTGCAAGCGACGGATAGTGGGCCGAACCCACTGAGTGGCACTGCGACGATCACGGTGAACTTGACGAATGTGAATGAAGGGCCGACGGCGACGCCGGACAGTACCACGGTGTCCGAGGGCGGCACGGTCACCACGCTGACCACGCCGGCGGGGGCGAGCAGTGTGCGGCAGAACGATAGTGACCCCGACAACCTGCTGACAGATTTGACGGTGACGCTCGACACCGCGCCGGGGAGCGCCCCCACCAACGGTACCTTGACGCTGAACGCCGACGGGACGTTCAGCTACACACACGACGGCAGCGAGACGACGACGGATAGTTTCATCTACCAGATTTGCGACCCTGGGCTGTTGTGCGCCATGGCGACGGTGTTTATTACGATTACGGCGGGCAATGATGCGCCGGTGCTGACCGCAGGGGGCACGTTGGCCTACACCGAGAACCAAGTAGCCACGGCGATTGACTCCACGATCACGGTGGCCGATACGGACGATGTCAATCTGGAGTCGGCCACCGTGCAAATCACGGGCAACTATCAGAACGGGCAGGATGTGTTGGGCTTTACCGACACCGCTACGATCACGGGTGTCTTCACGCCTGCGACCGGACTCTTGACCCTCAGTGGCACGGACACGCTGGCGAACTATGAGGCGGCGTTGCGCAGTGTGACCTACGCGAACACCTCGCAGACGCCGACCGCGACGGCCCGGACGGTGACGTGGATTGGCAATGATGGGACGAATGCCAGTGTCCCGGTGACCAGTACCATCACGGTGGCGGCGGTCAATGATGTACCAGTGGTGGACCTCAATGGGCCAGCGGTGGGCATCAACTATGCGGCGACGTTCACGGAAGGGACGCCGGCGGTGATTGTCGATGGGGCGCAACTGACGGTGAGCGACCTGGATAACCCGAATCTGGCCTCGGCGACGGTGACGCTCATGAATCTGCTCGACGTGGGCGTGGAGACCCTGACGGCGACCCCGACGGGGAGTATCACGGTCAATTATGTAGCGCCGACTCTTACGCTGGCGGGCAGTGACACGCTGGCCAATTACCAGACCGTGCTGCGCACGGTGACGTACAACAACACGGCCCCGAATCCGAACCCGACGGCGCGCAGTGTGACCTTTGTCGTCAATGACGGGACGGACCCCAGCGCGACGGCGAC
>JANMSE010000346.1:0-7003 GCA_031389045.1 Deltaproteobacteria bacterium | reverse complement strand
GCCTGAGGGTGCACCGGTAGCGATTCCGGAGAGCCTTCCCCAGCCCGAGATTGTCGAGACCCTCAAAGCTTGTATCGTGCCGCTCGGCATACGGGAGCAGGTCGACCTCTATGACTTGGCAAAGGAACATGCAGAAATCATAGACAAGTTTTGCCGAATGTATCCAGAGAGCGGCGAGTAGTTGGAGTCAGACGAAATATTTTCAGAACGGGAGTCAGAGCAGAGCAGCGCGCCTAACACTGTGCTGCACCTCATCGCCGCCCGGTGGCGGCTCTGCTGAACGTGAAAATTCTCGTTTGGGCGGCGGCCCGTGACGGCGGGCGTTAGGCTTCCCGCGCAAGGAACGTTGCCTTCTGTCACAGCTCTGTTTACCATGCCGATGTGGCTACATCGCAAATTGTCATTGATACCAACGTCCTCGTATCTGGGCTGCGTTCTAGACGCGGAAGCGCATTTCGGTTGTTAACCCTGGTGGGCACAGGGCAGTTTGATATTCACCTCTCCGTCCCACTCGTTTTGGAATACGAGGAAGTGTTGCTACGAGAATTGCCCCGCCTCCAAGTCACCCGCGGGGCGGTCGAGGATCTCATGGACTTCCATTGTTCCGTAGCGACTTGCCACCCGATCTTTTTTCTGTGGCGACCCTTTTTGCCGGACCCAGGGGACGATATGGTCTTGGAACTAGCGGTCAAGGCCGGGTGTGAGTTTATCGTGACCTACAACACACGGGACTTTGCTGGAGTGGAACAGTTCGGCATACGTGTCATCAACCCAGGGGCCTTCTTACAACATATTGGAGCATCGCCATGAGTACACTGAGTGTCCAACTCCCAAACTCCTTGCAGACCCACCTGCAGGAACTCGCGGAACGTGAAGGGATTTCAGTTGAGCAGTTCATTGCTACGGCGGTGGCGGAGAAAATGGCCGCACTGATGACCGAATCCTACTTGACGGAGCGTGCGAAACGAGGGAGCCGAACGAAGTATGAAGCAGCCTTAGCGCAGGTGCCTGATGTAGAACCTGAGGAATATGACCGACTTCCGTCTTCATAGTCCTGCAGGGAGAGAAATCCTAACCATGGCGTGCAGGCCGACCGCCGCCCGCGAGCGGTTCCTGCTGACTCTGAAAAGATTCGTCTGGACGGCGGCGGCTGACGCTGGACGTTAGGCGTCCTGACAAATACAAGCTAAAAGAAGGCATGCCGACACTGAGCCGATTCTATGGCATTGTCATCTTTATGAATTACAATGACCATCAACCGCCGCACTTCCACGCCCGGTATCAAGATCAGGAGGTGCTGGTAGAGATCGACACTGGTGTTGTCCAAGGAAAGATGACGAGACGTGCCTTGCAGATGCTTTTCGAGTGGGCCGAGCAATATCACAACGACCTGCGACGAAACTGGGACTTAGCGCGCGCGCGGAAACCCTTGGAACCGATTCCTCCCTTATCGTAAGAGGCTACTATGTTCTTACATGTTACCGATGTGAGGTTAACGAAAGACTACGAGTTACAAGTCACTTTTAGCGATGGTGTCGTAAAAGCGGTGGACTTAGCCGGAGAACTTCATGGGGAGATTTTTGAGCCACTCAAGGACCCGGAGGTATTCAAACAGGTCAAGGTCAACGCCGAGACCAACACCGTTGAGTGGCCCAACGGGGCCGACTTTGCCCCGGAGTTCTTGTACGAAATTAGCAGAGAGATCAAGCGAGTTGCTTGAGTGTCTGCAGCCGAGGAGTACAGGCTAACTAACGCCGTGTACGAGACCGCCGCCCGCTTGCGGATCTGCTTGAACTGAACGGACACGGTGGGGCGGCGGCTGACGCTGGGCGTTCGGCGAATAGAGAATAGGAGGAGGGCCAGTGCAACTGATGAAGCGCTTTCCGTGGGATGTAATGTCGCCTGGATGGAACGGGGTGGAATCCGGGATTCCTCGCCTGATCCCCCACCGTGTAGATGGTTGCGGTGTTACCAGGAATAGGAAAGAAAAGGAACCAGTTCACCGAAAGCATTTGACAACAAAGCAAAGAGTGTGACATAGCCTCCGTCATTATGTATTCCTACTAAGGAGGAGCGTTATGAAGCGTCGATTTATTCTGTCTCTGGTTGGAGCCGTGGTTCTGTCCTTACTACAGGTTCCTCGTGCCCTGGCGGACCAAACATACCACTCCGAGCGTTTGGACCTTTGGCGCACAGCGGCTGGTCAAGCCGCAGGGCACCCAAAGCTACGGAGCGGCCAGGTCGTCAATATCCATCCCAATGGTCCAGTGAACGGAGCCATTGAGCGCTACATGATTAACGGCGCGGCCGCGAATACCACTTATCAAGTAGTCATCGAGGCATTTGCTGATCTTAAGTGTGCGGGGGACTCAGCCCTGTCTATCCCGACAACCCTGCTCTCGACGAATAGGCAAGGGAACGCGCACGGACAGGCCGGGTTCAGCCGTGACGATTTAATTCCATTCAGCGGACAGACATTAGGAGTTTTCTGGACACTAGTAGGTAACGGCGGTGTTATTGCCTACCGAACCGATTGCACCGTGGTATCCATCGACTAAACCTCACGACGCCTCACCGTCACGGGACACGGAGAGAAGTTGATCCTCTCTCCGTGTCCCCGCCTGTAATCATCCTCGTATTGACGCGTTAGAGATCCACACCCTTGTGTTGTCCCCCATCGACGATGACGTGGGTGCCAGTGACCCAACTCGCGGCGGGACTAGCCATGAACGCCACCACGCGCACCACTTCTTCCGGCGTGCCATAGCGGCCAAACGGAATCGACCGGCGCACCTTCTCGAAATAGTCCGGCATGTTCTTCTGCACGCGGTCCCACGCACCCCCTGGGAAAAAAATCGACCCTGGAGAAACCGTATTCACCCGAATTCCTTTGGGTGCCAACGCCTGCCCAAGATCGTTGGTATAGGCCACGAGGCCCGCTTTGATCGCGCTATACGAATTGGGAGGACCAAAACTCTCCACGGCGGCGGTGGTACCAATAAAAATGATACTCCCAGCTTGTGACTTTTCCAGAAACGGCTGTGCGACCTCCACACCACGCACCGCGCCCATCATGTCAATCTGAAAACTCCGCTCCCACCCTTTCTCATCAAGCCCGACCATCGCACTGACGTTGTGGACAAAAATGTCGAGCCCGCCAAGCGCTTGCGCCGCTTCGGTAATAAAACTTTTGTACTCGGTCCCATTGCTAACATCGACCGCCTTGGCGAAGACCGTGCCACCTTTCGCGCGCAATTCGTCCGCCGCTTGTTGCAGTCCCTCCGCCTTGCGCGCGCAAATGCCCACGCTGACGCCTTCACTCAATAACAGTTCCGTGATGGCACGACCGATCCCACGGCTGCCACCGGTCACGATTGCTTTCTTGCCAGTCAGACCAATATCCATGTCCCCTGCTCCTTTCTTGCAACACAACGCGCGTGCTTCGGGGCGCGCGCAACCTTGACATCACTTTCCCACCGGTGCTAACTGAGGCCAATACTTATCTCTAAGGAGGACTCACTATGGTGTATCTACAGGCGTCGATCAAGTTGTATCCGGGCAAGCAACAGGATTTCATCGCGTTGCTCAATTCGTTGACTCCAGTCGTGGCCAAACACGGCTGGAAACTGGTCGGCAGTTACGCCACCTTCGCTGGCCGCCTCAACACGGTGCTTGATCTGTGGGAACTGCCCAACCCCAACGCCTTGCAAGCGGCGCTGTCCGATCCCGAAATGCAGAAGGCCGCGCCCCGTATCAATGAGATTGTCGAAGACGAAGTGCTGACAATCCTGACCAAGCTGCCGATTGGGTGATGCTCTCGTCGAATTGATTGAGGGATGCCGGGAAGAATAAAGGAAAGTCCCTTGATCCCCCTCACCCTAGCCCTCTCCCAGCCGGGCAATGGCATTAAGTTAAGCCGACGCGTCACTGCTCGTTGCGAACCGGGGGTTGAAACCCCCGGCTACCCTCAAATGCCGCTCCGCGGCATATCCGGCCTCGCGGAGCGAGGCGATGAGGGTAGCCGGGGAGTTCAGTCCCCGGTGAGAGGTAGCGTGGAGGCGGTCTCTACCACGACAAAATTTCCCTTAACTTCATGCCATTGCCCACCGGGAGAGGGAACTTTCAGAGCCCGCTCTCGTCACGTTATGACTCTGAGTGATGACGTGTCATCCATGACACGAGCACCAAAAACAGCGCGCTGAGGCCATACATCACGGCGAACTCCGGCGCGGCCATCAAGCCGAATTTATTCTGTACCCCGAGCGGTGTCAGATCGTAGGCATGAATAAGACCGACCGCTGATAATCCCGCGGCCACGGCGGTCCACGCCGCCGCGCGCAGAAACTCACGCTCAATCACAAACACCAGAATCGCCGCGAGCACCATCGCGCTCAACAGAAACCCTTGGTTCAGGGCGATGACGCCATGAATGTAGAGGTCGTTGCCAAAGGTTGGCGCGATCTCAAAAAGGCTCTTCCCCGCCTTGCGCGCCGTGGTTTCGATCAGCAACAGCGCCCACGCGGCCAACGACGGAATCAACCCAAACGCCACCGCGAGCGCGTGGTGTTTCGGCACCTCCTGGAACGCCTGCGCGGTGATGATAATGCCAATCCACAGCAGAATCCCCAGCGTCGCTTCAATCGGAACAACCTGAAGCACCAGCGTCATCCCGCCCAACAAGCACAGCATGGCGATGACCACACCGTTCAAGGTCGAGTATCCGGCCCGCGCGCCCATCGCTTTCCATGCCGGATGGCCGATATAAATCGTCGTCGGAAACGGGCTACCAAGGAACGCGGCGGCCAGCGTCCCAATGCCATTGGCGAGCAGCGACGGCTTGGTCTCGTAGCGATCGCCCGCCGCTTCCGCGCTCTCCAGGTTTTGTAGGGAACCGATCACATTGAAGAGCCCCATCGGGAAAATCACCGCCAGATATGTCCATCCCGTCGGACTCATCAGCAGGGCAAAAACATCACCTGGGACTGGTGTGGGAATGTGCACGCCGAAGGTGTAGGGCTCGATCACCGGCGTGAATGAAGGAAGATCAAGCGCTCGCAGAATCCACGCTAACGCCACGCCAGTCAGCACGGCGAGAAGCCCTCCCGGCATTCCCAACAAGGACTTCATCCCCGCCGCGTAGGTCACCAAGATCATCATCATCGGCAAGATCGCCAACGCGGGAGAAGCAAAAATCTGAAAAATAAACCCCATCGCGATGAACGTGATGGCGATCCCCGCCAGCGCGGCCAACAGTGCCGCGCGTGGGGTATGACGCCGGAGCCAATCCCCAATGAACGCGCCACCAGTCTCCATGATGCCACTGAGGAAACACGCGAAGAGTCCAGCCTGCCATGCCAGTGTTGGGTTCTTGGTCTCCTGATAAATGGGCCCCATGATGAGAAAGATATAGGCGAACAGGCTGGGGGTGTTGATCCCATAAGGCAATGCCGTCACATCACCCCGGCCAGTTTTGCGCATCAGCTCGCGCGCTTGCCACGCATAAAAGAGATTCCCCAAGAGAATGGAGAGCGCCGCGCCGGGAAGCACACGACCAGTGACCAACTCCGGCGGAAATCCGCAGACCACCTGACACAGCACGGCGATCAACATGAGCTGCAACAGGTTATCGATAAAGAGGCCAAAGAAACCGTCGATGTCCCCGCGGACGAACCAGGGGGGCTGGGGGCTGGGGACTGGGTGCGATGCGGTTGTCATAAGCGCGGCATGGTACCGTGCGGAAATACCAGGGTCGAGGACCTTCACCGAGAAGCGGGAGAGGGAACGAGCCGCGCATACCGCAATCCCGCGAGCTGATTGACGACCAACGACGAGAGCACGATTATGCCTCCCAGAAGTGCGGAGTCAGTCGGTCGTTCGCCAATCCCCAACCACACCCATACCGGACCAAGGATTGTTTCCAGAAGCGACAAGAGGCCAATTTCCGCGGCGGAGATGTGGCGCGCGGCCAAGGTCATCAGCAAGCACCCCATCCCAAGCTGCCCCACTCCCATTACCGCCAGCACGCCGACATCATGCCAGGAAGCCGTCAACGGCCACGCCACTGGCAATGCGACGAGCACAGCGATCAGCCCACCCAACAGAACCGTGGGCACCATATCAATAGAAGCGCCCATCTTGCGTACGATAATGACATTCGCGGCGAAGGTCACTGGAACACAACAGGCAAAGAGATTGCCAATCAACGCGCCACTCGAACCGAGGGCATCAGCGAACATCAACGCGATACCCACGAGACTGGCGGTCATCGCGATCACGGTGCGGCGGGGAACCTGTTCATTGAGGAAAAGCCAGCCGAACAGCGCGGCGACAAAAGGCGTGGTACTCATCAGAAACAGGGAGTTCGCCACGGTGGTGCGCATCACCGACAAAATAAAGAGGAAGAACGACGAGGCCAGGAACGCGCCAGCCACTACGCCAGGGACACCAACAGCGGAGATATAAGAGACGGTCCTGTTCCCGTAGCGAACAATCAGGAAGATGCCAATAAACAACGCCATGAACAGCGCGCGCCAGAAGACAATCTCCCAGGCGTTGGTGATCGTCACCGAGCGCACCAGAATGCCGCTCGAACTCCAGCAGAGTCCCGCCATCGTCATCAAGACTAACCCGCGCAGCCGGTTCGTTCGCTCAATCATTGCACGCCTCCTCGTCCTGCGTTGATATATCGGATCGTTCACCGCGGATAGGGTCAGGGGCCGATCTCGCATGACAGCGTCGACAAACATCTTCCAGACGGTTGAGGTAAAAACCAAATTGCGCTATCGCCACTATCAGAAGGAGGACCACAATGAAAATCCGCGGAACATCACACATCGCCATCGGTGTCAGCAATATGGAGCGCGCCTTACAGTTCTATCGCGACTTGTTGGGCTTACGGGTCACGCTGAATGACCCCCATGAAAATCCCGGCGGCCAGTTGTCCAAAGTGTCCGGCCAAGGCACTCGGCATGGCGTCTATCTGCGTTGGGAAGATGGCCCGGAC
>JANMSE010000234.1:0-8942 GCA_031389045.1 Deltaproteobacteria bacterium | reverse complement strand
CGCAAAACTCGGAGTGAGGCCGCGACCCCCAAAAGCATCACGTGAAGAACAATCGCAAATAGGGCAGCACTCAGCGTTGGCCATCTCCGCACCGACATGACGGGCACTTTAGCCGAGGAAGAGCCCGCGAACAAACCCAATGTCAATCACAATCCAAGCACCAAATGCCGCGCTCACCGAGCCCACCGTCAACCGCAGCACTCGGCTCATCTCGTGGATTCGGTCCATCGCGAACGAGAAGACCACACCCATCAGGAGGCTCACCGCGCCCATGCCAAGGATTGAGCCGCACCCGAAAATCGTCAGGTATATCAATCCCAACGCGGTCGATGGCACGGCGGTCAACACCAACAGTATCAGGGCCGCGCTGCCCGCGAGGCCATGTACCATGCCGACTAAGAAGGGCTTCGCGCCCAGTTGGAGGGGATGCGCGTGGCTGTGAGCCGCGCTGTCCGCATGCGCGTGAAAGTGCACGTGCGCGGTGTTGTCATGCACATGGGGGTGCACGTGCACCCGTCTCCGGCGACAGTCATAGAGCGTGCTCAGACCTAGTCCGATCAGCACGACTCCAACGGCGCACTCGAAGGATAATTCCACGGGCGCGGAAATACGGAGGTCCAGCGCTAACACGAAAGATCCTATCACTAAGAGGGTGAGCGTATGGCCGAGGCCCCAGAACAGTCCGACCCACAAGGAGCGCCAGGGCGAGCGTTCTCGTGCCACGATGCTTGAGACGGCAATCAAATGATCGGAGTCAAATGCATGTTTCAGCCCCAACACCAACCCTAACCCCAGCGTCGTCAGTGGACTCACTCGCTCTCCCTTCGGACAAATCCCAGGGGCACCGCTCTGAATGCCGCAACTATCTGTGGGTGGGATAACCGGCCTCCTCATCTATCCCATCACCGGGGGATGTCAATGGCCGCGAACGTGGACCCTCACGGGAAGAATTTCGCCAGCGGTATCAGATGATGATTGATGCGGATCTCTGGGCACTCGTCGGGAGCCAGCCCGCCACACCCTTGGTGAGCTTTCCCTTTGGAAACATGCCGGGGGGCTCGCCCTCAAAACACCAATCGTCCCGCCTGCTCCTGCGCTTGGATACGGCCTTCAAGTTCCGGGGTGAGCACGATCTTGCGCTCTGCGGGGAACTTTTCGCGGTCGAGGGTCGGGCGCAAATAGAATTCATCGGGCGAATTCAGCACCATCAAGGTCTTGGGCGGCTCAAGAAACCACTCGCGCCGCATGAAGCCTGGGCTGAAAAAAATCCTCTTGTCGTCTTCGGACCACGTGCGCGACAGAATGCCGTGAATCGACGCGGACAGTAGATCAATGCTCATATCCCACCACAGATCAAAGAGGACCGCATACCCTTGATCTCCAAGCGCGGGATTCGCTCGCACTCCCGTGCGGGCATTGATAAACACGAGTTTCCCCTCGCGATCATATTCTTCAATGCGCAGCGGAAAGAACGATTGTTGATCGACCCAGTAAATGATCTTGCTGAGATAGTAATCCTTGAGCCAGTCCGGTCGCGGAATCGCCTCGATGACGTAACACTTGACCCCGCCATCCGTCGTATACAACGGATAGTCCGGACCCATCAGTTTCACGTCACTGGCGGCGACATCAACATAGTTCCCCTTCTCATCCGTGAGGGTGGTGCTCTGTTTAGTCACCGGAAAGCGGACGGTCTTGTGGAGAATGTCCGTCCCAAGCACCCGCCAGGAGAATTCCCACGCATCACGGCTGAGCAGATCGTCAAAGGTCGCGGCACTGTTGGGGAGACGATCTTCGCGGCGGGGCTGGGGCTGCCGCCGTACGCGCCGAAGCGCGGGCGAATAGGCGAACAAATCAATCTTGGTGGTAAACGTCTGATCGTTACGATAGCCGACAAACAGGGTCTGATTGCCATAGCGTTCTGGCGGCGAGACCGACTGCGACAGCCAGCGGTACACTTCTTGTCCAGGTTGCGTGGCGTAGAGTTGTTCGGCGAATCCGCCCCGCGGAAGGTAGAGGATCGGAATGATCGTCACCCGTTGGTCCAGAAAGCCGGTATTCGTGACCGTACTGGCAATGTCAATCAGCGTGCAGTTCCAGTAGGGAGAATGCGGGAACTCGGCTGACCGCAGCCCCATTTCCTCAGCGGTGTAGGGCGCGGTGAAGGGAAATCTTTCGGCGGGCAGATAGGAGAACCGCGTATCGCGTGGCGTCTCGGTCCGCAGGTCGAGTCCGGCTTTTTCCTCAGCCGACAGTTCAGCCACGGTTTTCCACGTTTTGCCCCGCCCGCTGTCTGGGATGGGGGATTGGAGATTGGGGATTGGGACTTGGACTTCTTGCGAGAACACAGCAAGCGGGAGAAATAAGACGGAGAACACGAGACCTATCCAGACGAATCGTTTGCTAGTCATGGTCATTTCCCCTCCGCATTCGTGGCTTCTCACACGCTCACGTCGCCCGCCTTCTTGCAATCCCTACCCCACTCATTACCCGACCCCCGACCCCTGCCCCCCGAACCCCTCTCCTAGAACTCATAACTGATTTCCCAGCCGATATTATCCCAGTGGTCATATTGACCATAGATGTCACGACGGCCACCGCCGCTAAACGCGGTGTAGATGAGTTTCCCAGTGATGAATTGCGAGAAGTTGTAACTGGCGACAACCTTGGTCTTGAGTCCCTGCCATTCGCGTACCGGTCCGCTGAGATAGGGGCTCGCGGTGAATTCGAGACGCAACCGGTCACGCGTAAAGCGAAATGGCCTGCCCACGAAGAAGACCGGAATGACGCTCCATTGATCGCCAACTCCACCACCGAACCCATTACCCAGACTTTCCCGCCAGTCAAACGTGAAAAACAACGAGGGTTGGAGGATCACCGAAGTATTGCCGGGCAACGCGAACTCCATCGCAAACGCGGCCCGCATCGTGTCGCGGGTAATCAGACCCGAGTTGAGTTCCCCAGTCGCGGCGGACGCGACCCGGTTTGCGTCACTAAATTTGACTCCTTTGGTCCACAACCCTTCGACCCGCATCACGACCGGGAGTTCTCCCACCACCGGAACTCCAGAGAATGAGGTTGCGTAATCGGCGGTAATGCCAAAATGATGTAACCGCGTATGACGAGTCAAGCGGTCTAGCACCACCTGATCGTTGACGATGCGGCGATCAATAATGAAGCTCGTCGGGTCATCGTTCCAAGCGTAGAAATAGATGAGCCCCCAGGTCAGTGGCTCCATCGACACATCGAGCCGCGCCCCATACTCGTGATCTCCCCAATCCGCGAAGCTGGGCCGTTTCCGTTGGCGCGCGGACTTCAAGAGTGGGATGGACGCTTTGCGAATGGTGTCCCGCGGAGGAATGCTGGGCGAGAACCACGGCGATCCCGGCACGGCCTGGCGGTTTTGCTCGAAGTTGGGGATGTATAAAAGGTTGAGGGAGTTCGCGCCAAAGAAGTACGTCACATTCGCCATCCACGTGGGAATGCGTCGATACTCGAAATCGCTGGCTTCCAGTTGGACAGACTCACGACGGTCCATGGGGTTAATGATGTCAATGAACTGGCCATCCATTTTGCCCCAGGCGATCTGTTGTTTGCCGATCACCACATCAAGGCTGTGCGTCCGATAGCTCAGGTACAGTTCGCGCACGATGCGATCAAAGTTGTGGTATTTGCGCGAGGTCTCGTTGATGCGCGGCGCGTACAGCCCGGCGGAATCCTGCCAATTGTAGACCCCGTCATAGAGAAAATGATTGACACTGGTCAGCTCAAGATTGGGCGAGAACTGATAGTGCATCTCCAGTTCAAACAGATTTTGCAGTTGGGCGAAGCGGAAATCCTTCTGGCGATTGCCCACGCGCCCTTCACCAGTCAGCATCACATCCGTCCATTGGCGATAAAACCCCTTGAAGGTCAGGGCGGGAATCTGTTTTTCCACGGGCTGCCGCACGTACCGGCCCGCCGGATCGAACGTCGCCAGGAACCGGTCAAAGCGCGACCAGGAATCCCCAAACCAACTGGCGTGACTGGGCTGTGCCCACGCACCGCATACCATCAGCACTGGGACGATTAGGTATATGAACCGTCTTAGAACCGCTTGTTTCTTTTTGCTCCCGTGCCCCATCGTTGTCCCTTTCTGCATGCCGTCGTCGGAATGCGCGTTATGCCTCTTCGCGTGGCGTGCGTCGGCTCACCAATATGCCAGAGGCCGTCAACTGCGCGATGCGCGCTTCGTCATACTTGAGATACTGCTCCAGCACAGCGCTGTTATGTTCGCCTAAATCAGGCGCGGTCACTTTGTCGGGCGCGGGAGCGGTCGAGAAGCGGAACGGAAATCCCGGCAAGACGAAATCTCCCAACACCGGGTCCGACATCGGACGCACGGTCCCACGTGCGACGAGGTGAGGATGGGTAATCACTTCGGGAATGGTGAGGACCGGAGCGGCGGGCACCCGTTCTTGCTCCAGCGCGGCGAGCGCGGTCTCACGATCTGGCAGTGATTGCAACCATTTCTCGATTTCAGCGATCAGAGCATCTTTATTCTTCAACCGCTTGCGTACGTCGCTAAAGCGGGGATCGCTCGCCAACTCTGGGCGTCCCATTGCTCGCGCCAGCCCCTGCCACTGATGCTCAAGAGCGGCAATCAGCAGCACGTATTTCCCTTGCGCGGCACGGAACACGCCAGTGGGAGTCAGACCGGTATGATGTGACCCGCCGCGCGTCGGCACAAACTTGCCTTTACTCGCGGTATAGGTTTGGAGACTAAAATCGTGGGTGTGGATGTACGAATCGAGCAACGACACATCAATATACTGCCCCTCGCCGGTCCGTTCTCGATGCAACAGCGCGCAGGCAATCCCCGCCAGCCCATGCACGCCGGTACTGACATCACCAATCGCCGCCATCGGAATCACTGGTGGTTGATCCGGTTCTCCCATCACTTCGGTGATGCCGGCAAAAGCTTGGGCGATATAATCAAACCCCGGCAAATGCGCGAGTGGACCCGTCTGTCCAAGCGCGGAGATCGAGCACATCACCAATTGAGGATTGAGTTTCTTCAGGTCCTCATACGCGAAGCCCATCCGTCCCATCACGCCGGGGCTGTAGTTCTCGACCACCACATCCATGTGGGGAATAAGCGCGCGCACGATGTCGCGTCCGGCTTCGACTTTCAGATTGACGCAGAGGCTGTGTTTCCCCAAGTTGTGTTGCAAGAAGTAGGCACTGCGCCCCTTGCGAATCACGGGATTCAGGCGGGCGGGGTCCCCTTTCGGCGCTTGCTCGATCTTAATGACCTCCGCGCCCATCTCGGCCATCAGTTTTGTGGTAGTCGGTCCGGCGACAATTTGCGTAAAGTCCAACACCTTATAGCCAGCCAAGAGCCCTTGGCTTTTCCCGGTTGTCATACGTGCCCCCCTTTTGACAGTGCGGTGTCTCCACACCACAAGTGAACGGTCAGTCTTTATCTGAGACTCTTCGGTTTTCGCGGATTGGGGCGGATTCTAACGACATGCGCCCATCCTCGCAAGATGTCGGCGCACGACACACGAACGCGGATGAACGAGCAAATGGCCAGGGAGAAAAGGAAGGGGAAGTGTGCAGCTCGCGGCTACGTAGTAGGGTGAGTCGAGACCCACCCTACACACCGGCATTAAGTTAGCGTGTCTCAGTTCCCTCTCCCGGATGGGAGAGGGCTGGGGTGAGGGGGATCAAGTGAGCTTTTCCGCGGCACACAACATGTGTTAGTACGCGGGCTGCGGAGCGACAGCTTGCGCTCCAGTGGCGCGTGGGGTGGTCGTGATTTCTTCCCGGTAAACCATAATCTCTATGCGGCGATTCTGACGTTTCCCACCTCTCGTTGAATTGTCAGCGACAGGGTTGTCCTCTCCGTAAGAAGTGGAGGTCACACGAAACGGATCAATCCCACGCTTGATCAGATAGCGCGCGACGCTGCCCGCGCGTTTTTGTCCCAACTCATAGTTATTTTCATCGGAACCAACGGAGTCCGTATGCCCTGCCACCAAAAACACCATGTCGTCGGTACTACCGAGATCGCTGAGAAAGCCAGACACCGCACGTTGCCCGTCCTCCGTTAACACCGCGGAACCAGGAGAAAATTCCGAACCTCCTTTGAGGTTAAGAACGAACTGGCGTTCCATACGTAAATTATCGAACCGCGCCAACGCTTCACTCGCTTTTGCATCAACCTCTTGTATACGTTGCTCATTCGTTGTTACACGTTGCTCCGTCGCGGTCAGTCGTTGGTCGAGCGGGGACATCTGTTCGAGGACCCATTGTTGCGTTGCACATCCAGAGAGTTGTAACAGCACCACTCCAGCGCAAAGAGCCCAGAATCCGTTCAACATACCACGCGATACCATAAAAATTCCTCCTGTTGTAGCGTTCCACACGACACAGTGCCAAGAACACCGTGCTGTCACCTAATCATCTGACCGGCACCCTAACATTTCTCATTTTTTTAACCAAACGGAGCTAATACTCAACGTGCGGTCCTGGTTGCGTCGATTCTCGCTCCCTGCTACGTCCACACCGCAAGACACTCAAGGATAAGGGAGGCAAGTATGGCGCTGCCCACGAAAGTGAAAATCGTCGATCTCACCGCACGTGATGGACTCGAAGGACTCAAACGGCTCATCCCCGTAGATTTTCGCGTGGACTTGATTAACCGGCTCAGCGACGCGGGTTTTCCCGCGATCGAAGTGGGCGAGTTCGTCAGCCCCAAAGTGATCCCCGCGATGCAGCATACCGATCAAGTCAATCAGCGCATCGTTCAAAAGCCCGGCGTGGAGTACAGCGCCTTAGTACCCAATATGCGCGGGTTTCAAGATGCACTGGCGGCCGGCGTGCAATACATCACCATTTTCGCCAGCGCGACCGAGGCTTTTAGCCAAGCCAACATCAATTGCACCATTGCACAAAGCTTCGAGCGCTTCGCTCCTGTCATGGCTGGTGCGAAAGAGCACGGGATGAAGGTCCGTGGGGCCTTGTCGTGTGTGGTGGGTTGTCCCTTCGAGGGAGAGGTTGATCCGAAGAAAGTCGCGCAACTCGCGGCGCGCCTCTACCGCATGGGGTGTTACGAAATCGCGCTGGGCGACAGTATCGGCGTCGGCACACCGAAATCGATCACAGCGCTCATCAACGCCTGCGTTGAAGCGGGTGTACCAGCATCGGCCCAGACTGCGCATTTCCACAATACCTGCGGAATGGCGCTAGCGAATTGTTACGCCGCGATGGAAGCAGGAGTCTCCGTCTTGGAAAGCGCATGCGGTGGCTTGGGCGGCTGTCCGAACGCTCCTGGCGCGACTGGGAACCTCGCCTCGGAAGAACTCCTTTATATGTTGCATGGTCTGGAGATCGACACTGGTGTGAACCTAGAGAAAGCGGTTGCCATCGGCCAATGGGTCACCAAAAGCCTCAACCATCGGCTCGACTCCAAGGTCAACGAATCGATGACCAACCCGCACATGACGTACTTCGGGAAGGTCGGGTATCGGATCATTGAGTCGCCCGTTGCCAGTGCCGTCTAGCCACCCCCGTCATCATTACAAGGAGATCAACACCATGCGCGCAGCCGTCATGCGAAATCATCAGCTCATCGTCGATACCATCCCCAACCCGGAACCGGGTCCGGGCGAAGTCCTGGTCAAGACTCTAGCCTGTGGCATCTGTGGGTCGGACCTCCATGCCCTCAAGCACACCGAGAAACTCGTTGATGTCTCGCGTCGCTCCGGTGGCGCGTTTTCGATGGACCTCACGCGCGACATTGTCATGGGCCACGAATTTTGCGCGGAAGTGGTCGATCACGGGCCCGCGACCAAAAAGTCGCTGAAAGTGGGCACGCGAATCACCTCAATGCCAGTGTTGATCCGTCCCACTGGACTCCAAACGGTCGGCTACTCGAATGACAATCCCGGTGGCTATGCCGAGTACATGCGGTTGACCGAGGGCCTCTTGCTGGAGGTCCCAAACGGCCTCTCCACCGAACATGCGGCTCTCACCGAACCAATGGCCGTTGGGCTGCACGCGGTCGAAATGGCCCGCTTGAACAAAGACGATGCGCCGTTGGTGATTGGCTGTGGACCGGTCGGTCTCGCGGTGATCGCGGCGTTACGCCTCAAGGATGTCCATCCGATTATCGCCGCGGACTTTTCTCCTCGTCGTCGTGAATTAGCGATCGCGATGGGAGCCGACATCGTGGTCGATCCCAAGGAGCAATCGCCTTATCAACGTTGGCAAGAGTCCGCCGCGTGGAGTGATCCGAAGCAAGCACCGCCCCTGCCCCCGTGGGCGATTGGCCCCGCGTTGCGTCCAGCAGTGATTTTCGAGTGCGTCGGTGTTCCCGGTGTCATCAATCAAATCCTGTGCGCCGCCCCGCAAAGTACCCGCATTGTCGTGGTTGGGGTCTGCATGGAGCACGACACCATTGAGCCGATGTTCGGCATCAACAAGGAGCTGAACCTTCAGTTTGTCCTGGGCTACACCCGAGAGGAGTTCGAGGCCACGCTGCGCAACATCGCCAAGGGGAAGGTCCCGGTTACGCCCCTCATCACCGGCAAAGTCGGAGTCGAAGGCGTGGCGCAAGCGTTCGCGGACCTCGCCTCGCCGGAGCGGCATGCCAAAATTCTGGTGGAGCCGTGGAGGGCATAAAACGTAAATATGTCAAACGTAATGGGGGAGGGACGGTTACGTTTTACCTATTCACGTTTCACGTCCCCGATTATGCCACCTGCGGCGGAGGCGGCAGTTGATGGTCAACGTAATAGCGGATCACTTCTTGTGGGGTAATGAGCCCGACGACCACGCCTTGGCGGGTGACCGGCAGATGGTCAACGCCTTTGTCCTGTAAGAGCCGAATGACCGTATCCGTGGGCGTGAACTCGTCCACGGTATACACGGGCGAGTGCATGATCGTGGCGATCGCG
>JANMSE010000232.1:0-8679 GCA_031389045.1 Deltaproteobacteria bacterium | reverse complement strand
CTGACGTCGCCTCTCAACTGCTCCTCGCTGGCCCACTGTTACTGCTGTATGCCATCAGCATTGGCGTGGCGTATGTCTTTGGGAAAGAAGAGAAAAGTGAGGCTTGAGGCTTGGGATTTGGGATTTGGGATTTGGGATTTGGGATTTGGAGAAGAAAAACCTGCCACTCGCTACTCGTTACTCACGACTTGCTTCATCAGCCAATCGTCCTGCTCGATAGGGGGCGGGATTTCGTACCATTCCATTTCGTCACGAAGCGAGTCCAGCATTCCTCGAACATGCTCGATAGCATCCGGCATGGCGAGGACCACCACAGTCGCCCTTTTTCGATCCAGCGTGCGGACAATGCCAATGCCTTCATACGACTCGACCACGAACTTGAGCAGGGCAATGTCTTCACGCCGGATGCGGAGGTAAATTTCGATGAGATCCATTGGTATGTACATGCTCCGGTCTCAGTAATGACTGAGTTTGATGTCAATCGCAAGGATTGCGGCCACCTGGCATCCATCGCTGTGGTCAGCCTGATCGCGCCACCGTTCGCGAAGACGGCGGCTGTTTCAAAATCAGTGTGAGCAATCTCCTTTTCGACTGCTGTCACCGCGCGCCGCCCTGAATTCCGCGTTGCCTCATCCAGGCGACGGGACTGTTTGGCGAGCACGGTGCCCTCCGAACATTCCCTAGCGCTTGACCAGCTTCACGACTCTAACCAGAATAGTCAAACTGATCTACCCTGAAAGGAACCGCCATGAAGACAGCCGCGGGACTGTCTTTGTCTAGGTAATTGGGGCAGGCTAACGAGAATACAAAAACATCTGGAGGATGCTTGTGGCCCAACACGTACTTGTCGAGATCGAAATGCCCACGGACCTCGAAAAATTTTATTTACCCACGGGAGTGCAGGATCGGCTACAGGATTTGCTTGATCGACAGGACCGTGGTGAGGGGCTCACTGTGGCGGAACAAGCTGAAGCCGAAGGCCTCGTGACCCTGGCCGAGGTGCTTTCTCTCTTGCGATTACGCACGCAACGACTCTGGCAAGAGGAGTCGCATGCGGAATGAGTACATTCCGGCGATACTGCGACGGCTCGTCAGCCAAAGAGCCGCGGGGCGCTGTGAATACTGTCAGTTGTCCCAAGTCGGTCAAGAAGCCACTTTTCACGTCGACCACATCATTCCCGTGGCGGCTGGTGGTCAGACAGTCGCCAACAATCTGGCGTTAGCGTGCGTTTCGTGTTCGCTCCGTAAGGCGGCTCGCCAAGCCGCAATGGATCCAATCAGTGCTGAAACGGTCGTCCTCTTCCATCCCCGTCTGGACTTCTGGCGGACTCATTTCCGCTGGGAAGGAGTGATAGTGATTGGTCTCACCGCGACTGGACGGGCAACAGTAGCCGCGCTCGACATGAACCGGTCGCTCATTCTTGCGATTCGACGAGAGGAGATCGCGTTAGGGCGACATCCTCCCGCGTAGCCAGCAGGACGACAAGACGGAAAGACCAGCGAAGGGACACGGTGCGCCAAGCGCACCCGACAACCGCCCTCGACTCCGAACGGCCCCCGACTCCGAACTCCGAACTATCTTCCCGCCTACTCCACCTCAAACGACTGCAACTCCACCGGCACCGGGTCAGTAATCAGGAAGTTCGGGCCGAAAAAGCCCTCACTGACCGTTGCATTCAAATTCGTGAAAGCGAGAGACCCTGCTCCTAGTGCTGGCTGGGACTGGCGCGACTGTAGAAAGGTAATGTGGGGATCGTAGGTTTCTAACCCAAAGAATAATAGTACGTCGCCACAGGCGGCACCGCTGCAGCGATCCGCAACCGGACCGAAGTAGGTTCCAATCACATAGGTTTGGCCCGCCGTCAGAGTAAGAGGCGCGACCGCCGTGTAACGGGAGCTGCCCATCAGAGTCCCTGCCGTTCCCGAGGGAACAGTAGCTGACCTGAGCAGCGTCCCACTGTTGTTCCAAATACCAACTGCATGAGCGTCCACTAACCCATTCATAACGTCATCATAGACACCGAGTGCATTCAGTTCCACATTCTGGGCACCGACTGAGAACGCCCAGCCAACCGATGCATTCTGGTCGGCACCTATGACATTACGCCAGTTCGCGGAGGAGCCGTTTGCGGTTTGTACAGCCGCGCCTGCGGCAGCGTGGGTGGCGGTGACCAACAATAGCAGCAAGACAACGGCAGCAAGCAAGGCGCGGACGGTTCGGGTGTGGCGGGGCGACTCGTCACGAGAGATTGAGAGAAGGTCGTGCGCATCATGGATAGTGCCTCGCTTTGTGTTTGTGAAACGCCGCCCTCGTAACAGTTTGCGATACGCAGGGCAAGGAGCAGCCGAGCGCAGGCATGGCGGGCGAGACAATACCGCGGGCGAAGTGCCAAGCGCCTCCACCGCCCGGCGATCAATCACCGGGCTACGCAACAACGTCCCATGAATGGGGCTCAGAAGCCGGATTGATCCGGCGCCCTCGTGTAGCGTGGGCATTGATGCCCGCACGGGACCGCGCGATACGTGCCGGCGTGCGATAGGATTAGGGAAACGAGGCAAGAGGCAAACTTGTGGTAGAGGTCGCACATCCTTGCGATTCGCTATAGGGTAGGCTGAATGGATTCCTTGCAAATTTTCGTTTTTCCAGAGACCGAATGATGCACAATCTTCAACATACGCGACCAAGAGGACCCTTCCTTTTTTCTTTCTTCGTCTGGATGCTCTTCCTCTCGCCCGTTGTCGCCCGTGCGCAAGACGAAACTCCCGCTGTTGCCTTGCCCCTTGAAGCCTTCGACATGCCTGGTGATGCGGGAGACAGTATCGGCCTGCGCTGGCCGGTGCTGACAACCGAGTCGAGCACCGCCGTGTACCGCGTCTCGCTCAGCACCCAGGAAACCGGGGAGTTCACGCACATCGCCGAGTTTGGCGCACGGACCCACTATGAAACCGACATCAGCGGCCCGTGGTGGGTCTGGGGCGCGAAACGCAAGGACGTCCATTTCTTTCAGGTGAAATCGACTGCTGATTTTCGACTTGAACGGGACACCACCTATTTCTTCCAGGTGACCTTGAGCGACGGGCAAGCCGAGGTGAAGAGCGCCATCGTCTCCGCCGCGCCGCACGCGAATCTGTTGAACTGGGCGAAACTGAATAATCTCGGCATTCTCCTCGCGTTCGCGGCCACGCTGTTGGTGTCGATTCGCCGGGCGCGGGTCAATCCCAATATCTTTCTCCGACGGATTCCTGGTCTTGACGCGGTTGAGGAAGCCGTGGGGCGCGCGACCGAGATGGGGCGTCCGGTGCTCTACCTCACGGGCAGTGGGGACTTTGGTGGGAGCAGTGACCCCTCCAGTTTGGCGACCATCGCGGCCACGGTGATTCTGAGCGATGTGGCCAAGCGGGTGGCGACCTACGGCGCGGAACTCAAGGTGCCGCACCGCGCGCCGATTGTCATGGCGGTTTGCCAAGAGATGGTGCGCGAAGCCTACTTCGCCGCCGGTCGCCCCGATGCCTACCGCGAGGACACCAACTTCTTTATTAGCGGCGACCAGTTCGCCTACACCGCTGCGGTGGATGGCCTGATTTTACGTGAGAAACCAGCGGCCAATTTTTTCATGGGTTATTATTACGCGGAGTCGTTGTTATTGGCGGAAACCGGGGCGACCACCGGGGCGATTCAGATCGCCGGGACGGACGCGGAACATCAGTTGCCGTTCTTCATTACCACGTGTGACTATACGTTGATCGGCGAAGAGTTGTATGCCGCGAGCGCGTATCTGTCGCGCGAGCCGGTGCTGGTCGGGACACTGCGGGGGCAAGATATTGGCAAAGGCGTGCTGCTTGGCGTCATGGTGATTGGGACGGTGGCGATCACGCTGGGCGAGATTTTCGCTGTCCCGTGGATCAAAACTGTCTTTCAACTCTTCACTGATATGAAATAGGAGCAGCCCCATGCTTTTTTGGAAACGGACGTTCCCGTTGTTGCTCACGTTCCTCTTGGGGGTCACGTTCACGGCCCAGTACTACGTCCCGCATCCGGCGTCGGAGTCGTTGCTGACGGAGGTGTCGGTGTGGGGGCAGATTATTGGTGGGTTCGCCATCCTCTTGGGTGTGGGCAGTTTGATTCGCTCTCACTATGTGAAGATCAAGCGGCGCGAGGCTGGGTGGGGGTATAGCGGGGTGATGTTTCTCTCAATGCTCATCATGCTGGGCGCGGGCTTCTGGTCGGGTGGCAAGACGGAAGCCACGTCGTTCGGGTGGCTCTACAGCTATGTGTTCGTGGCGTTACAAGGGACAATGTTTTCGTTGCTCGCGTTTTTCGTGGCGTCAGCGGCGTATCGAGCGTTCCGCGCGCGCACCCCGGAAGCCACGGTTTTGTTAGTGGCGGCCATTTTGGTGATGTGGGGCCGGGTGCCGTTGGGCGAGCATCTGATTTCCGGGATTGGGTCGGTGACGGAGTGGATTATGAACGTGCCCAATACGGCGGCGCAACGCGGCATCCTCATCGGGGTGAGCCTGGGCGGGATCGCGACGTCGATCAAGATTATTTGTGGGATTGAGCGGTCCTATTTGGGGAAGGATTGAGGATTACGGATTGAAGACTGACAACTGACAACTGAGGACTGATGACTGACTTTGTTCTGCGGCTCCTGCGCCTGGACCGGCGTGTGATTTTCTTGCTGATCGCGGTGGCGACATTGTTGCCGTTGCTCTATCCCGTGAATTTGCCGATTCGGGTCTCGCCGGAAGTGCAACGGGTCTATGACTATATCGAGCAGCTCCCCGCTGGGTCGTTGATGTTGCTGTCGATGGACTTCGAGCCGGGTGGGAAACCGGAACTCTATCCGATGGCGGTGGCGTTACTGCGCCATGCGTTTCAGAAAGATATCAAAGTGCTGGGGATGACGCTGTGGCCGGCGGGCGCGGGCATCGCCGAAATCGCTTTTACTGAAGTGGCGCGGGAAAAAGGCAAGGTGAAAGGGACGGACTACGTCTTCTTAGGGTACGCGCCTGGGGACGCGAGCGCGGTGATTAGCATGGGTCAGGATTTCCATGCCGCGTTCCCCGCCGATTATTACGGCACCAAGACGGCGGATATTCCGTTGCTTGAGAAGGTGCGGTCCCTCCGGGATATGCACTACGTGATGAGTCTGAGTGTCGGCTTTCCGGGGATCGACACCTGGTATGTGTATGGCAAGGAAAAATATGGGTTTGAGCTGGGGGGCGGGTGTACGGCGGTGAGCGCGCCCCGCTTTTATCCGTTGCTGGATACGGGACAGATCAATGGGCTGCTCGGCGGTCTGCGCGGGGCAGCGGAGTATGAAATTCTCCTGGGGGTCAAAGGCAAGGCGATGGCGGGGATGGCGGCGCAGTCGGCGACCCACTTTGTCATTATCTTTCTTATCATCGTCTGTAACGCGCTTTATTTTCTCACTGGACAGGCGCGGGGGAGGCAGCGATGAGTACCGAGATTGTGATTGGCGCATGGGTCGCGGTGGGCTTGAGCCTGTGCATGTACAGCTTTCTGTATAAGGACAACCCATTTTTCAAGTTCGGGGAGCATGTCTTTGTCGGGGCCTCGGTCGGCTATCTGTTGATCATTACGTATTACCAGGTGATGACCAACAAGCTGTACATCCCTATGACACAACAGGGGAAGTGGTGGCTCTTGGTCCCCGCCTTCTTGGGCCTCTTGCTGCTGGCGCGGTTCATTCCCCCCATTGCCTGGCTCAGCCGTATTTCTTTCGCGTTTCTCTTGGGCATCAGTTCCGGGCTGGCGATTCCGCGACAAATCTCGTCGTTCATCCTCAAGCAGGTGGAGGGCACGTTGAAACCGTTAGTGACCATGGGCGATGGCGGGGTCGTGTGGATGACGTGGGCGGGACTCAATGCGTTGCTGGTGTTGGTTGGTGTGGTGAGCGTGCTGTTCTATTTCTTCTTTTCACTGGAACATACGGGGACCGTGCGCCGGATCGCGCGTGTGGGCATTTACTTTCTGATGGTGTCGTTCGGGGCGGCGTTTGGCTACACGGTGATGGCGCGGATGTCGTTGTTGATTGGCCGGTTTGACGAGCTAACGCTCTATGCGTCGGCTGCGTATGGCTATGCCACACCGGTGTTACTGGTGGCGATGATCGTGGGATTGTGGTGGTGGGAACGGGGGCAGGTGGGGAAGGAGTAGGGGCTTATTGAACGGTGACTGACACAATCGGGAGTCACATTGATCCCCCTCACCCTGACCCTCTCCCAGCCGGGCAATGGCATTAAGTTAAGCCGAAACGTTACTGCTCGCAGCAAACCGGGGGTTGAAACCCCCGGCTACCCTCAAATGCCGCAGAGCGGCATATCTGGCCTCGCGGAGCGAGGCCGTGAGGGTAGCCGGGGAGTTCAGTCCCCGGCAAGGGGCGGCGTGGGGGTGATTTCTCCTGCGACAAAAATTCCCTTAACTTAATGCCATTGCCCAGCCGGGAGAGGGAACCTGAAAGCAACCGTCTTACGCTGATGCGGGCGCTTCGGTGACTGGCACCACGACGGGTAGCACTTTCTTGGATTTGCTGCCGGTGGTCATCACGCGCTCGCCTTTGATACGGGCGGCTTTTCCAGAAAGACCACGGAGATAGTACAACTTGGCGCGCCGCACACGGCCACTGGTGACCACCTCGATTTTATCGATTCGTGGCGAATGCAGGGGGAACACCCGTTCGACTCCGACGCCATAGGAAACTTTGCGCACCGTGAAGGATTGGCGATTGCCGGCATTGGCTCGGCTAATCACGACGCCCTCGAAGACCTGAATCCGCTCCTTGTCGCCTTCGATGATTTTGGCGTGGACGCGGATAGTGTCACCAGGTTTGAAGGTCGGATGGTCACTACGACATTGTTGCTTTTCAATACGGTCGATCATGTTGCTCATTGTGTTTTTCCTCCATCGCGCTCAGCCATGGGCCAAGAGCGGAGAAACGTCACCGCGAGAAAGCGTGGCGAGGGCGCTGGCGCCTCACCGATTTCCCGGTTCTCCGATTCTCCGTGTCTTTGGTTGGGTGACTGGGCTGAATGTTGCAGGCTGGGAATGTTTACCGTGCCCCTAACAACCGGTCAAGCAGGATAGCGGCGGCGGCACGGACGGACAGGTGATTATACTCGCCAACGCCGTGGATTGGCTCAAGAATATAATCGGATTGGTCCAATATCTCGTCTATCAAGCCCCAGCCGGTCCCCAGCAGCATGAGCAGTGGTGGACCCGGTGTTTCCGCTAGTTGGCGGACATTGGCGAACGACACCCGACGCAACCCTGAGCGGGCCGAGGTCGCCACCAGGCGTGGGTGTTGTCCGGTTTCGGCGTGGATCGCGTTGATCGCGCCGTCGAGATCATCGGCGAGCGCGACCAGGGAGAGCGCATCCTTGCGAGTTTCATTGTAGGTGCTGCCGTAGCCATGATCCCAGTGATCGAGGATTTTTTCGGCGAGCAGTCGCAGGGTGCGAGTTGGGGTCACGACGAAGTAGCGTTTCACACCATACGTCCGTGCTGAGCGGGCGATGTCGTGAATATCCATGTTCGTGATCGACGTGGTCACGATGTTATGCCCTTTGTCGTAGACGGGGTAATGGATGAGTGCGAGATAGAA
Source organism: Deltaproteobacteria bacterium (assembly GCA_031389045.1). Taxonomy (GTDB): domain Bacteria; phylum Desulfobacterota; class Binatia; order Bin18; family Bin18; genus JABFSC01. The sequence goes on along the minus strand of JANMSE010000232.1, from coordinate 1,054 downwards.
ATCCATGGGGCGAGTCTAGGGCAAGTCGCAGGCAAGTCTAGGGCCGGTCTCGGACCTGTCCGAGGAGGTCGGGTCGCCGCTCGCGCGTGCGCTGGAGGGACTGTTGCTGTCGCCAGCTTGCGATCTTGGCGTGATTGCCGGAGAGCAAGACCTCGGGCACGCGCATGCCGCGAAATTCTTCTGGCCGTGTGTATTGTGGATACTCGAGCAGTCCACGACTGAAGGACTCTTCCTCAACTGACTCCTGATTGCCAACGACGCCTGGAATCAGCCGTGCGACGGCGTCAATCACCACGAGCGCGGCCATCTCTCCTCCGCTGAGGATGTAGTCACCAATAGAGAGTTCTTCATCAATGGATGGACGAATCCGCTCGTCGATGCCCTCGTACCGGCCACAGACCATCACCAGGCTTTCTCGTCGTGCCAGTTCGGCGACTTTTGTTTGGGTGAGTGGGGTGCCTTGTGGGCAGAGCAGAATGCGCCAGGGGTTGGCGAGTGACTGGCAAATACTTTCGAGTGCGGTGATGATGGGCTCTGGCTTCATCACCATGCCTTGCCCGCCACCATAGGGAGCGTCATCGACCGAGTGATGTTTATCCGTGGTGTAGTCCCGCAGGTTATGCACCGTGCAGCTCACGATGCCCTTGTCTTGAGCCTTCTTGAGCAGGCTTGCTGATAACGGGGAAGGGAACATTTCTGGGAAGATGGTGATCACATGGAACTGCATAAAAGTGGATTGGTCTGGACTGGTTTGAGATTGGTGCACGCTAATCCAACAGCCCGGGTAACGGCTCAATGATCGCCAGTTTGCCGGGAATATCAATGGACCGTACGATGTCTTCAATGACCGGGATCAAGTGTTCTTTTGCTCCTTGGCGCACGACCCAGATGTCATGGCCACCGGAAAAAAAGACTTGCGTGATCTCACCGAGGTCCGTTCCCGCCGTTGTCCGCACGGTGAGCCCAATGACCTGGTAGTAATAGAACTCCCCATCCTCCAGCGGAGGAAGCACGGTCTCCTCGACCGCGACGGTCAGATCGCGCAAGGTTTCGG
>JANMSE010000145.1:0-6017 GCA_031389045.1 Deltaproteobacteria bacterium | reverse complement strand
AAGTTCACTGTCCAAAGCTCGTTCGTATGCGGCAATTGGGGAATTCTGGGATACGCATGATCTCACTGAGTATTGGGATCAGACGAAACCCGCTGACTTCGAGGTCGATATTCGTTCCGAGGTCACGTATTACGCGCTGGATAGCACCTTGCGTGCGAGTACCTATCGCGGGGCACCGACGCGGATTGGCCGTCGCGTCTCACTGAACGAATGGACGATGTACCTTGGCTGGAAACGCTATAGCTTCAGGGCCATTGATGATACGGATGAAAAGCCGAACGAGTAAGGGAACAACAATCAACCAGAGGAGGAAGAAGATGCGACGATGGACAATCGGAGTGATGGCCACGGTGACAATACTCACTAGTAGTGTCGCATGGGCGGAGGGGCCGGGGCAGAAGTGGGGGACGCGCTACAAAGGCACGGTGGCGAGTGTGGGACCCGGCAAATTGATGGTGTCGCTCGCGGCACCCGCGGCAACGACCGCGACGCGGGCGACCTCCGCGGCAATGATCGGTAGCACGCGGACATTCGACATCCCCGCCGATGCGCGTATTTCGTGTCGTGGGCGGGCGTGCACGTTGGCGGAATTGACGCCAGGAACGCCGATCAAGGTGAAAACCGTACAGCGGGGCGACACTACGGTGGTGACCGAGATCAGAACCCTGAGACCGCGAAACGCGCGTCCAGGGTGTACGCCGTCCACAGGCGGATGAGCAGGCAAAACCCGCGAGTGGCAACATTAAAAGGATGGAAGAGGGAAGGAGAACGCCGATGACTCGACAACAACGACGGGCGCACACACGAGCGCAACGAAAAGCGGACCGACACGCGGGCCAGCGAGTATCGTCAGGGATGGTGCTCGCTTCCGGGGTGGCACTTTCGCTAGGAATGGGGCTGGCCAGCCAACCGGTGGAGGCCGCCTCTTTCACGGTCATAAATCTGAATGATGACGGAGCCGGCAGTTTGCGGCAGGCTATCGTGGACGCCAATAGTGCGGCTGGGACGGATACGATCAGGTTTCAGGAGGGATTGACCGGGACAATCACCCTGACGACCGGGCAACTCGAGATTACTGATTCGCTGGACCTCGAAGGGCCGGGAGCAGCGACGATCACGGTGAGCGGCAACAATGCCTCGAAAGTGTTCTATATCTACAGTGCGACGGCGGAGCTTGATGTCTCGATCTCGGGGCTGACGATTACTGGAGGGAATGACCAGATTGGCGCGGGCATTTTCAATGCCAACGAAAACCTCACGCTTGACAGTGTGACGATCACGAGCAATACCGCGACGAATGGGGGCGGTGGGATTTGGGCAAGTGGAAACCCCGAGGCCCCCGTGATGGACCTCACCATCCTGAATTCGACGATTTCCGGTAATACGGCCGGCACCTCTGGCGGTGGAATCTACATTGGGGATACCGGTGGACCGCTGCTCATCCAGAACACGGTGATTTCCGGGAACACCGCGACTGGTGGTGCTGGCGGTGGGGTGTACTTGTACGCTCCCGACAACAATACGACGATCGAGAATTCGACGCTTTCGGGCAATACTTCGCAGACCGGGGGAGGGGGTATTTTCCTCTACTTCGCGGACGCCGGGACGCATACTATTCGGCGGACGACCATCTCCGGGAACACGACCGGGACCGGAGGAGGTGGGGCTCTTTTTGATTCGCCATTCAACAATCCCGTTGTTCTGGAAAATAGCACGATCTCTGGCAACACCGTCACGGCCTGTGATGGAGGTGGCGTCTTTTTCGGGTATGCGACTGCCAGTACGGTGCGCCATACGACGGTCGCCAGCAATTCGGCGACGGGGACCGGTGGGGGCATCGTGGCGCACATTGGCTCTGTGACTCTTGACCATACGATTGTCGCGGACAATACCGTCGCAAGTGTCGCCAACGATTTGGGGACCCCGTTTGCCCCTTCTAGCGGAAGGTTCACCGCGAGTTTCAGTCTGATTGAAGTCCCAGGAACGGCGGATATTATCATCGACACCGACGGGAATGCCCTTAACGTGGACCCGCAGCTCGGCAAATTGGCCAATAATGGTGGCCCGACGCTGACACACCTCCCGGCGAACGCGAGTCCCGCCGTGAATACTGGAAATTCCAGCATTGCCGCGCCACCTAGCACCGACCAGCGTGGCCTCACCCGCATTGTGGGCACTGCGATTGATATGGGTGCGGTCGAGACGGTTGTGGTGCCGGTGACGTTGCAGGGGTTTGAGGTGGAGTGAGGCCCGCTGAGGCAAGAATCGGAGAATCGGAGATTCGGAGATTCGGGGAATCGGGGAGGGGGAGTGGGAGTACTATGCGGTTAGCGGTCGAGTTCGTGAAAATACCCGTCTGTTTCGATGTGTCACGCCTGACGTTTGAAGTCTCACAGTTCGCGGAAGCGGAATGGCTCCCCCACCCGCAAGGCCATCCCGGCAATGCCGCGATTCCGCTGGTCGCCGCGCATGGCGATCCCAGCAACAATGCGACGAAAGGGCCGATGCGGCCCACCCCCGCGCTCGACCGCTGTCCCTATCTGCGCCAGGTACTCGCCTCCTTCCAAACCGTCATCGGGCGTACCCGCCTCATGCGACTAGATGCCAACGCCGAAGCCACGCCCCATGTGGATACCAATTATTACTGGTTCCACCGGGTGCGCGTGCATGTGCCGATCCTCACGGCCCCTACTGTCCAGTTTGTTTGTGGTGGCCGCTCGCTGTCCATGGCGGCGGGAGAAGCCTGGATTTTTGATACCTGGAAACCGCATAACGTCGTCAACCCCAACGCGACCCAGCGGGTCCACCTGGTGGCCGACTCCGTGGGGTCCGCGGCCTTTTGGGAATTGGTGGCGCATGGCGTGTCTCCTGTTGCTTCGTCGGCGCGGACCCCGGCGATCCCCCGGTATGTGCCGTTCCTGCCGGATACGCATCCCGCCCTCTTGCTCGAACGGGTCAATCAACCAGTGGTGATGTCCCCGTGGGAACAAACCTCGCTGCTTACCTCGTTGTTTGATGACCTGGTGACGAGCGGCGCTCCCCAGCTTCCGCTGCTTGCCGAACTACGGCAGGTGCTGACACGATTCCAACAGGACTGGCGCGCGCTGTGGGCCCGGTATGGTGAAGCTATGGAGGGGTGGCCCGCATACCAGACACTCCTGCGGGCATTGGACGGACAGCTTCCGCGCTTCGAGCAACGATTCCTCTTGCCCAATCGCTCCGACGCGGTGGAGATCATTCGCCAGATGGTGATCCGTCCCGCGCTCAATCCTGATTTAAGCGTCACCCCCATGCTAAGAGCAGTGCCCGCCACTGTCCCTGAGCGACCCGCACCCCCGACGACGGCCAGTACGCCCGCTCCCGCGCGGGTGCCATCCGCCCATTCCCGTATTGCGCACCCGATTTTTATTGTGTCGCCGCCACGGTCCGGCAGCTCGCTGCTCTTCGAGACCCTCGCGCAGTCGCCGACGGTGTATACGATTGGCAAGGAGAGCCATGCGCTGATTGAAGGTCTCCCCCAACTGCATCCCGCGCATCGTGAGTTCTCGTCCAACCGTCTGACGGCGGCGGACGCGGATACCGACACGGCGGAGCACCTGCGCGCCAATTTTCTCGCGCAGATGTATGATCGCGACGGCCAGGCCCCGGACCCCCGGATGGCCGGTGTCCGGTTCCTGGAAAAAACCCCCAAGAATGCGCTGCGCGTTCCGTTCTTTCAGGCCATCTTTCCCGATGCGGTTTTCATCTATCTCTACCGCGATCCCCGCGAGGAAATCAGTAGCATGATGGACGCCTGGCGGTCGGGCCGCTTTGTGACGTATCCACGGCTACCGGGATGGTCCGGGCTGCGGTGGTCGTTGGTGCTGGTGCCAGGGTGGCTGGAGATGATCGGCAAGCCCTTGGCGGAGATTGTCGCGCGGCAGTGGGCGACGACCACGCAGGTCCTCCTGGATGACCTCGAACGTCTCCCCCCGGAGCAGTGGTGCGTGGCGAGCTATGATCGCCTGGTGTCGGACCCACAAACCGAAGTCGAGCGGCTCTGTGATTTTGTGAACATCGCGTGGGACCGGCATCTCACCGCCCCCTTACCGTTGGCGCGTCATACCCTGACGCCGCCGGACCCCGATAAATGGCGACGAAACGAAGTGGTGTTGACGGAGGTGCTGCCGCTGGTGGCGGATGTCGCCGCTCGAGCGCGGGACTTCTTTGCTCGTGCCCCGGTGGCCATGCCCATCCGTCGGGTTGCGCTTCCTCCCACACCGGGACACACGCCGCCGCCGAGCGTCTCTCCAGCGGTGTCCCAGCCGCCGCCTGCCACGGCGGAACAGGCTCATCCGTTTCGCAGTCGCTATACCGCGAGTGTCCCGGAGCTGTTGCGGCGGCTGCACAGCTCCTTACTGGTGTCCACTTACCAAAGTGGTCATGTCATCACCGTGCGCGCGGATGGTGGTCAGTTGAATACGCATTTTCGCGATTTTCAGAGTCCGATGGGGATGGCGGTGGGGCCTCAGTATCTGGCCATCGGCACGCAGCACCATGTGTGGGAGTATCGCAACCAGCCCGCCGTGGCGCGGAAGCTCGATCCCCCGGGCAAGCATGATGCCTGCTTTCTGCCACGGGCCGCGCATGTGACTGGAGACATTCGCATTCACGAACTTGCCTTTGCCGAGCAGGCACTCTGGCTCGTCAACACGCGGTTCTCCTGTCTGTGCACGTTGGATGAAGCGCATAGTTTTGTCCCGCGCTGGCGACCGCGGTTTGTGTCCCACTTGGCGGCGGAAGATCGGTGTCACCTCAATGGCATGGCGGTGAGCGACCAGCGCGTGCGCTTCGTGACCGCGCTGGGGCAGACGAATACGCCGAACGGCTGGCGCGAACGGAAAGCGAGCGGCGGCTGTGTGATTGATGTCGAATCCGGCGAAATCGTGGTGGCCGGGCTCTCCATGCCACACTCACCACGCTGGTATCACGGACGCTTGTGGGTTCTCGAATCAGGCAAGGGGACCTTGGCGACGCTTGATATTGATTCGGGGCGCATAGACACGGTCGCGGAGCTGCCGGGCTTCACTCGTGGTTTGGCATTCGCTGGACCTTATGCGTTCATCGGCCTCTCCCAGGTGCGGGAGAGCGTGTTTGGCGGGATTCCGTTGACCGAGCGGTTGCAGGAGCGTGCGTGTGGGGTGTGGGTGGTCAATATCCAGAGCGGGAACATCGTCGGCTTTGTCCGGTTCGCCGACGCGATTCAAGAGATTTTCGATATTCAACTGCTGGCGGGTCTGCGGTTTCCTGACCTCAGTGATCCCGACGGTGAACTGATTGGCGGTGCGTATGTGTTGCCAGCGGCGGCGCTGGCTGAGGTGTGGCAAGGGCATGACGGGGAACTGACAAGGGAACAACATTGTGGGTCCTGCGATTGATATGGGTGCGGTCGAAACGGTCGTGGCGCCGGTGACGTTGCAGGGGGTTGAGGTGGAGTGAGGCGATTATCTCACGCAGAGGCGCCGAGACGCGAAGGAAGACCGGACTGTTGCTTCGGTGTTTCGTCCGCAATCCGCAATTCTTGCGGTGCTGGCCAATCCGCCGCAAACCCGCTAGAACATCCCACGAATCAGGGCGAGGCTCCCTCGCTCCGTGCCAGTACGTAAGGAGGCCCCCGTGAAATTCAATCTCTTCATTTTGCCGACGATTCCCGGAACCTACGAGGAGCGCGAACGACTGCGTCCCATTGGCCGCAACACGATAAGTATCAACAGACTCGAATGGTTCGGCTGGTATTTCGATCAAGGGCTGCTGCCGTGGGACGAGGCGCGGCGACAACTCGATATGTTCGCCAAGGTGATCCCGGAGTTTAAGGACTGAAAGTTCCCTCTCCCGGATGGGCTTATCATTACCCACATCTTGCACACTTAGCGCGACCGGGGAAAGGGCTCCAGGAGAGGAGCGGAACCGCAATAAAATCAAGAGTTTAGGCGTACTATAGCAAGCGCGAAACAGGGAGAAGGAGAGGGAGGTGGCGT
>JANMSE010000144.1:0-2363 GCA_031389045.1 Deltaproteobacteria bacterium | reverse complement strand
ATGGTCCAAGGAGACGCGCTCGCGGGAGGCTGCGAACTGGCGTTGCATTGCGACTTGCGCGTCGTGTCCGAGGCTGCCCGGTTTGGTATGCCCCTCGCCCGTCTTGGCCTTGTGCTTCCTTTTATCCTCAGCCAGAAACTGATCGAAATCGTGGGGCCCGCTTTTACCAAGCAGATTCTCTTCACCGGCCATCCCCTCGACGCCAAACGCGCGTATGAAATCGGTATGGTGCATCAGCTTGTTCCCGCCAATGAATTGGCAAGCGCCACGATGACGCTCGCACGGACGATCGCCGACAATGCCCCACTCTCGCTCGCGGGCATGAAACAGGTCATTCTCCGCACCATCTCACTGCGTGAGACGATCCCCAACGACGACCTCCACGAGATCGTGAGCCGTGCGCGGAAAAGTGCTGACGCAAAAGAGGGCGTGCTAGCCATGTTGGAAAAACGCAAACCGGCATTTCGTGGTGAGTAACGATGTCCGCGTCCAGCCGGACTCTCGGCATCCTCATTGTCGGACTTGGCCTGCTCGTGGCTCTCCCGTGGCAACTGTCGCGGCTGGAAGAAAAAACCGTGGCGCGGCTCGGCACGCTGGCAGCGTATGGTGGTGGACTGCTGTTTCTCGCCGGCCTCGGCGTGGCGTTTTCTGGTGCCTATTACCTGATGCACCGTGGCGCGGGAACACTCTGGCCACCCGTGTTCCCGCGTCGCCTGGTGGTCGCGGGTCCCTACGCGCATGTGCAACACCCAATATGGCTGGGTGTGTGGCTGATGATCTGTGGAGAAGCCTTGTGGATGCAGTCCGCTCTGCTGGCGCTGTACGCCGGGCTCGTCGCGATCCTGGCCAATTGGTATGTCACGACGATTGAGGAGCCGCGCTTGGCGCATCGCTTCGGCGAGGACTACCACGCGTACCGGGCCGCGGTCCCCCGCTGGGTGCCGTTTCAGCGGCGGCAGCCTTTCACTCACTAAACCTGTTAAGACAACAAAGGAGGAACTCGTATGCGTTTTGGTGTCCATTTGATCGCCAGTGGTAAGATGATCGAAGGCGAAAAAATCGCCCGCGCCGCCCGACGCGCCGAAGAATTGGGCTATGACTCGTTGTGGGTGAGCGACCACATCATCTTTCCCACGGAACTCCGCTCCGCCTATCCCTATTCCCCGGACGGCAAATTGCCGCTTGATCCCACCAATCCACTGCTCGAACCCTTTACGGTTTTGAGTTACGCGGCGGCCGTCACCAAGACCATCAAATTGGGCACCAGCGTCGTCATCGTGCCCTACCGTGATCCCATCGTCACGGCGAAAATCGTGGCCTCGTTGGATGTACTGTCCGGGGGTCGATTTATTTTCGGCGTGGGGGTTGGCTGGTTGGAGGAAGAATTCCGGGTCTTGCGGCAGAACCTCAAGGACCGTTCCGCGCAAACCCGCGAGGCATTGTTGGCAATGAAATCGTGCTGGACTCAGGAAGACCCGGAGTTTCATGGCAAGTTCTTCGACTTTTCCGGGATTAAATTCGCCCCAAAGCCACGCCAGAAACCCCATCCTCCTATTTGGTTTGGCGGAAACTCCCTGCCAGCCCTGAAACGCGCGGTCAGCTTAGGTGACGGCTGGCACGCGGTCTGGGAAACCCCGGAAGAAGTAGCAGCAAAAGCCAAGACCCTCCGTGAGATGTGCGCGAAAGCTGGAAAGAATTTTGCCGACTTTGCCATTACCATTAACGTCAACAACCGGGTTCCATACACAAAAGAGAACATCAAACAGTACGAAGCGGCTGGCGTGAGCATGATGTTTATTCCTCGCGTATTTCAGTCCGATGTTCAGGATGTCGTTGACAACATGGAACAGTTCGCCAGAGACATTAAAGACCCGTTGGACAAGGGGCGATGACGGCAATCGGTATGTGAGGGAAAAAGCAAAGGGAGGAAGAGATGAAGCGATATTGGGGGCTGGTACTGGTGTTGGTGCTGGCGAATGCGGGCTGTTCGGTTTACATGGCGGCGACACAGCCTAGCGCAAAGGATGTCGGATTGTTTCGGGTCGGGACCCCCCGGAGCCTACTATTAGCCGAATTTGGCATGCCTACCGCCAGCGAAGTGCGCGAGGGGCAGAAATACGAAATTTTCCGATTCATCCAAGGATACAGCACTGCGGCAAAAACCGGGAGGGCGGTATTCCACGGGGCGGCGGACGTTGTCACGCTTGGTCTGTGGGAAGTCGTGAGCACCCCCGCTGAAGGCATTTTCGATGGGACCGAGATGGCTTACGAAGTGCGGTATGACGAAGCGGACCGAATTGACCACGTCGTGCTCTTGAAAAACAACACCAGGCGCGGGGGTGAATATAATGGGTCAAGATGAT
>JANMSE010000116.1:0-26332 GCA_031389045.1 Deltaproteobacteria bacterium | reverse complement strand
CCCAACCGGTGCCATGTTGAACATCGTGTAGAACGTCGCCACTCCCCGCACGTAGGCCGGGGACAACTCCAACAGCTTCGCGACATATTCCATCGCCTCGTTGCTCAGGTGGCCGAACTGCTCCTGCGCGAGCCAGAAGGTAGGAAGAATAGCCGCCCGCTTGGTCGGGTAGTGGGTGAGGAATTCCTCGAACTTTTTGCGATTCGTTTCTGAAAATTGCACAGCCATAAATTCAATTGATTCATTTAGTGATTGCGTCATTGACTCATTGTTCAAACGTTTCTTCAATGGCTCAATGATTCAATCATCTGTCGCATTCTCCACCGATCATGTTCACCATGCCAAACGTGGTAATGACGTCGGAGATGAGATGTCCTTTGAGCATCTGTCCCAGTGCCGCCATGCCAAAGAAACAAGGCGGACGCACGCGCACACGATAGGGACGGCCACTGCCGTCGCTCACCAGATAGAAACCTAACTCCCCGTTCGCCCCTTCGACGACTGAGTACACTTCGCCTTTGGGAATTTTCACACCCTCAATCACCAGCTTGAAATGGTTCATCAAGCCTTCGATGTTGCCGTAGACGTCTTTCTTCTGCGGCATGGTGATATTCGGGTCGTCGACACGAATTGGGCCGGCGGGCAGTTGCTTGAGCGCCTGCTCGACCATGCTCATGCTCTGCCGAAGCTCCTCGAACCGCACCTGGAAGCGGTCCCAGTTGTCGCCCTGCGTGCCAGTGGGCACGGTGAAATCCATGCGATCGTAGAACAAATAGGGGTTCGCCTTGCGCACGTCGTAGGCAACGCCGCAGGCCCGCAGCAACGGTCCAGTCACCCCGTAGGAAATCGCGTCTTCTGTCGAGATCGCGCCCACGCCGGACATCCGCTCGATAAAAATGCGGTTTTTCGAGAGCAGCTTGTCGCAGTCGGACATCACGTTGCGGATGTCAATGAAGGACCGCTGAATCCAATCCGCGAATCCTTCGGGCAGGTCTTGCATGACCCCGCCAACACGGGTGTAGCTCACCGTCAGGCGGGCCCCAGTGACTGCGGTGATGATGTCAAATAAGGTCTCTCGTGCTTCGAGCGCGTAAAAGGCCACCGAGAGCGCACCCGCTTCGGCTGCCGCCATCCCCAAACACGTAAAGTGGTCAGTCATCCGCGAAATCTCGCTCATAATCATGCGGATGTACTGCCCACGTTCCGGCACTTCGATGTCCAACAACTTTTCCGCCGCCAGGGCGAAGCCGACGTTGTTAATCAATGGCGAGATGTAATTGAGGCGGTCGGTGTAGGGAACCACATGGTTCCAGGTGCGTTGCTCGCACATTTTCTCGAACCCACGGTGCAGATAGCCGACCTCCACGTCGCAGTTGAGAATTTTCTCCCCGTCGAGTTTGAGATTGAGCTTGATGGTCCCGTGGGTCGCCGGATGCGACGGCCCCATTTGTAGGGACATCACTTCCGAGGTGGGATCAAGGTGCATTTCGGTGAATTGCGGCGCCGCTTCTGACATCGGTTACCTTTTCGGCCAAGGGTTCGTGATTGGGTCCCGCTCTTCCACCAAGGGTTGCCGTTTGGCCACCGGATAATCTTTCCGGAGCGGGTATCCGCGAAATTCCTCGTACATGAGAATCCGTCGCATATCCGGGTGCCCCTTGAAGGTAATCCCGAACATGTCCCAGACTTCCCGTTCAAGCCAGTCTCCCGATTTCCACGTCGAGGAAACTGTATGCGCCCAAGCGTCATCCTCGGGAACACGGATTTTCACTTGCAGGCGTTGATTGAGCGGAATGGAGTAGAGTTGGTAGACCACCTCGAAACGGGGTTCTTGTCCCAACAAGTCAACCGCCGTGAGGTCGGAGAGCAGATTGAAGGCGCAGGCTGGATTGTCGTGCAGCGCGATAAAAATAGCCGGGGCGTCATCACGTTGCAGCACAACAGACGATATGCCATGCAAAGTGGAGCTTTCCGTGATTTTTCCGGGAAATGCTGCTTCGAGTGTAGTAAGGAGTCCCGCGTCAGGCATCCAGTTCTCTCACGTTTGAGATCACACGGTCTCAAGCGCCCCTTTCTTAATAATGTACACGAGCCCAACCGCGAGAACTCCGACAAACACCAACATCTCGACAAAGCCGAAGAAACCAAGCTGGCGGAACACCAGGGCCCAGGGGTAGAGGAACACGACCTCCACATCAAAAACGATGAAGAGGATGGCCGCGAGATAGAACTTCACCGAGAACCGTCCCCAGGCCGACCCACTGGAGGGGTTGCCACACTCGAAGGGTTCATCTTTCACCGGGGTGTGCTTCGAGGCTCCCAGCAGCCGACTGGCGGACGTCATCAAAGTCGCTAGCAGTCCACACAACACGATCGCGATTAGTACAGGAAGATATTGCGTCATAAAAAATCCGGCACCTTTATGCCAGATGCACAACTAAAATCAAGGTGACTGACTCATCAAAAATATGCAGCGGGGTATGAGTAGCGAGTGACGAGCAAAAAAGAAAGCGCCCCCCTGGTTTTTGTGACAAAAAACTCCGTGTGCCGTCGCCCTTTCTCGACGCGCCACTGGAGGATTCGCGCTGGTGACCGCGCGGCTCTTCCCTTGCGAGAGCACAATGGAGGTGTTACAACTCGCACGCGCAAAGGCCAGGATATTGCGCCGCGCTCCGCGCATGCGGAAACATTGATGATGAGGGATGATGGGGAGAGGTGCCAGAGTGGCCGATTGGGCACGACTGGAAATCGTGAGTACCGCAAGGTACCGAGGGTTCGAATCCCTCCCTCTCCGTCAGTGGTGGTAGCTAGGTCCTGCGCAAGGGAGGTCGGGAACCCCGCCAGGTCCGGAAGGAAGCAACGGTACCGATACCACCCCTGTGCCGCAGGGAAGCCTAGCTACCACCAGTGACGGTGGTTCAGCACCTCCTCCTAAGGAAGACGCGAAGACACGGAAAATGTCATAGCGGGAGCAACGCGTCGGTGGCGAGGGAGAGGGAGAGGGGGGAGCGAGAGACTCTCTTGCTTTCTCCGCGCCGTCTTCTACACTCTCTTTCGCCCCCAATCATTGCCTCGACTCGTTACGTGTTTCGTTATGAGCTATCTCGTTCTCGCTCGTAAATGGCGTCCACAGACCTTCGACACCGTCGTGGGCCAAGAACATGTGACCCGCACGCTCCGCAATGCCATCGCCAGCGGTCGGGTCGCCCACGCCTTTCTCTTCACTGGCCCTCGTGGGGTCGGCAAAACCACCACCGCCCGCTTACTCGCCAAAGCCCTGAATTGCGAGCAGGGACCCACCGCGGATGCCTGTAACACCTGTGGCAATTGCACCGAGATCACCGCGGGTCATTCACTCGATGTGCTGGAAATCGACGGCGCTTCGCACACTGGTGTTGATAACATCCGTGACCTCACCGAAGGCATTCAATATCGCCCGGTCAAGAGCCGTTTTCGTATCATCATCATTGATGAAGTCCACATGCTGTCCAATGCCGCGTTCAACGCGCTGCTCAAGACGCTTGAAGAGCCGCCCGCCCATGTAAAGTTCATCTTCGCGACCACGGAATCCCAGAAAATTCTCCCGACCATCACCTCACGCTGTCAGCGCTACGACTTCAAGCGCATCGCCTTGCGCGAACTGATGCAGAAGCTCAAAAGCATCGCCGAGCAGGAAGGGCTGACCGTCGATGACGTGGGACTCGCGCTCCTCGCGCGCGAAGCGGACGGCAGCTTACGGGACGCCGAATCCTTGCTCGATCAAGTCGTCGCGTGGAGTAGCGGAAACGTTACTGAACAAACAGTGAGAGAATCCCTTGGCGTCGCGGATCGCCAGGCCCTCTTGCGGGTCGTGGACGCGATTCTCGCGCGCGATGCCGCCACCGCCCTGCGGCTCGCCGGGGATTTATACGAACATGGCTATGATCCCCGCCGCCTGTGTCACGATCTGCTCGAACATTTTCGCAATGTCGCCTTGGTCAAGGTCAATCCAGAGCTGGCCTCATTGACGGATTTGCCAGACCACGAAATCGCCGTCGTTCAACGGCAGGCGGAGACCCGTTCGTTGGAAGACGTGCAACGGCTTTTCCAACTCACACTCCGTGCGGAAGAGGATATGCAGAAGACCGCCTATTCCCAACTGGTCGTCGAAATGACCTTGGTGAAACTGGCGAGTCAACCAGCGATCGTCCCCATTGAAAATGCCTTGGCGCAATTGGACACGCTCACCCGCGCCCTCAACGGACAGTCGCAGGGCCAATCGCCCCAACTCGCCCCACCACCCCAACCTCCACGACAGGCAAGTCCGAGCGTTGCTCCTCCGCGTCCGTCAATACCTGCGCCGCCCCAGGAGCCAGCATCTCCGGCACGACCAGCACCGCTCCAGCCGGTGCAACGCGCGGCCATCCCCAATGATCCGGAAGAACCTCAAGAACCTCGCGTCCAAGAACAGGTCAAATCCCTCAACTCGGATGAGCAACCCGTGTGGGAAAGTTTTCTGACCGCGATCCAGAAGGAAAAAATCTCTCTCTTTTTCGCCCTCAAGTCGGGACGATTGTTAGAGCTGACTGACACGAGCCTGCTGATCGGGATGGATAAGGATCCGTATTACAAAGAACTCGTGCGCAAAGAGAACATCACGCTGTTGGAGGCAACCGCCAAACGACTGCTGGGGCGTTCGGTCACGGTGCAAATCAAAAAAGGGGGAACCGGTGCTTCGCCCTCGGCATCCACCAGCCCCGTGGCAGTGCCATTTTCACGACCGCAACCACTTTCGCAACCACGCAACAACACCGCGCAACCCTCCACGCAGCCACAGAAGCCACCCACGGAAGCGGACCCCTTAGTGAAAACTGTTCTTGACGTGCTCGGCGGCGAAGTCCAAGCGACGCTCTCGCATCGCGATCGCGGGTCGAGCGAACCTCCGCGCGAAGCGGCGGGAAGGAGCCAGTATGGCGAACATGAATGAGATGATGAAGCAAGCGAAACAAATGCAAGACCGCCTGATGCGCGCCAAGGAAGATGCCGCGCAAAAAACCATCGAAGCCTCCGCCGGGGGCAATATGGTCACAGTGGTCGTCAGCGGTCGCCCAGAAGTCGTTTCCTTGCGCATCGACCCCTCGGTCGTGTCCGCGGATGATACGGAGATGCTGCAAGACCTGGTGATCGCCGCTGTCAATGAAGGAATACGCAAGTCCCAAAAGATGGTCGAAGACGAAATGAGCAAACTGCTCGGTGGTCTGAAGATTCCAGGGCTGTAAGCGTCGCGAGAACGAAGAGATCAAGAAGTTTTCTCGATATTTCCGTCTTCAGGCTTCGGTCTCCCGTCCTCGGTCTCCGGTCTCTGTACGTTTTACGCTTTACGTTGTATTCCCCCATGCACCTCACACCCGCGCTCGCGCGCCTCGTCGAAGAGTTAGGAAAATTGCCAGGCATTGGCGAGAAAACCGCCACCCGCCTCGCGCTCTTCATTCTTGGCGCGGAGCGAGAGTATGTCGAGAATCTCGCCGAGGCGATCTGGGCCGTGAAAGCGGAGACCACGCACTGCCAACAATGTTTCGGTCTCGCGGAAGGGGACTTGTGTCCGGTGTGCCGTGATCCCAAACGGAGCGAAGAATCACTCTGTGTGGTCGAAGAACCCGCCGACCTCTTGGCCGTCGAACGGGCGCAGGACTATCACGGACGGTATCATGTGTTGCAGGGCGTCTTAGCGCCGCTTGATGGTATTGGTCCAGACCAACTAAAGATTGCTCCCCTGATGGAGCGGTTACGACAGGGGAAAATTCGCGAAGTGATAGTCGCCACCAATCCCACCGTCGAAGGCGAGGCCACCGCGCTCTATCTGGCCAAAATCATCAAGCCCCTTGGTATCCGCGTCAGTCGCATCGCCCACGGCATCCCGATGGGCGGGGATGTCGAATATGTTGATTCCGTCACGCTCAGCCGCGCGATCGAGGGCCGACGAGAGATGTGAGGGGGCCCGTCTCGGGCAAGTCTCAGACTGGTTTGAGACTTGCCTTCTCAGAATCCCTTTGCTACAACACGACCTGTCCACGATCCTCGGTAGCTCAATCGGCAGAGCAATCGGCTGTAAGATGTAGTTGCAGCTTCCACGGGAAACCGTGGTTGAAAAACTGGGTGAATTCAGGGAAGCCTACCCCGGAAGTACCTCTTCTGGAACGGTAATCCTGAGCGAAGCTTGCTGAAGGGTATCAAGTAAGCAGGAACGTGCAGAGACTAGAGGCTGAGGAACCCAACCAATAATGCCTCATTAGCGCCCGGCGCCCTCCCCTAACATCCACATGCTAGGCGGGCGATGAGATAGTCCGAACCTGAGAGAAATCCCAGGGCTTTCGTAACCGATAGGTTGTAGGTTCGAGTCCCACCCGAGGAGCTCGCTCTTCACAGGCCGTCAAGGAAACTTGACGGCCTGTGCCGTTTCTCGCACTTGTACGGCATTTTCTGGGAACCCCTTTTTCCCTTCCTTGACACTGACTCCGCTCCTTCCTAGTGTGTGTCGGTCTACGATCGGGACATCGGTCCTTAAAATGAGGGGGAAAAACAGACATGAGCCGTATACTCGCAGTCGGTATCGTCTCGCTCTGCATGCTCCTCCCTACGAAAGCACGTGCGCAATTTTCGAATGATCGGACTCTTGCTGGATTGGAAGAGGTCGGGGTTGTCGTGGTCGATATCCATCCTGATGCGGAACAACGAGGCTTATTACGAGTGGAACTACAACGGAGCGTCGAAAAACAGTTGCAGGCCGTGGGCATGCGTATCGTCCCCGTCCCAAAGGCAAATGAGGCGGACAAACCACTGCTCTATCTTGATGTTGGCATTACGTCGTTGGAGCAGTTCCCGGTCTATCGTGTCAATGTTTCGTTACAACTGCGACAACCCGCCTGTTTAGAGCGCAATCTGGTCATCTGTACACCGACGGTCACTTGGGAAGACACGGGGACGGCTCGCACGGTCGATGTGTCGGAGCTCTCCTCGGTCCAACGTGACGTGCAGTCGCTCGTCACTCGTTTCACGACGGCGTATCTCGCGGAAAACCAACGATGAAAACGACACGCTTCTTCTAAGGAGGCGGCCATGTACACAACCTTCTTTGATTTGAATGACAAACCGTTCCCGCTGACCTCGGACCCACAGGTCTTTTATACCAACCCGACCTCCCAGCGGGTGTACACCATGATCCTCTCCGCCCTTCGCGAGCACCAAGACCTGATCGTCTTCACCGGTGAAGTAGGGACGGGGAAGACCACGCTTCTGCGCCGCACGATGCAACATCTCGGGGAGAGCATCCACTTTCTCTTTTTCTCGTACACAACCCTCCCCTTCGACGATATCGTGCTCTTCCTCTGCCAGGAACTTCAGGCTCCGGTCGAAGAAACCACGCCTCGACACCAGAAGCTGCTTGCCATCAACGACATCCTCCGCGCGCGTGCGCGCGTGGGGCGGCATACTGTCCTCATTATCGACGAGGCGCAAAATCTCACGGAAGAAACCCTGACCGCTCTGGTCTCTCTTTGTCTCGGCAGTACCCTGACCGAACCACTCCTGCCTCTCATCCTCGCCGGCCAACCCGAGTTTTCAGCCCTCTTCCGACGTGCCTCGCTACGACCGATTGCTCAGCGCGTAACCCTGCACTGTCGCCTTGGCCGTCTCAGCAATGACGATGTCGCTCCATATATCCTCCATCGTCTTCGTGCCGTCGGTCACGAGCACCAAGACCTTTTCACTCCCCAAGCAGTACGGCAGATCGCGCTACACGCGACGGGCATCCCACGCAAGATTCATCTTCTCTGCGATAACGCACTGCACCTCGCCTATAAGGATAAACAGAAAACAGTCTCGGCTGAGATGATCGACGAAGTTGCCGAGGACTTTTTTCCGGCTCGCACGATTGACACGCCTGAGGTAACCTTAATTCTTGCTGATCCCACTACTCTGCGGGAGGACCTCGCCACCGTGCGGGAATCCCCCGCCCGCGGGAGGAGCACGCTAGGCGAAGACCGCATTCATACACAACGGCAAACGCTCAGCAGCCGCATCCGCGCACACCTCCCACCACAGGTGAACTGGATCGGAGGCGGCCTTGCCTTAGCCTTGCCTCTCCTTTTTCTCTTTCTTCGTCCTACTCCAGACATGCGCCAACTCTCCGCGGTGGCACGCACTTCGCAACCGGCCCCCATGTTGCCTCCCGCGACATCTCAAGCTCAGCCTGAGGTCTCATCGCCGGCTCCGATTTTGCCCGCGCCTGAAACTCCGCCCAGCACGCTCATCGTCCAAAGCCAGCCTGCTCCCCATGAACACGTCGAAACCGTCCTCCCCCCGCAAGAAATCGCCAAATTGGAAACCGCGCCATCGCTCGCGGCATCTCCTCAGCCCGCGCCGGAGACCCGTGAGGAACCACAACCACCCACCCAAAAACTGACAGAACCTGATCCAGCGCTTCTCGCTCTGCGGGCTCGCGCTGAGCAGCATATCGCCTCATTGCATCAAGCAACCGAGGCTGTAACCAGCGAACTCGCCCGCGGCAACAATGGTGGCAACGAAGGAATAGCTCGCCCACAACGTCCCGCGAAGAGTGATCGACGAGCAACGCTCCTGTTGACACGCGCGCAACAACATACGAAGGACCTTTCTCAAGCCATTTCTCTCCTAGAACAAAACATAGCGGACCACGCACCAGATGCGAGTCTTCGGCTAGCGTCTCTGCTCAAACAAACGCCACAACACGAAACCAAGCTCCAACAAACCGTGGCGCGGCTGCAAGCCGCGGCCCTCCAACAAGCGAAAGAGCAGCTTCAGCAAGAGCAGCTTCAGGAGGAGATGCTCCAACCTGTTGCCGGTGAACCTCCGGCTGACCAGCAACAAGAACAATCGAAGATCGCACTTGCTCAGCCACAACCGGCAGGGACCCGTTCGGAAGGCACTGGCGAGCGTACCCTCCAGCATGACTCGGCAACCGTTCCTTCACAGAGCACCCCGAAGACAAACGGTCCAGACGATAATGTGCTGATCCTCGCCACGCTCCGTGGCGATACCGGCACGGTGGGTCGGCTGATCGCGCAGGGCACGGCCATCAATGCCAGCAATCGCGCTGGAGGTACGGCTCTCATGACGGCCGCCATCCAAGGGCACTCCGAAGTCGTGAACCTGCTCATGAAGAATGGGGCAGCCGTGAACGCGAAAAACAACAAAGGCTGGACCGCGTTAATGTATGCCGCGTGGAACGGTCACACCGACATTGTGAATACCCTGTTAGCGAAAGGCGCGGCGGTGAATGCCCAGAACAACGAGGGGTGGACCGCGTTGATGTACGCGACCTGGAAGGGACAACGCGAAGCTGTCCGAGCGCTCCTCGCTGGGCGTGCCGCGGTCTCGATGCCTAGTCAAACGGGCGAGTCGGCGCTGACCCTCGCGGCGCAGCGGAGCTATGCGGACATTACTACATTGCTCAATGGAACAGGAAAAAAACCATAGCTCGCACGGCGCCCCCGCAATGAAAAAACGGCACAGCAAGTGATTTCGAGACGAACCAACATGGTCAGCATGGTCACATTACGCCTCTGGTTTGGGCTCTTCCTCGCGGCGAGTCTATGGCTTCCCCCCATCATGCCTATCCACGCGGAGGACCGCGTGTTACCCACCCAGGAGGCCATCCGCCACTGGATCGCGACCACCTTGAACGCACCGCCACTTTTCAGAGATGGCGACGTCCTGACGCACAAAGACCTAGCGAAATTACAGCCGTTTCTCCCTCCTGGTTATGTGGAGGAATTCGACTTTCCCGCTGTGGAATTCCACGTCTCCCCTTCAGGAAACTACACTCCCCATGCTGAGTATATGGCCGCCACGGAGAAATTCTCGCGCCAGACCGAGTTGGCCCCAGATGGCGCACTGAAAAACTACGTCGCGGGGCGACCCTTCAGCCAAGAACAGTTGGCGCTCGAAGACCCGCGCTCAGGACTCAAAGCCGCCTGGAATTTCAATCATCGGTGGAAATTTTACGGAATGGATGTCGAACGGTACCTGGGCGCACTGCTCTCCAAAGGAGGAACGGCCAGCCCCCTGCCTGGGTATCCACAGGACCTCATCCAAGGCGGAGGCACGGTCGAACGGTACCTGACCGCCATCTATCATCAGGCGTATCACACCCACCTCGCGCAAGCCGCCGACACCGCCTATCTCTTGCCGATTCCTGGCGCCGGGGAATTCGAATACAAGCAATACCTGGAATTCTTGGAACCCTACGACGTGCGAGGCTCTCGCTACCTTGTCTATCGCTACGAAGACCCCCACAAACAAGACGATGCGTGGGCATTCGAGCCTCGCCTCCGCAAAGTCCGCCGCTTCTCGTTACAGGAACGCGATACCCCCGTGGCGGGCACGGAGATGACCCTTGATGACTTCACCGGCTTCGCGGGTCGCGTGCTGGACCATCAGTGGAAATTCCTGGGCAGGAAAACCATCCTCCACATTATGAACTCACGTCACCCGTATGCCCGGTTCTCCGGCCCCAATGGTTGGCTGCCGAATGACCGCTGGGAACTCCGCCCGTGTATCGTCGTGGAACAAACTCCGCTCGAAGAGCGCGTGTACGGCGGCAAAATCTTCTTCTGGGACGCCCAGACCTACGAGACCGTCCTCGTCCTGATCTTTGACCGTGAGGGCAGGTTATGGAAAGTCAATCATCTGTTGCACGGCTGGTCAGAGGACCCGACCCAAGCGGAGATCGATCGTGGAAAACGTCTCCCGCGCAACATCGGCTCGACGATCATTGATCTCCAGAGACAACAGGCCACGGTTTTTTCCGCCACCGAAATCATCTATCCACGGCTCACTGAACGTGAGTTGTTCGCGCGCTACGACGTCAACATTCTGACCGAAGGCAGTCGGTAAGCCGGATCCTGGAGTCCGGTCCGTTTCATCCGGGTTTCTCCGAACTCCAGCGCGGCTAGTGGAAACTCCTCGCATGCCGGCGGAAAAAGAGAAAGCCGATGTCCCAGAGCAGCGCCACTGCCCCAGCGATCAGGATGCCACCACCGGCAAGCGCCATGGAAGGAAGTAAACAAGAGAGGGAGTCTGTCACCATCACACACCTCCCAACAAACTTCAGGGCCACGTTGCGTGGCACTATTGTCGCCTCATCCTTCATGTTGATCCTGAGAGTCCCCTCATAGCAGAATTCGCGCGCATAACTGCCCCCTGGAAAATTTATTTTCCGCCTCCGCCAATTCGTCCCAACTCATTCACCGCGAACGCATATTCGCTAAAGTCCTTCTTGCCGTTGTCCTTAACCCATTGCAGATGTGTCATCGCCTCGTCCTGTTTTCCGGCCAAGACGAGGTCAAGACCAAGATAGGCGCGCGCTTCGGTCTTTTTATCCGGGTCCGTCGCGGCGGCGAGCAAGTCCTCCACCGACAGGTCGCGTCGCAAATAGCGAATGACTGGATAGGGCCACGCCGAGGTATTACAATTGGCCGCGGCGTCATCAAGGAGTTGCCGCGCTTCGGTCTCCCGTTGCGCCGCGCGCTCCCCAAACGCGCCAAAGATCGCCAGGTACTGCGCCCGGTCATCCTTCCACCCCTTGAGTTTCACGTAGGCCCGCGCGTCCGCCGCCGCTTCCGGGCGTCGCAGAAACATGAACGCCAGGCCACGGTTGAAGATCGCCCCGCTGTGGTTGGCATCAATCCGTACCGCCTCACCGTAATCCTTCAGCGCCCGTTCATATTGTCCCAAGTCACTGTAGACATTCCCCCGATTGAAATAGGCTTCCGCGTATTGCGGGTTGAGCGCGAGCGCCGCATCGTAATCCTTCAGCGCCTGCTCGTGCTTGCCGGTCTCGTTATAGGCCATACCGCGCGCCTGGTATGTTTCGGCTGACCGGGGATTACGGCGGATCGCCGTATCAAAAGCGGTAATCGCGTCGCGCTGACGACCTTCGCTCAAGAACTGAATGCCTTTGTCGTAGGCATCGCTGGCTTCATCGCTCCACACCTCGGTCGTCATCCCCGCGCTCAGCATCAACACGACACTCACCAACACACTGACTCCACGCCGTTTCATCATGTGCTCCCTCCAATTAGCTCCGGTCGTTGTGACATATTCCGCACGCGCTGTCTTGTCCGCGGCCACGAGGGAACTTGTCGGACCACTGGAATCCGTCTAATCCGTGGGACTCACACTTTTTCGTGTTGGAGGACTCCCGATGTTTATCGTCACCAATCGTATTCCCGTCTCCCCCGGCCATGAGGCCGACTTCGAGAACCGCTTTCGTCATCGTGCCCATCTGATCGATCAGTCGCCAGGATTCATCAAAAACCTTGTCCTGCGCCCCGTGCAGCGCCGCTTCAGTCATCAAACTGGCCAATGGGAAGAAAAAACCGAGCAAGGTTTTTACTTGGTGCAGACCTACTGGGAATCCGAGCAGGCGTTCTGGGACTGGACCAAAAGTGAGTCGTTCCGCATCGCCCACAGCAATCGCCCACCAGCGGAAATGTTCGCCGGTCCCAATGTCTTGGAAATTCATGAGGTCGTGTTTAATACGGAGAAGCCATGAGGGGTTGGGCGTTAGGGGGGGTTAGGGAGAAAGAACTGACCATTGACGCTGACTGATTCCTTGTTTTTCATTTTTGCCTTTTGCCTTTTGCCTTTTGCCTTTTGCCTTTTGATTTGCTTCTTCTTCTCTCCAGGAGGTTTCTCATGCACGAGCGTCTGATTGACCGTTTCCGCGCACGCGCACCCCGCGTCAAATTTTGTTCCTTGCGGCTGGTCCACTCGCACTCCGAGTACCTTTCGGTTCGCCAAAATATCCTGCAACCGGTCTCCACGTCCGAAGACGTGGGCGCGATGATTACCGTGGTCGATGGTGGCGGCCTCGGCTATGCCGCAACCAGTGACCTGACCGACAGCGGACTCCAACGCGCTATCGACCATGCCCACGCCTGGGCGCGATCCAGTGCCGGTCGCAGTGTGGTGGACTTCTCCACCGTGCCTTTTCCCCAACCGACTGGTGAGTATCTGAGCCCCGTGCACACCTCGTGGGACACCATCCCACTCGTGGGAAAAATCGACGTATTGCGCGCCGAATGCCAACGGTTGAAGATCGACGACCGCATCGTCGATTGGGACGCCTCCCTCTGGTACACAGAGAGTGACACGCTCTATGTCACCGCTGACGGTGGACAAGCGCAACAACGCTTTCGCTATATCGTCCCCATGCTCAGCGCCACCGCCAATGCCGCCGCCGAAACGCAAAGTCGGAGTTTCGCTGGCCGTGGGTATTGTCGTCAAGGTGGCTGGGAAGTGCTGCACCAGAGCGGCTTTCACGAGGCCGCACCTCGGATTGGCGACGAAGCCCTCCAATTGCTGCTCGCCCCCAATTGTCCGTCCGGCAAGATGGATGTCCTGCTTGCGCCGGACCAAATGATTCTGCAAATCCACGAGTCCATCGGTCACCCGCTGGAACTGGACCGCATTCTCGGCGACGAGCGCAATTACGCGGGCACCAGTTTTGTCACCCCCGACATGTTCGGCACCTATCGCTATGGGTCTGATCTGCTCAACATCACCTTTGATCCGACCCGACCAGGCGAGTTCGCTAGTTATAGCTTTGACGATGAAGGGCAACCCGCCCACCGCGAATATCTGATTCAACAGGGCACTCTTCAGCGCGGGCTCGGTGGAGTTACGTCGCAAGCACGCACCCAGCTCCCTGGGGTGGCGAATGCCCGCGCCACCAGTTGGAACCGCCCGCCCATTGACCGCATGGCCAATCTCAATCTGGAGCCCGGAACCTCGCGGTTCGCCGACATGGTCGCCGCCATTGAGCACGGTGTGTACATGCAAACCAACTGCTCATGGTCGATTGATGATTCGCGCAATAAGTTTCAATTCGGCTGCGAGTGGGGCCGGGTCATTGAAAACGGCAAGCTGACTACGATTGTGAAGAACCCCAATTACCGTGGGGTGTCCGCCACCTTCTGGCGCAGCCTCAAGATGGTCGGCGTCCCGGACACGGTCGAAGTTTTAGGCTCACCCTACTGCGGCAAGGGTGAACCCAACCAGGTGATCCGGGTGGGACACGCCTCTCCCCCTTGTCTCTTCGCCGACGTGGAAGTCTTTGGAGGAGAATAGTCATGCAGGAGTATTTTTATCAGCTCGCCGATCACCTCACGGGACTGATTCGTGGGAGTGAGGTCTACACCTGCTCCTTCTCCGCCGAAGACTCGGACTTCGTGCGGTTCAATCGCAGTGCCGTCCGCCAAGCCGGGACGGTCATGCAACGCTATCTCTCACTTTCGTTGATTGATGGGAGTCGTCACAGCGGAGGCAGCATCACCATCTCCGGTGATTTCGCGCTTGACTGCGCGCAGGCGGCGCGGCTGGTCACCGGGTTACGCGAGAAGCTGCCCTATCTGCCGGAAGACCCGCACCTGCTCTATGCCACCGAAGTGCGTTCCACCGAACATCACGGCAAGAATCAACTGCCGGAGGACAGCGGGGCCATCGTCACCGCGATCTTAGAGGCGGGTCGAGGCCGTGACTTGGTGGGGCTCTACGCCGCCGGCGGCATTCACAACGGATTCGCCAACTCGCTCGGGCAGCGCAACTGGTTCTCCAGTTACAGTTACAATTTCGATTGGAGCTTCTATCATCAAACCGATAAAGCGGTGAAGGAAAGCTACGCGGGTTTTGTGTGGAACTCGCGTGAGTTCACGCACAAAGTGGAGACGGCGGCGGCGGAACTCGCGGTGCTGGCCCAACCCCCGCGCACCATCGACCCGGGGCGCTACCGGGTCTATCTCGCCCCAGCGGCCCTTGATGAACTCATTGGGCTGCTCAACTGGGGTGGCTACGGGCTCAAGGATCATCGCACCAAGCAGACCACGCTCCTCAAGATGATCGAGAACGGCACGCGCCTCCATCCGAGTGTCAGCATTTATGAAAACACCAATGACGGCGTCGCGGCGAATTTTCAGGACTCCGGCTTCATCAAGCCTGACCGCGTGACGTTGATCGACAAGGGTGCTTTTCGTGACTGTCTCATCTCTCCGCGGTCCGCCAAAGAGTACGGCGTGCCGACCAACGGTGCCGACGACGGCGAGATGCCCGAATCAATTGAGCTCGCCGCTGGTGACATTCCCACGGACGATGTCGTGCGCCAGCTCGACACCGGCGTCTATATCAACAACCTGTGGTACCTCAATTATTCTGACCGCTCAGCGTGTCGCATTACCGGCATGACACGGTTCGCCACCTTGTGGGTGGAAAACGGACGCATTGCCGCCCCACTCAATGTGATGCGCTTTGACGAGACGTTATATCGAGCGCTGGGCGAGAATCTGCTGGGGTTCACGACGGAGCGTGATCTGATTCTTGATGCGGGTACCTACGGCGGTCGCTCCACCAGCAGCAGCCGTATGCCGGGGGCGTTGGTGAAAGAGTTTACTTTTACGTTGTAGGCGATGAGTGAGTTTTGTAGGGTGTGCTCAGCCCACCCTACAAAACTCACTCATAGGAAAACCGCTATAAGCTGATCCGGGGAAGGTGCATATCATGAAAGTCCCGAAACCCCACTCTTGCACGCAGGGCTCGTCGGTCTCACAGAGTCCCTTACCCTTCCGTCTGCTGGCGCAGGGCCGCGAGCGTCTGCTGAAATTCGTCAACTGAGGCACACCGCAGGGCTCGTCGTAACAGTCGGTGAAGCACCTCGCGGTCTTCAATTTGCTGAATAGCCGCGCCCAGAGTAGGTGGGACCTGGCCAAACTGTTCCTCTAAAACCTCAAGAACCATTGCTCGACCTTCCTCAAGGGAGCCTTGTTGGAGTCCTTGTTGGAGTCCTTGTTGAAGCCCTTTCTCTATCCCGATGCGTTCGCCCGTGGTTATATAGGGCATGTGTTTTTCCTCCTCAATAGTCTTTACCCCTTCCCAGAACTGCTCATCTTCCACCGCGCTTAATTGTACTACCCAATCAATAAATTCAAAGAGTCCGACAATCTGGGCTCGGTTATAGCCTCGCTCATAGAGCTTGCGGATCAGTGACAGTTTGGCAGCCACACGCTCTCCACTCCGTCGTAACCGCTCCCGTTCTTGGGCAGCTAAGACTATCAGCGCGGCAGGGCTTTCCGCACGTGCAAGTTCGACGCTGTTGTACTCCATCAGCCGAAACGCGAGATAGCGAAACTCCACGCCACTGCCATACGCCGTGATCTCATACCGACCTTCGCTGGGAATGGGATCTGTGCCAGTGAGAATTGCCGCACTGACCACCCGCTTTCCGTGGCGGTCAAAGATGCGATAGAAATACCGAAACATCCGCAAGGAGAAGTCGTCGTCTTTATCGCCTTGGACCTCGATATGCACCAGAATCCATTGCTCATTGCCGTCACGCAGGGAAACCTGCGCCAATTTATCGACCTGTTTGGCACCCTTGAGGCTCGTGTGTGCGAGTTGCTCCAACTCCTTGTCTAAAAAAATAATCGGTTGGCTAAAGTCAATATCAGCCGCCAACGTCGGCAAGAAGAAGTACAGGAAGTCGGGAAAGAAGCGCTCCAGGACGTGCTTCCAGGCTTCATCAAAATATGCCCAATAGCGCTCTGTCTCTGCCATGACCTTCCTCTTAATCTTTCCTGTATTCTGATACGCCTCTTCCTCAGGCGCTACGAGTGGGGGATCCTGCGCGGCTGCTATCTCCTCCGAACCTCTCGTTTCTCCATTTCCCCGTTTCTTTCCTCCGCCGTTGCCGTCGCTTTTCCCGGCCAACGCAACAGTGTAAGACAAAACAAAACATTCGGGAGGTCTCGCCATGCCGGTCATTACGCTGGAAGGCGTTGTTGAACACGGACAACTCACGCTCACCACGCCCGTTCCATTGCCTGACCAGACGAAGGTCTCGATGGTGATTTCCGACCTGCGGTCTGAGCCGCGTGCACGCCTCATCAGCCCACGGTTGGCGCATCAGTTTTCCCGTACTTTTGACTTTTGCGTTTTGACTTTTGACTTCTCCTTATTTCACATAAACCAGCCGCTATTCACAGATGAAACTGCATGAGCCATGACAAAGCTCTTCATCTCTCACAGCTCACACGACGACGCGTTCGTGCGCGCCCTCCGCGCCGCGCTCGCCGATCATGGACAGAATGGCTGGATTGATTCGCGCGAGCTGCGCGGTGGCGATCCGCTCTGGCCGACGATTCAGACGACCATCAACGACGCCTCGGCTTACGCTGTCGTGGTCAGCACCGATGCCCTCCAGTCCAAATGGGTCGGCATGGAATTGACCCACGCACTGGCGGTACAGAAGCAGCGGGGCAAGGACAAGTTCCCTGTCATCCCGCTCTCACTCAATGGCACCAAGCTCGGCGTGCTGGAGCAATTCTTCGGCGAGGAACCCGCGTACATCCCCGTGACCAGCGCTCCGGGCGGCGGCGAGGCGGCGATGAATGCGATCCTCGTCGCCCTGGGCAAGCGGCTCCCTGCGGATGTCGCTCCCACGCCCCAGCCCAAGGCCGAGCCGCTGGAAGAATTGGTGCTCGAACTCACCGACCTGAAGTTCCACGAACAGGACGGCGTCCGCCGTGCCTCCGCCCGCGCCCGGCTCGTCTATGAACCAGCGACGGTTGGACAGGATCGTGTCCATAGCATACAGAATTGGCGACTCAGCGCGCCTAGCGGTCCCATTGAGGCAGAGGAGTTGCGTTGGTATCTGGAGAAATATGCCGTATGGCCAAGCCATTACTTTCGGGACCGCGCACAAAAGGTGGAGCAACATCTCGTTGAGTGGGGGAAGCGTCTGCACGAGGCCACGATGCCGATGGCCTACACCGTAAACGTCATGCAGGCCTGGGCGAAGATCAGTGACCACGCCGGGCGCCGCTTCTCGATCCTTGTCGACAGTACGCCCGACGCCGGTACCCCGGAGGCCGACATCAGTGCCGCGAAGGAAGCCGCCACTGAATTGCTCAAGCTGCCGTGGGAACTGCTTCATAATGGGAAAGACTTCCTTTTCCAGGGCGCAAAGCCTACCCGCGTTCGGCGCCGTATCCCAGGAACAGAAGCGCGAGACGTGCCCATCGTCGCCCCTCCCATCCGCATTCTGCTCGTCACCGCGCGGCCAGAGGACGACGCGTGCGGCTACATTGATCATCGCGTCAGCGCGCTGCCGCTGGTCGAGGCGATGGAGTCCCTGCCCGGCCTGGTTCATCTCCACGTCCTCAGCTCGCCCACGCGGCCAGCCCTGCGCGCGGAACTCGACCGCGCCCGCGACGAGCGGCAGCCCTATCACGTCGTCCACTTCGATGGCCACGGCGTCTATGACAAGACCGTCGGTCTCGGCGGGCTGTGCTTCGAGCTGCCGGAGGACATTGCCAAGCTGGAGAAGCGCCGCCACGTCACCATCTTCACCCAAGACACCATAGAGAACGGTACAGGCTTGGGATCGCTGCTGCGCGCTCACCGTATCCCGCTCGTCTTCCTCGAAGCCTGCCAGACCGCGCAGGCCGAGCAGGCGTCCGAGTCCGTCGCCTCCGAGCTGCTCAAGGGCGGCGTGACCTCGGTGGTGGCCATGAGCCACAGCGTCCTGGTCGAGACCGCGCGCCGGTTCGTCGCGGTCTTCTACCAAGCGCTGGCCGCGGGCAAACGCGTCGGCGACGCCATGCTCGCGGGCCAACGCCAGCTCAAGGACGACACCTTCCGCGGGCGCACTGCGGCTTGAGGATTGGTTCGTGCCCGTGCTCTTCCAAGAAAAGGACGACCCACAGCTCTTCAAGACCACGCCTACCAAGCAAACGCGGGAGGACTTTCAGACCAGGCTCACGGCTCGCCTCGGTGAACTGCCGCCAGCACCAGAAACCACCTTCATTGGCCGCAGCCGGGAATTGCTCGCGCTCCAGCGGCTCCTTTTCCCCTCGCCCCTGGTGGGAGAAGGGCCGGGGGTGAGAAGGCCGCGCTACGCCGTGGTGCGTGGCCAGGGGGGCGAAGGCAAGACCGCGCTGGCCGCCGAGTTCGCCCGTTGGATGGTGCGCTCGCAACAGATACACCGTGCCGCGTTCGTCTCGGTCGAGACACAGGGCAATCAGCGCGCGGTCGTGGATGCGTTGGGCAAGCAGTTGGTCAACGAGAAGTTCTCAGCGGCGGGCGATCTCGACGAAGCAATTCAGGCAATCGAACGCGCGCTGCGGGAGCAGCCGACTTTGCTGCTCATGGACAACATGGAGAGCATTCTCTTGCCACCGTTCATGGCGCACGAGACGCCGGAGGCACTGTCGCACGAGGCGGGCGAGGAGTTGCACGCCATTCTCGCGCTGTGCGAGCGCCTGCTGAAGGTGGGCGATACGCGGCTCGTCTTCACCAGCCGCGAGGCGCTGCCCGCGCCGTTCGCCGCCGAGCGGAATCATCGTCCACTGCACCAACTCGACCGCGAGGATGCGGTGAAGTTGGTCGAGCGGGTACTGAACGCTGCTGGCGGGGACGACGGCGCCAGTGATATTGCGCGTGAGGAGATCGAACAGCTCGTGGATGCCGTCCATTGTCACGCTCGCACGCTGGCATTGCTGGCCCCAGCCTTGCGCAGCAGGGGCGTCGAGGCCACCCGCGCTTCGCTCGTCGCGCTGATGGCGGAGATGGAGCAGAAGTTCCCCGGCAGCCGGGAGCACTCGCTCTTCGCCAGCGTCGAGTTGTCCCTGCGCCGCATGTCGGCGGCGAACCAAGAACGGGCGCGCGTGCTCGGCGTGTTTCACGGCGGGGTGGATCTGGACGTGCTCCGCGTGATGATGAAGTGGGAAGAGGCGGACGTGGCCGCGCTGGCGGGCGAGTTGATCGCGACGGGGCTAGCGACACCGAACCGCTACAGCCATCTCACGCTCAATCCCGCGCTGTGCCCCTATCTGCGCGGGCGGATGGACGCGGAGGAGCGCGCGGCGCTCACGGCCCGCTGGGTCGAGGCGATGCGCGAATATGTCGATTTCCTCGTGCAGCAGAGAAACCAAAACGCCGAACTCGCGGCGACGCTGACGGTGCTGGAGCTGCCGAACCTCTTTGCGCTGCTCGACCTCGTGCAGCGCGCGGGGGATACGGAGGCGACGATTGATCTGGCCACGTCGCTCTACAGCCTGCTCCAAAATGCTGGCAAGCCGCGACTGCTGGAGCGCGTGGGGCAAGTGCGCGACGCAGCGGCGGCGACGCTCGGTGACGCTTGGAATCACGCGCGGTTCGAGGCGGCGCGGACCCGCATCGAGCAGCAGCTTGCCGACGGGCGGGTGCGCGAGGCGTTGGATGGCGCGCAGCAGTTGCTTCAGCGCGCCCGGGCGGCGGGCGAGCAGGCGTATCCCGGCGCGGATTACGATCTGGCGATGGCTTGCTTCCTCCTGGCCCGCGTGTTGCGGACGGCTGGCGGATCGGAACAGGCATTGCCGCTGTCGGACGAGGCCCGCCAGCGCTTCGAGGCTGTCGAAAAGCGGGAGCCGGGCCGTGGCGCGGAAGGGATGGCGTCTGTCTGCTTCGCGGAACAAGGCGACTGTCTTCGCAACCTGGGCCGGCTCGACGAAGCGGCGGCGGCTTACGAAGAGCGCATCCGCCGCGGGGAGCAACTCGGTGACAACCGCGGTGTCGCCGTTGGCAAAGGCCAGCTTGGGACCGTGCGCATGCTGCAGCGCCGCTACCCGGAGGCACTGGCGGCATACACCGAAGCGCGCGAGCGGTTCACGCGGTTGGACGAACCGGGCTCCGTCGCCGCGGTCTGGCATCAGACCGGCATAGTGTATCAGCAGGCGGGCGAGCCGGAAGCAGCGGAGGATGCCTATCGGAAATCGCTCGAAATCAGCGTGCGGCTCGGAGATGTCGCCAGGCAGGCGGGCACGCTCGCACAACTGGGGCTATTGTATGATAATGCCCTCGGCCGAACGGAAGAGGCCGTCGCGTTTCTCCGGCAAGCGGTGGACAAGTATGTGGCAATCAGGGATGTTGCGGGCGAAGGGCGAAACAGGAACAATCTTGCCCTCTGTCTGCGCAAGCTCCGTCGCCTGGACGAAGCGCGGCAGGAAATCCGCCGGGCGATCGAATGTGGCGCGCAGTTCAGTCACGCGTCATCGCCGTGGGCGTCCTGGTCCATCCTCGCCGACATTGAGACGGACTCTGGCAACCCAACCGCCGCCGCGGAGGCGACGCGCAAGGCCATCGCCTGCTACCTCGCCTACCGCCGCGACGGCGGCGAAAACCACGACGCCGAAGGCCGCATCAGCCTCGCCGTGACCCAGTCCCTGCTCGCTGGCGACTCGGCCACCGTCGCATCCCTCCTCCAGCAGCAAGCTCCCCGCTTCGAGGCTGCTGGGTTTGGCGGCTTCATCCGCGCCCTGCAAGCCATCGTCGCTGGCAGCCGCGACCGTACCCTCGCCGATGCCCCAGATTTGCACTACGGAATGGCCACCGAAATTCTCTTCTTGCTTGAGACGCTGGAAAAGGGGTAACCGCACAGATTGGCTAGCGGCAAAGGCGCTGATTGCAGAATTGCGCGA
Source organism: Deltaproteobacteria bacterium (assembly GCA_031389045.1). GTDB lineage: Bacteria > Desulfobacterota > Binatia > Bin18 > Bin18 > JABFSC01. The sequence continues at coordinate 4,808 of JANMSE010000116.1, read as the reverse complement.
TTGCAGAATTGACGGCGTATTTGCCGCAATGACTGTTGAGAGGTTGAGAGGACACCCGCGTGACACGACATTGACGCCGGACTGCAGGTCTGGGAGGCCGATGGCAAAACCTTCCCGTCCCGGTTCGCGCCGCTGGACCCGCAACCGTCGCCGCCAGCGGCACGGGGACGATTGGGAGCAACCTCGGACAGTAAAGGGGGGGAATTGGCGTCCTATGATCATAAGCGTTGGAGTCGCCCCCTTCTTGCTCCCTGAAGCGACAGGGCCGAGAATACGCGACGCATGAAAACCGACTCGCTCTTCTATCGCTTGTTTAAGGACCTGCCGGAGCTACTGTTTGAGTTGCTCGCTCGTCCCACGGACCCCGCGCGGCGCTACCGCTTTGACGCGGTCGAGGTCAAAGACACGGCATTTCGGCTCGATGGCCTGTTCCTGCCGCCCGCCGACCAACCGGACTGGCCGCTCTTCTTTGTCGAAGTCCAGTTTCAAGCCGACCCGGAACTCTACGCGCGCCTCTTCAGCGAACTCTTTCTCTATTTGCGCCACCACCGCTCGGTCCATCCCTGGCACGCCGTCGTACTCTATCCCACCCGCGCGCTGGACCCTGGTCCCCAGGGCCATTATGACGCCTTGCTCCAGAGCCCCCACGTCACCCGCATCTATTTGGAGGAATGGGCGCAGCCGCGCCAGACCCTGGCGCAACAACTGATCGGCGTGGTGTTGGGGTCCCCCGCGCAAGCCGTGAGCGAGGCGCAGAGCGTGCTCCGGGAGGTGGCCGCGCCGGGAATTGACACCGCCCTCACCGCGACTATCGTGAATTTGGTCGAGACCATCTTGGTCTACAAACTGCCCACGCTCAGACGAGAGGAGATTCAGCGCATGTTAAATTTGACAGATGTCGACCTGAAGCAGACCCGCTTCTATCAAGATGTCCTTGGGGAAGGTCGCCAAGAAGGTCGCCAAGAAGAGGGAGCCCTATTGATCTTGCGCCAATTGCAGCGTCGCTGTGGCGAGTTACCTCCGGCTCTGCGTGAACGGATTGCGCAGTTGAGTCTCCTCCAGCTTGAAGTCTTGGGAGAGGCGCTCCTTGATTTTGGCGGGCGCGCCGACCTTGAGCAGTGGCTGGCGACTCACGTGCAGGTATAACCACTTTCCTAGTGAGTGCGGGCTGAATCGCGAATCACGCTAGCCCCGCGCGCCTTTCCTCGACTTCCCTCCACGCCTCCCGCTGGGGTGATGAAAATCCGAGTGGGCTCCCAGTGGAAGTCGATCCTGTTTCTGTTCCCTTCCCGCCCACGGGAGCGAGAGCGGCACGGAGAACCACCCGGAATCCCAGCGGAACGTGCACCGCGAGGTAGGGGCGAATAATCATTCGCCCCTACTCCGCTCAGTCTCCACCGCCCTCGGTTCTCGCGGGAGTCGCCTCGCCCCAGCACGAGGAACACAAGTCGCGTCCGGCGGGACCAGAACACCTGCGCCGCTCCCTTCAATTTTCAGCACCCCAGGACCCTGCCGTATCACAAGCCGCCCCGACATCGGATAGCCGTCTTCAGCCGTTCGCGGTTGCCGGGCTCTCTCACTCATCGTCTCTTGAATAAACCCGCGCTACCACACATAATCGGCAATCCATAAAGGAGGCAAATATGAACATTGGTATTCTTATGACCGCCACCGCCCAGAGCGGTGACTTGGCTGAGTATGCGCGGAAAGTGGAATCGTTGGGCTTTGACTCACTCTGGATTCCCGAGCATCCGGTGATTCCCGTCGGCCACCAGACGCCATTCCCCATTGGCGATGGCAAGTTGCCAGAGCACTATAATCGGTGGGCGGACCCGTTTATTGCCCTGACGGTGGCGGCGACGGTGACGAAAACGATCAAGCTCGGCACCGCTATATGTTTGTTACCGGAGCGCGAGCCGCTGATGACCGCGAAGGTGATTGCCAGTCTCGACCACTATTCGGGAGGACGGGTCATCATTGGCGCGGGCGCCGGGTGGTTGCGGGAGGAAACGGAGGTCATGGGGACCAGTTTTCGCTTGCGGTGGAAGCGGATGCGCGAGACGGTGGAAGCGATGCGGGTGCTGTGGACGAAGGCGGAAGCGAGTTATGAAGGGGAGACGGTGCGGTTTCCCGCGGTCCGCTGCGAGCCCAAGCCGGTGCAAAAGAACGGGCCGCCGATTTTACTCGGCGCGCATGGACCGCAGGCGCTGGAGCGGGTGGCGCGGACGTATGACGGGTGGCTTCCGCTTGTGCATGATCCAGAACAATTCAAGAAAGACATGAGCGAGATTCGCCAGCGCGCGCGAGCCCTGGGGCGCGACCCGGAGGCGCTGCACTGTACGATTATCCTGGAACCGTCCGCGGAGGGACCCTCGGTCGATGAGTTGAAACGTTACCGAGAGGCTGGGGCGGAGCGCGTGATCGTGTTTTCTCAGCGCATGGGCACGGAAATCGCTGATGGCAAGGGCATGGAGTGGATCACGCGGGTCGCGCCGGTTGTGGAACGCGGCCAGCACGTGTGACGCCCCATAGTGTTCGGCCCAAACTTTTGACTTTTGACTTTTGCGTTTTGACTTCTCTTTATTTTACATAAACCACAGCCGCTATTCACAGATGGAAGTGCATGAGACATGACAAAGCTCTTCATCTCCCACAGCTCACACGACGACGAGTTCGTGCGCGCCCTGCGCGCCGCGCTCGCCGATCATGGGCAGGAGTTCCGTAGGGTGCGCTCTGCGCACCACTCCCTGGCCACCGAAACCTATTCCGTCCGCAGGGGAATGGCACCGCCGAGATTACTGAAACGGCGCATCATTCTTCACGCCCAAGAGCAGCTTGCCAACCAATTCGGCGACGCGGTCCGGGTGCGCGTTGATGTGAATCGGCATGGCCTGAAAGTCTCGATACCGGCGCTCGAATGACCCCCCTTCACGCAGGCTGTTCCCGCCTTGAACACGCAGGAGTAACCGCATCGCGTCATCACACAAGCGCAGCGCCACCATTGAGTAACTCAACTGGCGAAGATAGTCCGCTTCCGTTGGTGTCACCCCGGCCTCAATGCGCGCATCGGTTTCGTCGCATCCGGTATAGACGGCGGCTTGCGCCGCGGAGATGGCTGCCGCAGCCTCACCGAGATGGAGCTGCACGGCGGGTCGGTCCGCCACTTTGACTCCGAAAATCGCCACGCGGCCAGGTAACTCTTGACAGGCCTCCTCAAGCGCAGCCGTCGCCAGCCCTACCGCTTGCGCGCCCAACCACAACACCGACAGCGCACTCCAATCCTCACGATACCGGTGCGCCACCACTGGCGTCGCCGGGTCGCGAAACTGGTAGCGATAATCAGCCCGCGAGGGGCGCAACAGTGAACGGGGCACTTGCACATTGTCGTAGTTGATATGGTCCGTCGCCGATGCCCGCAGACTCATGGAGAACCAAGTCGGATCAACTGACACGCCAGGCGCATCGGTCCGAACCACCGTAAAATGGATGCGTGGTTTTCCACCCGGTTGTTCATGCTCCGACTCCAGCGCGAACAGACATCCCGCCCAATCACCATAGCGAGACCCCGACGCGAAGCTCGCGCGGCCAGAGAGAATGATCTGCTCTCCATCCACTCGCCCACGGACACTGGTGCCCGCGCCCGCCGGAAAGCTGACCCACTCTCGATGGGCGACGATGCCCTTGAGGGTCTCAATGCCCGCGGGACCAAGTTGCGCGCAGATAAAATGGAAGACGCAGAGATGGTTCCACAAACACCACGCGGTCGAAGCGCAGCACCCCGCCACCGCTTCGAGTTCTCGTGCCATCGCCCCGATACTGGCTTCGACACCACCGATGTCGTGCGTCGCCGACATACGAATGAGGTCGGTTTGTTTGATGGCGGTGATGACCGCGGGATCAACACTCCGGGTGCTGTCAGCCTGAGCGGCTTGCCGCGCGATGAGCGGCAGCAGGGGCGCACACACGAGAGATTGCCGACCGCCAATAAAATCCTGAACCAAGCTCAACGACACACCTCCCAACGAAATTTCGGCGGCATGGTGGCATCATCACTGGAGCTGGTCAAGTTGACGGACGTATTCGGCGCTGGGCGGAAGGCCGCCCAGCGGACCAGTCGCGTGCACATAACGAATGACCCCGGCTTTATCAATGAGAAAAACCGCTTGCTGCTCCATGTCGACCGTGCCGTACCTTTTGAGATGCGGCAGGGGAGAAGGCGACTTTTCCCCGTGCAACACGCGATCACTCACCATGGCGACCATGCTGGTCCCTATGCCAGCAACGAACTTCCCAATCGGCGCGCGTGAGAGACAGATACCGTACTGAGGGAAGACCGCTCGTTCTGGATCACAAAGGTACGGAAACGAGAGCTGGTACTGACGAAAATAGAGCTGGGCCTCCTCCGGGGTACTCCAGGTGATCTGCAAAATCTCGGTATCGCGCGTCTGGAGTTCTGGATAGCCGAGACGCAATTGTGCCATGTACCGCCGACAGAATGGGCAAAAGAGCCCCTTAGAGAACCACACCAGCACGTTCTTCCGCCCCCGGTACTCTGCCAGCGTAAGGTCCTGCCCCTGGGCGGAAGCAAGCCGAAAATTGGGAGCGACCGTGCCAACCGCCAACATCCGCGACTGCTCTTGGTGTTCCATTGTGTCGTGTCTCCTTCCTAATATAGTTTTCCTAAATCATTTGTAGCGAACCAACCCGCTGCCACCCTTCGACAGGCTCAGGGTGAACGGATCGGATGTTGAAATCGTTGAGTTTTTTCCGTTCGTGCTGAGCTCGTCGAAGCATGGACGGCATTTACT
>JANMSE010000079.1:0-4043 GCA_031389045.1 Deltaproteobacteria bacterium | reverse complement strand
CGCTCCGGCGCCATCGTCAAACGCAACTTCCAGTACGCGCGCAGCAGCGACGGCCGCGCCTGGCTGTGGATCGGCCGCAGCAAGACGACCGGGCGCGGCGAGTCGAACAGCGGGCTGCGGTTTGATTCGGTGGAGAAGAAGTCGGCGATCAATTAAAGGCGTGAGAGTGTTTTGTGTTTCCCCTCTCCCTCTGGGAGAGGGTAGGGTGAGGGCCATCGAATGGCATCAGCGCTGGCACGCAGCCCCTCCCTTCCAGGGCGCACAACGGCTTGCAAGCCGTTGCCGTTCGACAGGCTCGGCGCATGCGCCTCGAACGCCCCACCTCACCCGCGCCGTCTTCCCAGAGGGCAAGCGCATCCCCGTGCCATACAGCATGGCCGCCACCAGGCTTGTGACGCCACTCATTTCCATCAACAGCGCGCGCACCTCGGACGGGGTCAGCACCACAGGCAGCTTGCGCTGGGCGCGGGCGGCGGTCACTTCATCGAGCCAGGGAAGCTCCACCTTCAACACCTGGCCGTACAGAAACAACAACGCCGCCAGCGTGCCGCAGCGCTGCTCAATCGGGCGCGTAGCGGTATCACCCATGAGGTGATGGCTCGCGTGGGCAGAAAGGCGTGCATTCATGCCGTGTTCCCAGCGGAGGAAAGCGGTCGACTGCGGTTTTTAGGTTCGACTGCCAGAAAGATCAGAAAGGCTTCCACCTCCAACGCTCCCATGTCTTTCGGGTGGCGCTTGCCGTGGAACAAGATGAAGCGGCGCGCCCAGTCGACATAGGCGCTTTCGGTGCGAATGGAATAGTGACGGACTCGGAGTTCGGCGCGCAGCCGGTCGAACAGACGCGGCACTTGGGGCTGGTCGGGCGTCAGGCCGCATGCTGCCCGTGGCGTGGCTGCTGCTGGACGCCTTGTTGGACCGATGCCAAGATCGGGAGGAGGATTGGCGGCATTCAGCGGGTGGGTGTCCATCCGCAGATATTTTCGGGTTCCCTTCAGGGCGTCGTTTCCTCTGAAAAGGGCCAGCATCAGGCGGGTGTACGAGGAGAAACGGTTTGCCAAGCATCAATAGCAAGGCCAGAATGGAATCATCGATGGTGCCGGCCCGGCGTCTGTCGACAATACGTTAGACCGCACCAACACCAACGACCGCGACGTTCCGTGCGCATAGACCGTGTTAGTAGCACTGAGGCACACTTCAGTATGGCTCTTCTTCAAGACATCATTTCCGCTGCGACTCGAGAGGACTGCGATGTGCCCTCGCTGCTTCGTAGGGCACTGGTGCTCGCGACACGATTGCGAAATGACGACCTGAAGACCTGGGTAGGGTATGAGCTCAATGGCTATCCCGAGGAAGGCGTCGTACCCGGGTATCGGTGTTCACAAGTGGTTTCGTACGGATTTTTCGCCGATCGCCTCATCGGTCAAGCCACTCTCCAAGTACCGGTGTCAGTCCTGCCGGAGCAGTTTCGCGACATGTACCGCCGTATCGTGCTTCAGAATCCGATAAATGCCCTTGTTGATCTTCTAGCTCGAAGCAAGGAGGAGGGCTCTGAGATTACGTTTCCCTGGCCATCCGCTGCTAGGCAATACGCGCAGAAGGTATCGCCTTTGCAGTGCATAAGCGCCTGGCGCTCGCTCAATCCATCATTCGTGGCTGGGGTCGTTGACACCGTCAAAACTAGAATCCTGTCCATGTCCCTAGACTTGGAGGCGGCTGACCCCACCGCTGGCGACGTGCCGTCACCTCAAGGCAACCTAAGCGAGGCCAAAGTGAGTCAGATCATCACAACTCATATCCACGGGACGGTCCAGAACTTCTCGGCGGGCGGCGACAACGTAACTCAGTCGGCAATGCTATCCGTCCGCTGTGGCGACAAAGAGTTCCTGTTGCAGTCGTTGAAAGCCGCTGGTCTGGGAACGCAAGAAATTCAAGAACTGTCCGACGCTATTTCCGCCGATGAAGCAGAACCGGGCTCGCAGAACGCCCCAGGCATGGGTGCACGCGTAAAAGCGTGGTTGGGGAACTTGCATGTCAAAGCCGCACAGCAGATGGCCAGTGTAAGCACTGAAGTCATAGCTGGTTTGGTCACTCAGGCTATCCTGCTTTACTTCGGTCTTGCTTCATAGTCGCGAGCGGAGTGAGGCCGCCCATTCATTCCAGCGGACCGCCTCCGGCGGCCGCTGAATTCGTTAGGCATCACAAATACCAACCCACCCACTATTCTTAGCGGGGCGATAGGTGACGCTTCTGTCGCATGAATACCGTAAGCAGCGTTGCGCAACACTCCATGGAGGAAGTATGCCAGTTGATCGCTATTTGTCGAACAGCCGAATTATGTCGCGTGTAACTCTGTCAGCAGTACTCATCGCCCTGCTGTCAGCTGCCGGAAACGCATTTGCGGCTGGCCCCTCTGAAATGTTGGCGACCATGTCGGAAGCAAAGGCTCGCGCCGAGGGTAGGGCTCGATTGCTGCGGTCCTGTGGAACTGGTGGTTCGACTATACCGGCAGCAATCCTAACTCAGTACGAAGACGCGCGGGCTAGCTTTAACGCTCGAGTGGATGCTCTAGTTATCGAGATGAAGTCAAAAAAATTGAAGGACTTTGATATTTCGGCCGAAATACCTAGATTCAATGTGCCACTAAATAGAATAGATAAGTTTGCCGTGGACTCGGACGCTCTGTTGGCGAAACAGAACTGCGCAGTGCTGCGCAAGGCTAGTTGGGCGAAGATAGCTGCTTTATTAGTAACTCCCGAGATGTTCAAGGTGGTTCTCGACTTCTTTCAATCCTCAACATCAAGTGATACTGAGCGGGATGATTATATCAAGAAGTTTGAGGCTCAGCGTATTCAGGACTGGGCGAACGTTAGACTTATTCTCGCCTACGACTGGAAGACATCAACGTTCTACACTGCAGAGGCTATTACGCCCCAGATATTGACAAAAGGCAGCACTAGTGTCTATGTGAACGAATGGGGGCTTACCAAGGCGGTAGGGAAGGAACCCGCATTGGCGAAGGAGTTGCCAACTGGCCTTTCCGGTTCATACAAGCTTTATACTGGAGACCTTGCGATAATAAATAGGTCGGTCGGCGGTATTAATTAGTCGCCTTTACTAACAGTTAGGCGTTAGGCCGCACAAAAACACGTTCTCACCTAATCCATCCGCAGGATGTAGTGTCCGACGAAGATTGCCCTGTCACGATATGCTCAACGTTTCCCCACCATAAGCAAAGGAGAGCGATATGGCAGACGAAAAGCGAGTCTTCTCGCCAACGGGAGTTGACGAACTTCTGAATGGATGGCTGATTCACGCACACAAGAGTAGAGATCGTCATGATGAGGCCGCCCGGATCTATGCAAAAGGTCAGTTCTCACTGGGCATCCCTTCATTGATTGTCTCGACTATTGTCGGTACGTCAGTTTTCTCCACCTTCGCTGCGGATGGGAAAATTCAGTGGTGGGTGGGCGCTCTAAGCCTTGCCGCAGCCGTCATGGTGGCCTTACAAACGTTCATGGACTTCGCTGGCAGATCAGACAAGCATCGCAGTTGCGCAGTGAAGTACAAGTCCGCCATTCGATGCTTAGAACAGTTGAAGGTTCGCAGAGGAGATGGCGAGACCCTGTCCAAAGATGAAGTAGACGACGTTCGATCGTCCCTCGATACTCTTGAAGACGCCGCTCCCGTGGTAATGCCAAGCATCTTCGACAAGATCGAGAAGAAGTATCAGGACATGAAGTACGTTCAAGATGCCATTGGTCTTTACGCAAAGTAGTCGGCACATGGCGGGGGTCACAGGGGTCACAGGAGGGGGTCACAGGGGTCAGGTCTTGCGTTTGAAGTCTCTAAGAGCGCGAATACGCGCGAGGGTCACGTCTCTTGCCTGCCGGCAGGTCAAATTTGAACGACTGTCAGAGACCGCAGCAGGTTCATAGTTCGTCACCGTGTCAGCCAGGGGTCAGGTCTCAATGCTGTTCGTTTAAGAAAAACCACAGACCAAAAAATCCGTTCGGCCTGAGGTATAGAATGCTTGCGCAAGCCAT
>JANMSE010000021.1:0-26172 GCA_031389045.1 Deltaproteobacteria bacterium | reverse complement strand
TCGTTTCCTCTCAGCGGCTCACCCCGCTGAGGCCGCCGCGCTTATAGCAGAAGATGAGGGGGGAAGTGAAGACCGCAGCCTGCGCTGCCCTTGCGTATCTCTAGAAAAAGTCAAGCTTGCTTGCCGGAAGCACACGGAGCTCGAACGTGAACGGCAACGGCGAGCAGAGTAGTTTTTTAGTCATTTTCCTTTTGCCGGTAATATAACGTGAAACTGCGTACCTCTACCAACGACACTATCGACTTCAATACGTCCGCCGTGTCGTTCGATCAAGGTTTTGACGATGAAAAGTCCAAGCCCCATGCCATCTTTACGGCGAGCCCCGGCTGCGCGCTGATATTTTTCAAAGAGTAGCGGAATTTCCTCAGACGCCATGCCCGGGCCAGTGTCAGCAACTGTGACCACAACCTCCCCCTCTTGAAGTGCAGAACTCACGGTGACTTTCCCTTCCGGCGGAGTAAACTTCAAGGCATTATGGACGAGGTTTGCGAGTATGCGATCCACCGCTATTGGGTCGCTTTCCACCCATGGCAGCTTCGGTTGCAGCGAGAGTTCGAATGCAATTTTCCGGTGCTTCGCCTCGCCTTCATACTGCTGACCGATACGCAGCAAGAGATCATTGATTCCCACGGGCTCGCACTTTAGTAGTCGGGATTGATCCTCAATGCGCGATAGGTCAAGGTAATTGTTCACCAACGAAAGAATCGTCAGGCCACTACTTTTGATCCACGGAAGCACTTCGATCGATTTCACCACGCCCAGCTGTTGCGCTTCGTGTTGTAGATAATCCGCATGCCCAATCAATACCGAGAGCGGGTTCTTAATATCGTGCGAGAGCAACGCCATGAACTCAACGCGCCGTCGCTCAAGTTCTTTGCGAGCCGTAATATCTCGGGCCATGAGCATGATGCCGACTGGCTTGCCTTGTATGTTAGTGAGCACATCATCACGGACCTCAAAGGGGACGATATCACCATCTTTATTTAGAGCTTCAATCTCAATGATCGGCGAAAATGTTGACGGTCGCTCTCCACTTAATAATTGGTGCGCCCGCTCCTCCATCTGCGCTGCCGCTACAGGCGTCAGTATTCGACGAAAGTGTTGCCCGACAAGCTCTTGCCGTGACCAGCCCAACAGACTTGCCAAGCCTCGATTGACATCATTCACGATGCCTTCAGTGGTAAATGAGACGATTGCATCACTGGCGTTCTCGAACAGATCACGCGCCCGGCTCTCGCTCGCCCGCAGCTCGTGTCGGAGACGGTGACGCTCTATGGCATAGTGGATAGTTCGCATAAACGCACTGACTACCATCTGTCCTTTGACGAGATAATCCTGCGCCCCCTCTTGCACCGCTTTGATTGCCACTTCCTCATCGTCAAGTCCGGTGAGAACAATGATCGGAACGTGAGGTACCTGAGTCAGGATAGGGCGAATGGTGTCAAAGCCCGAACTATCTGGCAAAGAGAGGTCCAGCAACACCACGGCAAACTCTTGTTGAGTCAGGCGTGTGAGCGCTTCACTCAGACGCTCGACATGAACGACAGGATACTGCATGGAGTTGCCAGCCAACACGGTTTGAATAATCCGCGCGTCTGCCGGTTCATCTTCAACCAAGAGAATGGGTCGTACTTCGGTGTTTGGCATACGGTTTTACTGTGGCACAAATACACGAGTATACAAGAGTTCGTTGGCCTTTCTCACGGTGGTCGTAATTATGTGCCAGTTCGTTCTTCGTGCCGCGTACTCAGCAGTGCCACTGGAAATCGCGCAAACACCTCCGCCAGCAAAAGCGTCGGCTGCCCCTCATAATCACTCGGACTTAACTGCTCACTGGTAAAGAGGTTGCAGTACTGCCGTCCAGTTTCTTCTGGCGGTAGCATAAGATGAGCGTCTTGCCAGACAGGGGCAGCGAGCGGTCACAGCTGGGTGTTTGGATGTCGTCGAGCCAACAAGCGTGGAATCGCGATAATGAGACTCTCGTGCTCACTACGCCGTACAAACGCGCACCCGTGTGGTCTCGCGTCGCCACTCGCCTCGACGGGGAGATATGCTCCCTCCTGAAACAGTTGCGCATGATCACGACGATACGTCAGAGTCCGGGATGTCACATACAGTTTGATACGTCCATCTTTCCACGTCTCAGTCAACGAAGCAGCAAACGCTGGTAGGTTGAGGCGGCACGTTTGCCTCTGCGCCTCTCATTCCGCCAACACCCGCTGTCGCTATTCGTAATCCACAGGGCGGCGATTATTACGAACTTGGCAACTCCTATGCCACCAGTAGCAAACAGGCATGATCTCTCCTTGTCCTTGTGTCGAAAGTCTTTCACTCTGGTGTAGTAAAAACCCCACCAGAGCGGAGGTAGATATCTCGACACCGTACACAACATTTACGTGTTCGCACTTCACCTTCACCTTCACATACAGCAACCCAGCGCCTCTTTTCGCGGATTTAGCTGCCAGAAGTTATCAAAGCCGTGTTCGGCATCTTCATTGCAATAGAGAGTAATACAGACACGAACGTTACAATTTTTAGGAGGACAAGGTTATGGAACACACACAAGGAAGTGCTGATCAAGGGTCAATGAATCAAGATTTCTTTGGCAAATGGCAACAGATGCGAGGCACGTTACGGTCATGGTGGGGGAAACTCACTGACGACGATTGGGAACGGATTGGCGGTCAAAAAGATAAACTGATTGGCATGCTGCAGGAAAAGTACGGCTATGCCAAAGATATGGCTTTACGCGAAGTCGACCGTCGCTTCAATGAATACGGTGGCACTGCACGTGCGGCTGGACAAGAAGTGAAAAACGCGGCGAACGATGTCTCTCAGACTGTGTCTCAAGTGTACGGCGATGCCAAAGCGAAGGTGCAAGAAGTCGGTTCTGCCGCCGCAGAAAAAGTTGGCGGCGCAACAAAAACAGTTGGTGAAAAGATGAGTTCGTTAGCGGGTACAATTCGAGAAAACGCACCTCAGGAAGGAACGATTGGTTCGGCCGCCAAAACAGTAGCGAATCAACTGGACGACGCTGGTTCCTATTTGCAAGACAACACTTTTGAAAATATGGCGCGAGACGTGACCGGGCTCATTCGTCGTTATCCCATGCAGTCATTGCTAATTGGGTTAGGCGCTGGCTATCTGTTCTCGCGACGTTCGGAGCGATAATCATGGCGAATCATGCTTCCTCAAGTCCAGATTAAAGCCTAGCCTCCCTCATCGGCGGTATTATCAACGATGCAAAGGATCTGATGCTGCATGAGTTCACCATGGCCAAGCTCGAAATGCAGGACGAGCTGCGAAAAACCAAGACGGTGGCAATTTCCTTCGCCATCGGCGCTGGAGTTGCCGTCGTTGGCGGACTGCTTCTTATTCTTATGCTTGTCCACCTTCTCGCTGCTTTCACTACGCTTCCCTACGACTCTACTGTTTTCTCACTCTTAAATTCACTGGGAGTGAGTGCATGTTTTCGTAACAAGCGATAAAACTCAGCCCGATCTTTTCCCGATACCTCAGCCGCACGAGAGACATTACCTTTCACCGAGGTCAGCATCTGAATAAGATACGTGCGCTCGAACTTCTCGCGCGCTTCCTTCAGTGTAGCGGGCTCGGTTTGTTGCGCGCTTTGCATCTCCGGTTTCCCCAGTAGGAGAAGATCTGGTGTAATCATTGACGTCGGGGTGAGAACAACAGCTCGCTCAATGACATTCGCCAGCTCACGGACATTTCCCCGCCATTCATGCAGCATTAAGCGTTGCAGCGCTTCAGGAGTAAAGCCTTTGATCTCTTTATCCATATCGCGAGCGAACCGTTGCATAAAATGTTGAGCAAGTGGGGCAATATCGCCAGGACGATCGCGGAGCGGCGGTAGAAAAATGGGCAACACGTGCAGGCGATAATACAAATCTTCACGGAACTTGCCTTGCGAGACCAATTTCCCCAAGTCTTGATTAGTCGCCGCCACCAAGCGAAGGTTGACCTTGACTGGTTGCGAGGAACCCAACGGATAGAATTCGCGCTCTTCTAAGACGCGCAGGAATTTGACCTGTAACATCGGCGGGAGTTCGCCGATCTCGTCGAGAAACAACGTGCCTCCTTCCGCTTGTTGGAGAAAGCCCTTCTTTGGGCGATCCGCACCCGTGTATGCCCCCTTCATGTGCCCGAACAGTTCATTTTCGAGCAGTCCTTCGGGAATCGCGCCGCAGTTAATCGCGACAAACGGGCCTTGAGCACGGCGACTGGCGATGTGAATTGCTTTGGCGATTAACTCTTTTCCCGTACCGCTTTCGCCATAGACACAGACAGTCGACTCGGTGACGGCAATCTGCGCGACCTGTCGCAATACCCGCTGCATTACGTCAGTGACGGTAATGATATTGTCAAACTGATAACGCTCCTCCACCATGGTGCGTAATCGTTCGACCTCAGTTTTTAAGCGGTAAACTTCTAAGGCTTGCTCAATGCGGTGTAACAGGTCCGTCGTCTCAAACGGTTTGGTCAGATAATCGTACGCCCCCTTCTTGGTCGCCTCGACTGCCGTCTCAATCGTGGCGTGGGCGGTGGCAATAATCACCGAGAGTGTCGGTTGAATACGGAGCAGATGCTCAAGCAGGGTAATGCCATCTTCATCGCCGATGCGTAGATCGACGATCGCGAGGTCAAATGTTTCTGCCGTCGCTTGTTCTATGGCCTTACTACTCGTTTCCGTTAACGTCACAAGATAATTGGCGGTCTCCAGATGCAATCTTAAGAGATTCAAGATTCCCGGATCGTCGTCGACCACCAGGATTTTTGCTTTCACCATTCCCGCTTTCATGGCTTTTATAGGTGAGGGTTTCGACAGTGATTGCGCTTGCGCTGTTCCATTATAGTGAACAATCTCTGATGTCCTTGTTGGCGTCCTTGTTGATGTCTCTGTCATCTGTTCCCCTCCTTGTGCCATTGCACGAATGGCATTGCCTTTCATCCTAGAATGATTCGAAACGTACACAAGGGGGAACAACGGCGTAAAGGCTGAATGCTGAGTGGGAATAAAAGAGAGCTCTGAAATGGGAAAGCCCAACTGATAGTTACTCATCCTGAATTTGTGGGATCGATTTCCGTCATGCCGCGGAGGCGGGCATCCAGGCGCTTCCAGTACGACGATCGACCCCTTTCTAGATTCTCGCTTTCGCGGGCATGACGCCTCGTCTCCGTTCTTGGGAAGACTCAACTGTAGACGTTCGTCTCCCGGCTGCTGGAAGACGAACGTCTATGACACAGTGAGTGAATGAGATCCTCAGCGAAAGTCCACACACTACTTTGCGTCCTTTCCGTCACCCGGCGGTGGCACCTTCGCTTCAATCTTGACTGGTACGGCGCCGTCTTCTTTCATACCAATTTCTTTGGCCGCTTCTTTTGACAGGTCGATGTCACGTCCCTTGGTGTAGGGACCGCGATCATTAATCTCGACATCGACGGACTTTCCCGTCTCCAGGTTCGTCACGGTCGCCTCGGTCCCTAACGGCAATGTCGGATGGGCGGCGGTTTTGTCGTTTTGATTAAAGGCTTCGCCGCTGGCGGTTTTTTTTCCATGAAAATCTTTGCCATACCATGAAGCCTCTCCGACTTGTTCAACTACTGGCTTACCTTTGGCGTCGGTTTTCGCCTCGACCTTATCTTTCACCAGATCATTCTTTCCTTCCGCCTTCTCTGTCTGTTCAGCTTTCTTTTCTACTTTGTCCGCGACAGCTTCGGTTTTTTGTTTTACCGCCTCTTGCGCAATAACACCGTCATTGCGAAACCACAGTATGAAACCCATAACAACCAGTAATCCCAGCAACAAATATGTACGTACATGCATAGCTCACCCTTCCTTTCGTCTCTTATGCTTCAGCAAGAGATATGCCGGGAAGAACGGAACGGAAGGCGTGTAAGGCGCCGGGTTCCAGTGAAATGGCAAGCGTCTCCCCATCGACGCTCAGGTTCTCGTTTATAGAATCATCCGACAGGCAGCCGCACCCGCGTTCCCCAGAAGGTAACGAGGTCCTGAAGCAGAGCAAAATAGTCGGTAAGCTCTAGCGGTTTGATCAGATAACAACTCGCGCCGTGGCGATACGCGAGCATGACCTCGTGGTCGGCTGTGGAACTGATGAAAATAACTACCGGGAGATGTTGTAACGCGTGGTCAGATTTGATTGCTATCAATACTTCACGCCCATCCATCTTGGGCAGATTCAGGTCGAGAAGCACCAAATCAGGAAGAGCTGCACTGGCATGCTGGCGCAGATAGGCCAAAGCCTGGAGTCCGTCACCGACCACGATCACGCTGGTCGGAACGCTGCACTCCTTCAACGCTTCGATCACCAAGCGTGCATCACCGACATTGTCTTCCACTAATAAGATCCGCATCGGTCTTGTCCCCCGCGTTTCATGTGCTTCCTCATCTTACTCTCGTGGAATGGTGAAATAAAATGTCGCTCCCTGGCCTAGTTGTGATTCGACCCACATCTCACCGCCATGACGCTCGACGATCTTCTTACACAACGTCAAACCCATTCCTGTTCCCGGATATTCCGCTTGTGTGTGTAAGCGTTCAAACATGAGAAAAATACGTTCGCCATACTCCGGTTCGATGCCAATGCCATTGTCCCGCACGGCAAACCGCCAGACCTCTTCTTGTCGCTCTGCCCACAGATGCACGCGTGGTAGTGCAGACTGATGAAACGTCAACGCGTTCTCGATGAGATTACGAAACACCAGGGCCAACTGCGTTTCGTTGCCGTGCACGGTTGGCAAGGGATCATGAGTAATAACCGCGGCGGTTGCCGTGATCGTACGATGCAGGCCACTGAGAACGCTCTCCAA
The DNA here is from genome assembly GCA_031389045.1 of Deltaproteobacteria bacterium. GTDB lineage: Bacteria > Desulfobacterota > Binatia > Bin18 > Bin18 > JABFSC01. Next base: position 19,323 of record JANMSE010000021.1, on the reverse strand, counting down.
GATCTCCTCACAAGATGTCGCTCTCCGGTCATTCTCCGCAATATCGAGTTGCAAGTACGCCAGCAGATCAGTCAGCAGAGTATGGATGCGAGCGGCACCTTCAACGGTATGACCAATAAAACGATCAGCGTCAGCATCAAGTTTGCCTTGATAGCGACGGGCCAGCAGTTGGGTATAGGTGGAGACCATGCGCACGGGTTCCTGTAAGTCGTGGGCCGCGATGTATGCAAGTTGCCGCAGGTCGGCGTTCGCGCGTGCTAAAGCGATGGTTCGCTCACGCACCCGCCGATCGAGCTCAATATTCAACACGTGGACCGCCTCTTCCGCCTCCTTCCGTTTGGCGTTCTCGCGGAGCAATTCACTATTCGCGATCTCCATTGCACGTGCCTGGGAACGGTGTTGTTGCGCCAACGCAACAGCCACGCTGAACAACACCGTGGCAAGGAGACCCGAAACGAGTGCCCAGTCCGGCAGAAGCGTTTGGAGTTCCGCGAGCGTGGTGACCTGGGGCCAAACGCGCACATGCCACTGCGCCCCAGCCAACTCGATTTTCGTCTTCTGACCCCACTCCGCTTCGAGATTATCTTTCCCTGACAAACGTCGATAGAGATCCTCGTTGGCAGTCATCACGATCAGTGAGTATCCAGGAGCGATCCCGTGCACAAGGGTTGCGAATAACACGTCCGCGCGAAATCCACTGACAATCACACCAGCAAAATGTTCTCCGCGAAAGATAGGGACGTACAGCAAAAACCCTCGCCCTTCTGGGACAAGATCAATGGTTCCTGACATAGCGGCAGCGCGGGTCTTGCGCACCGTCTCGAACAACGCCCGACGTTGAGGTTCAGCGATCATCTCGTTTCCCCCCAACGTTTCATTTGCAGGCGAGGGCGTAATCCAGCGCATGTGTTGCAAGGCGTCGATACACGCGATGGTCTGGAATCCAGGAAAATCACGGACAATCGTTTCGGCATCGGCTATCCATTCTGCCGGGGGCAGGGCGTCCCAGCGTCCCTGCCGTGTCGCGAGACGAGCCAGAGCCAGCATCCGGGCCTCCATACGCGCCGTGATCTCACTTTCTATGTGAGTAACGGTACTGGCAATGGTTGCTTCGAAGCCGCGATGCTCCTGCACCAGTAGCGCCTGCCATAGCAACAGCGTGACTGTCATACCTCCGGCTGCAACGGCGAATGGCAACCCACGTATCTCGCTGATACTCGCCACTCGACTCCGTTGCCACGACCAGCTCACAAGCCCTAGGCCGAGCACCACAAACCCGACCGCAGTAGGCATAGCCATGGAATGGTCCACCTTCCCCCATCCGTAGGATACCTGCATACCGGTCACGAAGAGGAGAATTGTCATAAGGCCCAGCACCACGACAATCGTACCCGCCAGTCCGATAGCATCTGTCCGTCCCAGAGAGACCGTGGTCTCCAGAGCGTCCCGACGCATCAGCAAAATACTGATGCTGCTTAACAGGAAAGCAATCGCGGTAGCCAGGGCCATACGACCAGGAAACGCAACACGGCTCTCGACATAATTTCTCATCAGCGCTTGATCAACGCCGAGATCGAGACCGAAGAGATATTCACTTAGGGTTAGTGAGCTAATCACCAGAGAAATGCTCCCGCTCACCATGGCCAGCCACGGCCGTTTGGCGGCCACGGCATATAACCCTATCCCGATCAAGAGAAAACAGAGCGCCGTGTTGTAGGGCATCACAGAATCGCTCGGCAGCATGCGGATGAGTGAGGGTATCCTGAGATGCCAGGCCACAAGCATGAGACTGCCCAGCACGGTCACAAAGCTACTCGCTGTAAGAATCGTGAGATTCGCCAGCGGCGATCTTGAAAACGATGGACTGGGGTGAGGGGTCGGGTTCACAAGGTAGGAGTCCGTGTTTAGAAGGGGGACAAGAATTTGTACACGTAAAGTTGAAACGACGCTCCCCGTGTGTACTCCGAACCGTTATCACTCTGGGTGCGTTTCCTTGCATGAGATTAAGAGAGAAATCGATCTCTCCATTTAGGACATAAATTTAATCGTATGCAAGAGGCGGAACATGAGAAAGAGCGATCGGCCGTATGTCGATGTCACGGAAGACGATAGCGTGGGGCAATTCCTCACACCAGGTGCGGGGAATTACCTACACTGATGCATGAATTTTTCTTTTGTTTATTGGTTTTTTGTGTCTTCATGATGATGGCACGACCGTTGCTGCATCGTACTCTTACGAACGGTTCGGTGCACGGGTCAAAAGGTAAGAAATCAAACACGCATTGCGTGAAGTGAGACCTCGCAGGTGATCTCGGCCATAAGAATCGCTCGACAAAACAAGAAGGAAGGGACATTCGCAGAAGAGTCCCCCCCATCCCCCTTCTCCTACTGCTCCTTCCTTCTTGTCTAATACCAACACGAAAGGAGATACGATTATGTTTTTTACCCCTCACATTCCGCAGTGGCTACGCCTGTCGTTGGTCTATGGAACGGTGCCACATGGTTCTCCTACATCAGGGAGTTGTGAGTCGATAGACGGTTGTCGGAGCACGGCGCGCCGTACTCCGACAGCTCCTGTAGCTAGAATCTCACACCACAGTTGGTAATTTCCTACACTCACCGGACCTGACAGCGATTTCTTCTTTTGTGAACGCGTGAGTCTTTTGGTCAAACCGGTGGCACAGGCGTTGCTGTACAGCTTAGTAATAATTTTTCATTGCAGGGAGGAGTAAGTTATGCATTATGTATCACGTCTGCTTTCAACCACACTCATTGTTTTTGCCTTGGCCTCCGGATGTACTGCGCTCACGGGTAAAAGCGCCGGAACCAACGTCGATGACGCTGGGATAACGGCCTCGGTCAAAACCAATCTTGCTTCTGAACGCGGCATGCAAACGTTGACCTCTATTGACGTCGATACGAATCGTGGTGTCGTATCTCTGAATGGTGTGGTGGAAAGCTCAACAGCAAAGCAACGGGCCGTCGATATTGCTCGACAAACCGCTGGAGTGAAGAGTGTTGTCAATAACCTTCAGGTAGCCGCCCGGCAATAATGTCAAGATGATGACTGAACAGCCAGACGACACATCGGTCAATAAGAAGTCTTAGGCGATTTCCGATAAAGACTATACCCTCTGTTCTATGCACCCAAAGCGATTCCATACAACCTAAAGTTGGTTGATTTTTGGACTTTGGTTGCTTGAACCAGGGATATTCTTTTCAAGAAATCACCTTAAGATATATCCGCAAATTTCCGCGCGGGTTACCACTATCCATCAATCGACTTATGGATGGGGGTACAATCTTTGCACTTAGGTAAGCATCAAGGTTTTATTTGGAGAAACGGTTATGCTTAAAAAAATCGATCGCCAACTAACGATTCAGACTCCTGATCCCCCTCTGCCATCTCCACCATCTCCAGTACCTGATCCAGTACCACCAATAAATCCTCCTTCACCACCCCGTCCACCGTTTCCGCCTGACCCGACGCCACCAGCACAGCTCTAAAATGAACAACGGAACATTAAGATGCCTTCACTGAATATTCTACTCGTTGAGGATAATCCCGCTGATGCCTACTTGACCAGATTGGCATTGCAAGAAGCGGATCTCTGTAACGATCTTCACGTCGTCGAAAAGGGAGAACATGCGCTCTCTTTTTTGCGACACCAAGAGCCCTACACAGCAGTAAGTCGTCCGGATCTGATCATTCTTGACCTGAACTTACCGCGGATGAGTGGGCTCGATGTTCTAAGGGAGTGTAAAACCGATCCGGTCATTTGCGCTATTCCTGTGGTGATCTTCTCCACATCGTCTGCGGAAAAGGATATCTCCCAAGCATATCTCCTCGGGGCAGTGCAGTATTTCGTCAAGCCAAACGATCTTCAGGAATGCTTACGGTTTGGCCACAGACTGACTCAGGTGTGGCATCGCGTGACCGGCACAAGTGAAGAGATCGACTAACGTTCTTTATCGAGAATATCAGTCGTTGCTGTGTTACCGTGTCACGCCGCGAGCCGCTCGTCTGTCACTCAGAGTTCGATCTCGTACGCAAACGCGGGAGTGTTCATACCATTCCCCCACTCCACAAATACCAAACGACGGTCCAGATTCTCCATCTCATACCGAATCGTTCCATATCTGTATCACGCTACAGCCAAGGACCAGCATTACAAAAAAAGGGCGGGAGTAACCGAACGCGCTCTTACGAAAGATTTCGTTCGTCCACTCCCGCCGCATACCTACCCTCTCCCAGAAGGAGGCTATTTCTTTTCGACTGTGGTGTCTTGATGATGCGTTTCAGATTGGTGATATTCGTGGGTGGATCCTGGGGTCTTTCCATCACTATCATCAGAGGTCGTAGTGTGGGAGCTTTTTTTCTCCACCTTCACTTTTCTCTGCTGTTTCGTGTCGTCACCCATATCGTTTGAGGTTGTGGTTTTTTGCTTTTTTTCTACCGTCATACTTTTGTGTTCCTGCGCTCCGATGTGGTCCGCATTGTCCTGCACGGTGGTTGAGTGGGTAGTTTTCTCTTTGACCTTTTCCTCATGCTGCGTCACATCACCAGCAACCGCCACTCCGGCCATGAATAACGTAGCAATACTAAATATTCCGAGTTTTTTCATAATAGTCTCCTGAGAAAAGCCCCTCTTGGGGGAGGAGGGGCTTTATTTCAGAGCAGACCTGTGTGGGGGAATGTGTCTACTCTGAAGTTTTCATCCATTGCGAGCACTATCTCTGCGATTCCCGACTATGACGCTCCTCGCTCGTAGCTTCGGACTCGAACCACATGCTATCCGCATCGATACTCGTGCTCTTACCGGTCTTCTCGTTAAATGCCACGTTCAACTCGACACTATTCGCACCTTTGACGGCTTCAAGGCTCAGCTCGTCTGCGTCGTCTGTGTTGATTCGGGTAACTTCGTATCCCTGCTTGGTGAGCGTATCTTTATAGAATTGCTTCGTTTGATCGACTGGCATAGCTTCCAACTCTTTAATGAGACCTGAAACCGATACACGATCGCGATCACTGTATCGGTTGCGATACAGTGATTTACTATTTGTGGCGACATTGCGCCCAAGTGCACGCTCGGTAGCATCCGTTTTCCAGGTGTTTGCGACGATATCAACTTTCGTTGCCTTGCTGGCCTTATCGTCTACGTCAATCTGCACTTCCCACGTCATATCACCTTTGACGATCTCGTATTCAAGATAATCCTTGTTGTTATAGTTGGTCGAGGTAACCTTGTAGCCCAGTTCCTCCATCTTCTTGCGATAATCGGCTGCGGGTGTGCCTGGTGCCAATTGCTTTTGTAATTCCGCCTGTCCTTGATTCCACATTTCGTTGCTACTCGCCGCACCAACGGTGAAGGGACTCGCCAGAAGCAGTGCACTACAGAAACCACTGATTCCTAAAAACTTTGCTTTTGCCGTATTCATAATGTACCTCCGTTAACGACTGTTATTTTCTTGAAGTTATACCAGTTACAATTGACTACTCATCACCCAAGTCTCTTATGTAGCCGGTCCATGTCGCCCGGTGACGAGACTGACCAGAAAAGCGATCAGAAAGACGACAAAGAGGATATAGGCAATGTTTGATGCGGTCCCCGCGAGCCCAGTAAAACCCAAGACTGCAGCAATCAATGCGAACACCAAAAACGTCATGGCCCAACTCAACATAACGCACCTCCTAAAAAATTATTAAATGAGCCTACAGAGGAGATATTGAGCAACTGCTGTGCCACGATCACCAGAAGACAAAACTCGAGGAGCGCACGCGTCAAACGCTCATACTATTCGTGGATTATTACACTTTATGTTTGGCGTCTCGGGATACGATGTGGAATTTTCCCTACATGAGTAGTGTGAAGAGTCACACACTTCTCAGTTCAGTTGTCATGGACCCTCGGCACGGCTGTTGCCCTAACCATGGAATGACAAATTCAACAGCATTTAGCGATTTAGCTGAACCGCACTTTGCCACTAACGCTATTTTAGGTTCCGTGCCTCACAGAGAGAACATTCCTGATCCAGCGGTACAAGACGAGGAGGTACTACCTCATGTACGAGCCGAGACGCGTACACACGTCGTCGATCTCTGGGCTCTCCTAAAAAAGTATGGTACACGCCACAGCCCCAGCCCGTCTTCCTCGCAGGTCATCAATCCGTCTTTGCCATCAGTCAGCATACACGTTCCCGCTCTGCGCTACCTGCGCATGACCCCGGCCATACTGACCACGCTCTTTGTAGTCTCGTTTGTATGGGACTTTCCGGGAATGTCCTTTCACGTATGGAACACTCGGTGTTGAATCTACTGCGTACAGAAAACCCGGTTAAGCACCGCCAGAAGTTTTGAAGCGAGTATTGCTCACTATATTTTTCAGAACACGAAAGCCGTAATTCGTTGCAGAAGTCTTAAGTTTCGCGAATTTTTGCGCCACACCGCTTTCCTGGGGTTTTCGTGTTGCAAAAGGCAGGAGCAAAAGCATATTTTTTTGCGAGGACTTTTGCCAAGCTTAGCAAAAGTATCCTATTTCGATGCCAAAAGTTTCGAAAACCTTCTCTCTTAACCCGGTTGCTTGTTCCAACTAGACTCAACACCGTACCATGCGCCCAGCAAGGACGCGTGGCGTGGGAAACAACTGTGGAACGGTCACGACCTGAAGGCCAGAGGTGAGAGTTTCTTGCAGGGCCGCAAACGCCGCGGCTTGCTCCGTCTGGTCCGTGCCTTTCGCTCGTGCCGCTTCGGGGATGGCCTCGGCGGGATGCGCGGGTAAGAAAAACCCGATCTTGTCCGCTGTTTCCACAAGCACGCCAGAGACGCGCTGCGCTTCCACTTCCTGCTGACTCATCACGGCGGCCAGTTCGTCGAAGGGAATGGTGCGCGTGAATGTGCGGCCCCCGTTGCCATACGTATCCGCGATGGTGACGGAGATTTTGTTGACTTTCTGGATATAAGACCACCCGCCACGGGGAGAGGCCCAGCACTTACAGGCACCGCCCTTCTCTGGCCCTTTGCGATCCGTCACTGTGCCGCCGTCACCGGCCAACATGGCCCGTTCGTAGGCTAATCGGTTCTCAATGTGGGCAAGCCATCGCTCCGCGTGGGCGATCATGCGTTGATGAACAGGGACAGAAAGGTCCCGTGCTTGTTCGGCGGTAATAATGCCATCAGTGAGCCCGGCCCAGACGGACGAGGGTCCCTCATAGAGATGATGGTCACGGGGATAGTGCTCTAGAGTGAAACAGACCGAAATGTCGTCATGGTTCGCAATCGCCGTGGCCCGCGCGAGGGTCAGTTCTTTCTCTGGATTCGTCCAGAGTGCCAGCAACTGCTCCGCGTTTGCTTTCGTGCGTTGCTGTTTGCGTTGATCGGCTTCGAGGCCCTTGATGCGGCGGGCGCGTACGTCGGGGCGTTCTTTGTATTTGGCGTGCTGGAGCGCGCCCTTAGCCCGCTGTTGCCAGTAGGTGGCCGTCTTCCAATTCTCCACGGCTTTCCGCATCCCGGCGCGAATGCGCTCGACATCCTTACGGGCATGCGCCTCACTGTGGTGGCTGACAAGGATCGGCTGGCCGAACGGAATGTGGTCGGCGATGGTGTGAACGGCTTGGCGGGCTTGCTCGGCGGCGGGCTTCTTGCGCTCGCGGTAGTCCTGGAAGCGGTCGGCGCGTTCTTCCGCGCATTCCGCCAGGCTGGTGTGTCTTCGTCATCGATCCCACCGCATAACTCGCGTAGAAAGTCCTCGCGCTGAGGGGTCCACATGGGAGCCACGAAGAGGTCTTGCTTGGGTGCCCAGACGAACCCCGCGGCTTTGACACGCGTGTAGGTCTCTGGGTCGAGTCGCCTAGTCGCGTACAAGCGGAGCTTGTTATCGTCGGGTGAATAGGTGCCCGTGTAACCGGAGGGGTGGACTTCGCTTCTTGTTTCGTCTGTCTGTGACATGGGTATTTCTCCTTGGGTGATGCCCCTGCGCGGAGGGGCACGGTCGTGTGTGTGTTCTCATGGCTGCATGAATCCGCTGAGTCGATGACATGCCGTTACGCTGGGTTTGGTTCCCTCCCCCATACTTCAAAGCCTACTCACGTTGCTTTCGGCTTGGGCTCTCGGCAGCCCGTACCTGCCGTTCTCTGTGAGGTTTTCTCACCGGCAGGCTCTGCAATCCTCACAGGGGGTGCGCGTGCGGTCATGGGTGTGCTCCGTTTCGCCAAAGACTTGGGTTACGACAAAAAGAAAAAAGCAATTTTTCCGAAGCCCCTTTCACCCGAAAAGAAGGGGCTGAAGAAAAAGGAGGATGGCGCAGCCCACCACTGCCGTGGGGGCGCAGACTCGCTCCCTGCAGGCCAGTGCCAGGGTTGCACAGGGAGTGAGGAGAAGAGGAGGCGCGGGCAACACTGGCGCGCCAGCCTGCGAGCGAGGCAAGCGAAGTTGTGGAGTGGTTCCGCGCTCGGGCTGAGTGCGCGAAGCCGGAGCGCTGTGGAGGCCGGAGCGAAGCGGCACCCGGTCGTCCCGCAGTGAAGCGCGGCGTAGGCGGAGCGCAACGGAGGGCGAACCGTGGTGCAGCGGAGATCGGGCTTACCGCTGGGTTCGTAGGGCGGAGGGCGGAATTGTGGTCCTACGCTTCAGCACACGCGCATCTGCTGGGCAAGAAGAGTGAGACGAGCGGCCTGCGAGGAGAGATGGGGGGAAAAGGGGAGCCCCCCTACCCGCTCGTCTTCGACGAGAAAAACGTGTCCTCGTCCCATGACGAACCGACCCCCTCCTCTTATGGTCCCCTCTTGCTAAGCGCGGAGTGCGGACCCGCTCCCGCACGGAACCCTTGAAAAACACGGGGATGTTTGTATACCCTGCTCCCCAATGATGAATGCAACTGTTCCCGCTGATCTTCGTCTCCGTCAGCGCGCCATCACGGGGCTCGCTCTGGTGTTCCTGGCGGGCGCACTCTTTCTTTTCTGGTTCCAGGGATTTCCGCGGGAGCTGGAAGCCTCGGTCTGGATGCTCCGCGCTTGGCTTTTCAGCGATGGCAACCGATACAACAAGTCCTCTTTGTCCTCGTCTTGTGTTCGTCAACGGTGGTGGCGGGATTGTTGGGCCATCTCGCGCTCCGCATCTGGCGCGCGGGCCAGTGGCCACCTCCAGGATTACGAGTCATGTGGGAGACGCCCATACGCACGGGCCGCTACGCCACGCTCGTCGCGGCGTGCTGTCTGCTCCTCACGCTTGTCGTGCTGGCGTATGGGCCGCTGATGATGATGGTGCTGACACCAGCGCTGCTGGGCCAGTAGGACGTATCGAGGACAGAGGGAAGAGAATCGTGCACCACTCATCCGAAATGTGTTCTCTGTCTTCGCCTTGGCCAGGCGGCCCACACCGGCACGAATCGTTCCTTCTCGCGCGACGTGCGCAAGAACGGAGCCCGTGCCTCGTGCGAGGCGGAAGCAAGCGGTCATGCGGAGCAGCCGGTGATTGGGACACGGGCAGGGGAGAGACGAGCACGGACGATCGGGGAGCCCTCAAGAACGCCACGGCAGCCGAGGAGAGGTGAGACATGAATGTAGACGAGAAAACGTTGGCGACGTTAATGGGACTGGTGGATAAGCAGGAGATCCACGACGTGCTGATGCGCTATTGCCGAGGGATTGATCGCTGTGACGAGGAACTGCTGCGCAGCGTGTATCATCCTGATGCCACCGACGATCATGGCCAGTTCAAGGGCAACGCGATGGATTTTATCCCGTGGGCGTTGCAAGCGTTGCGGCGCGATGAACGCACGACCCATTTCCTCTGCAACGAGCTCATTGAGGTGCAGGGAGACACCGCCCAGTGCGAGAGCTATCTTTTCGCCGTGCATCGGCGCAAAACCAAAGAGGGAACGGCGACGGTGGATTTGACCTTTGGCGGTCGCTACGTGGACCGGTTCGAACGGCGCGCGGGGCTCTGGAAAATCGCCCATCGCCAGGTGATTTTCGAATGGAGCCGGCTCGACCCAGTCGAAGCGTGCTACGCCCTCGATCAATTTGTGACCGGCCAGCGCTCGCGGGAGGATGCGGTCTACAAACACGGCTAGACGTTCGTCCCCGTGGACCAACGCGCCGTGCCTGCCACTCTGGTCGTGCCCTGCGGTATTTCGCGGACTTTGGAGCCGGAGCGGGCCACATTCGTGTCACCATCGAACTGAAAGACTCAACGGGGGCTGTGCGCTATGCCGCGCACTCCGAGGCCGACCTCGCCGTTGGGGGATTTGGAGGCGATATGGCACAGGTCGCACGGACAACCATTCACGCCGCTGTGCAAGAGTTCGCCGCCCACTGGTGACAGAGTCCCCCTCATGCGCGTGAAAAAACAGGGATCTGGAGCTGGCGTGTATGGACGCTTCTTGTGAGAGGACCAGTGGGAAAATCATTGGACAGGGATGTATCGAACATGAAAAAAAACCTGAATCTTTATCTATGCTCTGTGGTGATGGCCATAGGGGTTATGACAACTGCTCAAACCATCAAGGCTGAGGATGCCTGTGCCCCTGATCTGATCCCGCCCGCTCAGGCAACTCAAATTTGTCAAAAAGTGTGTACTGATACCTTTGGCCCCACCTCGCAGTTTAATGGCCAATGGAATAATGATTCCCCAGAGTGTCACTGGTTCTGGTATGGCCAGTACGGCGTGTGTGGGTGTACGCCACCCCCACCCTGCCAGTGCGCAGGGGACAAGCAAACCCCTCAGTGTACGGAACCACAAAAGTGTTCCTCGAACTGTAATTGTGCCGAAGGACGGTCTTGTATGAATGGCACGTGCGTAGCGGGATACTTTTGTGGACACTCGAATCAGTATTGCCCACAAGGACTGTATTGCGCGCCGAATGGGTGGTGTAAAACCTCCGCCGATTGCTGTCAGGACTGCACGACCACCTATGATTGGGAGATCGCACTCTGTGGGACGGGCCCAATAGGCGCGTGTCAGGCGAAAGCCTCGGAAATGTACTGCCTCTGCCAACAAACGTGTGAGTGTCAACCAAACGTGTGTCAGGGGCAAGAAACACGTCAGCAAGAAAAGCGAGAGACTCTTCCTTCACCTCCACCACCGTCTCCGCAGGCCACGGAAGGAGCAGTTGAGAGCCCGCCAGTGCGACCATAAGACAAGGACGAGCTACGCGAAATCTTTCCCTCATTGCCAAAAGATAAGGAAGCACCACGCCCTGATGATCGTTACGTGTGGAACCTGGCCATTTGGGCCCAACCGCCCGAAAGAGGATATGCCACTGCCGGATTGCTGCACTCCGACGTCGACGCTTATGTATCCTTTACGTCTCCGAATCCCTTTTCTGGGACGTACATGCTCAGCCGCCGGCTGGGCTATCATAAAAGGCGTGGAGCAGGCGGTGTCGGTGCCTGTGAGATTTCTCCTCAACTCCACACGAGGGGAGTAGCAAATCTCCGCGGCCAGTGTATTCCTCTCTGTCGGCATGATCGGAAAATGTCAGCAGATTTCAATAACTCTTTGTGATGTGCCTTCATGCCCTTGACCGAGAAACAGACCCAGCTCGCCAGTGTCCTCGATACCCACGTGCAACGGATCACGGCAAGCGGAGCGGTGGACGATCTCGTGCTGCTTGTCGCGATGGCGGAGTACATGGACAGTTTTAAGCAGGTGATGGACTGCTCGACGCCGGAGGAAATGGACCTGCTGTGTGAACGCCACCCTAGCTTTTATCGCTTTGGCAAAGTCCTAGAGCGGTTAGCCGAAGGGATCGCGAGCGGGCGTATTCCAGTACCGAAATAGCCGCTGCACCTCTTTTCGAGGAAAAATTGAAACGGAATGAGGTAGTCTGTTTCACCTGTAATTTTCCGAAGACGATTTCATAGCGAGGAGAGGAAAAACAACAGGTTTCGTCCGTGCAATTTCCGAAGATCGTTGTACTTCTACCGAAGACGAGTGCAGGAAATAGCAGATTTCCGAAGATGGGTGCACAAAATGTTCAGGGGGTATCTGTAGGTGTACGCAAACGCTGGTTTGTGCCATATTGCCTTATCGTTGGAGGAATCAACGGGTTAGCCCTTGTCTTTGGTCGTCGCCAAATTTCTGTACCGGCGCTCCCGTTCTCCAAATTCACCCGATTGCAATCGTCTTCGGAAATTACTGCACTCGTCTTCGAGAAATGCCAGATGGTGGATCCTGGGCAGTGAGATTCGCCTCGTCTCCTGCGTTGCCGAGATTTGAGATACGGGGCACTTCTCAGTCCTACTGCTTACAGTGTGTCTACTGTTGAAAAGTGTTGCTTTTCAGCCTCGTCACAAAGGGGCTTTCCGTGAAGAACGCGCCTCTGATCGTGGCGGATATACTCCGAGCAAATATCGAGCTATACAGCGAAAATCGTAGAAGCACCCGGCATGGCCTTGTCTGGGCAGCGACGCGTGACGGCGCGCGTTCGCCGGCTCTGCCGGCGAATAGCATTCACGGGAAGAGGGTTGAGGGAGATTGGAGACGACGGAGACTGCGCGCCAAAGAGCAGATTGAGCGACCAGCGAGAGAAGAGGATGTATATGCAAAAGACCCCGTGCAAAGTGTGTTCACGGAAAAAAGGGAAGCGCGTGTGCAGGATCAATGACGACGCGTTGATCTGCTCGCCCTGCTGTGCCCACATCCGTACGCCCGGCTGTGCCGGCTGTCGCCATTATACGCAGGCCGCCCACTACGCCCTCGAAAAAACGCAGCCCGCAACAGCCACACATTTTATGATGCGCATCGACCCAGACGTGGAGGCCGCAGTGGACCACGCCTTGGCCATGGTGGAACGCGGACAACTCCAAGCTGGCGAGCACATCCTCGCGAAGTTACTCAGGAACCATCCCGATATTCATACCGTCCAGTATGCAATGGGAACTGTGTGTGCGCTGCAAGGCGAGTACGATGACGCCCTCGCCTATTATGACCACGCGCTGGCGATTTTCCCCATGTTTGTGGAAGCGTGGTTTAATAAGGCGCTCTCGCATCAGAAAAAGCTGGAAGTCGGGGAGATGATCCGGGCGTATCAAAAGGTGCGAGAACTAGGAAATCCGGCAGAGGATTTTGTCCGCACTGCCCGAGAGACCCTGACCAGCCTCGAACAACAAATTCTCGCGGACACGGGGTTGGGGTTGGAGGCCTATCTCCGGTCAATGGAGACGTTTCAGGCGGCGTTTGCGGCTATGGAAAACCGGCAGTGGGCCACGGCCCTGACGGGGTTGCAGAAAGTCGTGGCGATGAACCCCAACAGTCCCCAGTCGTATGGGAATATGGGAATCTGTTATGGGTTCTTGGGGCGGAAGCAGGACGCCCTAGCCGCGTTTGATAAGGCCCTGGAGCTGGACCCTCACTATGAACCGGCGCGCGCCAACCGAGAGTTGGCGGTTGCGCTGAAAGAGGGAGAACATCTGGACTCTGAGTTTCGGTCGGTCGAGTACTATAAAGACCAGACCGTAAAAAAGCGATCCGTGAAAAAGCGATCCCTGTTGGGACGTTTTTTTAACCGACCGTAGGGAATTGCTGCAACGGAATCTCTTCTCTCACATACAACGGGTACGGCAACGATTCGTACCTATGCACTTTAGATCATAGGGAAGGAATCGTTGTCCTACCCGATCTTGGCTTGTCTGCTGCCGAGGCACGGTGAGCCAAAGCGCGCTTGCCCCAGTTCGTGACGCGTGCCTGTGGCTTGTGGTACAACAACGCACGACGAGAAAGGAGATCGGCTATGGCGCTTGACTGGTCACAGTGCTCCGCCGTGGAGTGCATTCCCGGTAAGGTCAGCGGGGCGTGGGTGTTTCGCGGGACCCGCTTGCCTGTCGCGACGGTCTTTGAGAACCTAGAAGCCGGGGCCACCATTGAGGAGGTCGCCGAATGGTTCGATGTGACGCCCGAACAGATCAAGGCCGTGCTGGCATTCGCGGCGCGTAGCCTGGATGCTCCGGCGCATGAGCTGCGGTGATGCGGATTCTTTTTGATCACGGCACCCCCTTCCCGCTGCGCGCCGCGCTCATCGGTCACAGCATTACCCGGACACAGGACCTGGAATGGGACAGGTTCAGTAACGGCGAGTTGCTCACTGCGGCGGAACACGCCGGGTTTGAGGTGCTGCTGACCACCGACAAGAATATCCGCTACCAGCAAAATCTCGCGGGCCGGAAGATTGCCCTTGTCGTTCTGGGCACGTCGCGATGGCCGGTGCTGCGCTTGCACGGTCACCGGGTGGCCGCCGCGGTCAACGCCGCCACTGCCGGTAGCTATACCGAGGTTGAGATTCCCGGCAGCACCCCGTAATCCGCGCGTCTGTGACCCCTGCCGGACTTCGTGACCCGAGCCGGGAAATCCCGCATGGTCAGACGTCAACACTAACAGAGTGTTTATCATTGATGACTGATCACGCAGTCATCACGCGGCGCCTCACCGCGATCCGGCAGACAGGTCACTCTATTCCGAGCGGGAGCGTCCGCGATAAGCGCGGGCCAAAACGGAAAAGCCCCCGTCCCCGTGCATGTCTGATAAAGCTTCGTGCGTCGTGTCGGCTTGCGCCGGTGCTCCCGCATTCGGTACCCATCTCACCTGGAAGGAAGTACCGTCTCGACTCTACGAACCATGGTACTGGACGAAGAAAAGATTGATCAAGCGGTGTTGGCGCTCTTGTCTCTTGGATTGCACGAGGGGGCGCGGGCGTGGAAAGGCTTTGACTGGGAGGCGATGAACCGACTCCATGAGAAGGGCTTTATCTCCGATCCGCGCAGCAAAGCGAAGTCCGTGGTCTTCACGGAAGAAGGCCTGGCCGAGGCCAGACGGTTGCTGGAGCACTTGTTCTCTGTCTCATCAGCGGACGGAGATGAGCAGAAGTAGGCCTGGGGCGGAATTTGGTAAGGAACCACACGTTTGCAGCGGCGATAAGATTCGCCGCTGCTGTTGCCTGATCCCGTTGGGTCGTTCTCATCGCGACGAAGTGGGTGAACGTTCCGTCGCGGCTGCAGTCACCGCAGGAAATCTGGCTCACGGGCAAGCCGTTGACGGTTCCGTCCCGATTGAGAGATTGACCGCCGTCCCCGCTGTCGTTGGGGTGCCAGCCGTAGGATTCTGGCTGCGTACCAGGCCGATGTTGTTACAGGTCGTGTCGACGGCGTAGCTCAGCGCGCCACGAACGAACCCAGCCGCCACCAGCGCACTCGTGGCCTCAGCCGGCGTGATCCCTCTGACATCGGGTACCAACGGTAACGAGGATGGGGGCGGGGGTACTTTGGTTGTCCCCCCCAGGTAGACGATCCCGCGATTATCCCTCACGTCGCAGACACCGTCGCTGTTGACATCGGCCAGCGTGATCTCGCTCCGGCGCTTGCGGACGGTATTGAGATAACGCCAGCTGCGATTGGTGTCAGAGACAGTGGCTGGGTAATACCACCAGGTCGCTCCAGTAGCCAAGAAGTCGTCAACAAGGCCGTCACCGTTAAAGTCACACGCGGGACGCACTAGCATATCGTCGAAGTGGGCACCGAAGGTATTATTTGTGGAGTAGAAGTTGTGGCCTGGAGCGTTCTGCGCCAGCGCAGCGTCATCAAGGTAGCCGCCCCACTCGTCGGGGTGCCTGAAGACGTTGGCATCAGCGATCGCGCCCAGTGATGGTTTGCCACGAACTTTGATGGCGGTCCCATGGTCATACAGGATGGTGTTCGAGCGAAATTCGAAGTGCTCGCCAGCGTTCCCACAGTAGTATCCGAAGTTGTAACAGCTCTCCGAGCCGTGCACATCGAACATGTGCGTGTGGGTATTAAATGTGGAGTTGCCCAGTCCACCGCCCCCGAACACCAGGTTGCTGAGAGCATAGTACCCAGTGAGGGAGGTGCCTTCGGCAGCGATGGCATGGCGGTTGTAGTTGAAGACGTTCTTTTCGATCAGCGTGTACGCGCTCTCGTGCAGGGAGACCCCGTAGCCTTCGCTTCTGTCGTGTTGGTTGTGGTGGATGTAGTTGTCATGCACCCGCACGGCGTCATAATTGTCACCATTGAGCCGGTTAAATGGGTCTCGCACGTTCACCGCCGAGCCCCGCCATCCAAACAACTCATTATTGTCAATCTCGATGTGGACACTGGAGTAGATGGTGATTCCCGTGGAGCCTGAGGCGTCGGCGTCAGCGCTCCCCATCTCGGCACCTTGTAGCCGTATCCCGCTGATCCGTACGTTGTCCGACTCATGATACTCATACCCGGTGCCAATATAGAACAGTCGGCTCGGGAAGGTCGTGGTGAAGAGACGCGGCCCGGGCTCGGTCGGGGACCGCCCACCAATGATCTTCACGCCGGGAGCGATGTACAGGTTGTCTCGGTAACTCAGGTCCAGATTGACATGGTTCTGGATCACAATGATCTGCCAGGGGATGGTGATCGCATACAGAAACACCCCCACTTGGTTATCCTCCGAGATCGTCACGGTCGGCGGCGTCTGCACGCGAATCGTCACTCGCGCGAGGAACTTCGAGCTCGGAGCCCTAGACGCCACCAAATCATACTGCTCAGTCCCGTTGGGATTGAAAAGCGGTACCTTTGTGACTTGCCCCGTGGAGCCGGTGAGCGGCCATTCCCTCCGCGTTGAAGTCACGAGTTTCAGGGTCGCACACGTGCCGACTCCCGCGCTCCACGACAACGTCGTGCTTTGTCCTGCTATCAGGAAGTCCCGCGACGCCGTCAACGTGCCGGACACGTTGTCTAAACAACCCCCTGGACTATCCTCACCTCCACCGTCACCACCTCCTCCCCCGCCATCGTCCCCGCCATCATCAATCATAATCCGTGCGTTCACCGGCCCCGCCCCCGCTACCATCGCCATCACTGCCAGCACCCCCAAGATCACTATTATGACACGCGAAGCCCATGATTGGCTCCGGCGTGTATGCTTGTTCTTCATACAATTCTCCTTTCGATTGCAGTGTGAGCTCTCAGCTCTTCGCCGTGAGCCCTGAAAAGTTAGATTTCAACGTTGCCGACGTACCGTTTCCTACGCGCTAGGGTTTTGTATCTTCTCTACATGCTGGAGATCCTCCTTGCCTCGCGGAGTTGTGGTTCTGCGAGGCAAGGCGTGACAAATGATGGAACATTTGTTCACCTACCCTACCCCAGACCAGTCCTTAAAGATTACTCAGGAGGCAAGGCGTGACAAATGATGGAACATTTGTTCACTCCGATGACTGGGGGCAGAGAAGGGAGACCGAGACCACCAAGAAGTCAGGGAGGCAGAGGATATCTAACGTATCGAACGTCCAATAGATTTCAGTTTTCTTTCAAGAGAGGTCCTCACCTCCCCGACCCTTTGATGCTCTCGAAGATCGGCGGGCCCGCAATGCGGCCCGTGCGCAGGCGATTCCCTATCTGACGATCCAAGTCTTGCGGTTGTACAGCTTCGTCAACGGCAAAGTGTCCGTGTTGGAGTGTGGGCAGTGGGTCTTGAAAATTGGGCAGGCCATACAAACTGATCTGGCGGTGGTAGAAGCTTTACGCGCGGCGATTCGCGAAATCGAGCGGCTACGCGCAAAGGAGTCATAAGATGCGAGAACAACAAACGTTGATCCAGTTAAATCTACGGATTCCCGACACCTTGGCCCACCAATTAGAGGAGTTAGCCGAGGCGGAGCATATCGCCAAGATCGATATGGCCCGGCAACTGCTGTGGGAAGGGGTAACCCGGCGTCGCCAAGAGCTAGCGCTGCGGTTGTACAGTGCGGGGCAAGTGAGTAAGAGTCGGGCGGCGGAACTGGCCGGGCTCTCCCTGTGGGAACTGACCGAGATCGTGGCCCAGAAAGGACTGCGCTGGGACTACGATATAGAGGAAGCGAAACAGGAAATGGCGACGGTGGTTGCACATACTAAGGAATCATAAAACAATTAACTACCGCAATTGGTTGGCAGGACGAGGCAAGATTTTATAGTTCCAGTCGCCATGAAATTTGTTCCGGCGGATGCGCAGGGCGGCATACTCTTGAGCGCTGACCTTGCGTCCCTTCGGGTAGGCTTTCTCATCAAGCCAGCAGTGCACGGTCAGCCCTTCCTTCGTCCGCGTCGCACTGACCAGATTGACCACCACCTCAGAGGTGGTCAGCGGAATGCCCCGCCAGTTGCGCGTGATGTGGCAGAACAGGCGATGCTCGATTTTATTCCATTTGCTGGTGCCCGGCGGATAATGGCAGACCTCGATAATCCTGCCGGTGGTATCGGCGAGCCGCTGCAGTTCCAACTTCCACAGCCGTGTGCGATGGCCATTACTCCCCCCACTGTCCGCCGTGATGAGCACCCGCGTCGCGGTGGGATAGCGCGGGCCCCCCAGGTGGGTCCACCACTGCTCAATGGAGTCCACGGCAAACTCGGCCGTATCCTGCGGGATGCCGACCGAGACCCAGGCGTCGGTGTGCGCGAGGTCATACACCCCGTAGGGAACGGCTTTGGCCCACTTGCGGATCCGGGAAGTCGTGCGTATCGACTTCCCGGGGCTTCCCCTTGGGGCGATACTCGCGGCCCCCGTTTTTCTTGTTCCCCAGCGGCTCTTTCTTCTTCGTATCGACCGAAATCGCCGGGCGTCCGCCGCGCCCATACGCGGCCACCCGGCGATTGATGTGGGCGAACTGTGCATCGCGATCTGGATGGTCTTTGCCTTCCCGGGTCTTCCGATTCGCTTGTAAGCTGTAGCCGGAGTGCTTGAGCAACTGCCCCACGGTCGTGTGGCTGACCACGAACCCTTGCTGGCACAGGTCGTCCGCTAGATTCACCAAACTCTTACACGTCAAGCGCAGGGGTGACATCGGATCCCCCCGACTCGTCGGCTCCACTAGGGCTTCGAGCGCCGCCAGCAGCGTGGGTTGTTCGTGGACCCGCGATTTGCGTCCCGCCCCGGGCTGGCGTTGCCGCCCCCGTTCCGACACCTCGCCGCGAGTCAGTTCGTGGAGACCGTTGCGAATCGTACGGTCTGAGAGCCCGGTGGCCTCCGCGACTGCCGCGATCCCCCCACGACCTAACGACAGCGCTTCGGTTGCGGCCCAGCGCCGTCGTCCCCGTTCGTTCAAAGCGTTCCCCATCGCGATAAACTTGCTGCGAATCCATGCGACCACATGCTCATTTGCCATCCCCCGAACATGCCCCACTTCTAGTGTCTCTGACAACCCCAATTCGGTAGTTTATTGTTTTATAGTAACTACTCAGCCCGGTGCCGGAGTTGAGCAGCAGACAAGCGGAAGAATGTTTGGTAAAGCTACGCCATGCTGACGCGGGAAGAGCTGCAAGTTGTCTATGAGCAAGGCCCAGAGGCCACTTGGGCCGTGGTGGAGCAGT
>JANMSE010000692.1:0-4932 GCA_031389045.1 Deltaproteobacteria bacterium | reverse complement strand
GACCTTTGACTATTACTCTGGCGGACGCTTCATCTTTGGCATTGGCGCGGGCTGGCTCAAGGAAGAGTCGGAAATCATGGGGGCCGATTTTCCGCACCGCTGGACACAGACCCGCGACGCCATTCTCGCCATGAAAGAACTGTGGACCAAGGACGAGTCCGAGTTCCACAGCAAATACTATAACTTTCCCGCCGTGCGTTGCTTTCCTAAACCTGCCCGCAAACCACATCCACCAGTGCTGTTAGGCGGATCATCCAAGTACGTCTTCAGGCGCATTGTTGAGTGGGGTGATGGCTGGCTGCCAACAGGCTTGTCCGTCGAAGCAATTCAGAGTGGGTGCGCAACGATGCGCGAGTTGGCGGAGAAAGCCGGGCGTGATCCGAAATCACTCGATGTGATCGTGTTCGGCGCGCCGGGGAAATTCCGCACCAAGGATGAAGTCGCCACGCTCAAGAAAGCGGGCTTCACCCATGCCACGATCTGGCTCAACCGTACCGCGAAGAGTGAGGTCATCGCGGAACTGGAAGAGTTGGCTCGTGCGGTCCTGCCGGCGTAAGGAACGCAACCATCGTGGGGTCCAAGAAATCTCTTTCCTGGATGCCGCGATGGTTCACCTCCCTCAGCTTCACGTCGTGCAGTCAATTTCAATGCCGGAGGGGGGAATCGAACCCCCACGACCCTTGCGAGTCTCAGGATTTTAAGTCCTGTGCGTCTGCCTGTTCCGCCACTCCGGCGTTTTCAAGAGAAAGAGGGCTGCTGACTAAGGGTCAGCTAAAAGTGAGGGGGATATTAGCCGCGCCTCCTACCTCTTGGCAAGCATCCCTACCCTCAGCCAACATGCAACAGAAGGCAAGATGAACGCCGGCAAGTACCAAGACAAATATCGCATTGCCAGTGCACGGCTCGCAGGGTGGGATTATGGCAGCAACGCGGCCTATTTCATCACCATTTGCACCCACAACCGGGTGCCTGCGTTTGGCCAGGTGATTGCCGGTGAGGTCAAGCGGACTCGGTTGGGCCAGGCCGCCTCGGATTGTTGGCTCGCCATACCGGCACATTTTCCATTCGTGGTGTTGGATGAATTCGTGGTCATGCCGAATCACGTGCACGGCATTGTGGTGATTGATAAACCATCGCCATACGCGAATGCCCGTGGCGAACACGGCGTGAATCGCGATGTGAATCGTGCCGTGAATCGTGCCGTAGAGACGCAAAATTTTGCGTCTCTACACCCCGGCCACGACGACCACCCCGGCCACAACAACCACCCCGACCACGACGGCCACCCCGGCCACCATCACCAACGCCGCTCGGTGAACCAATTCGGCCCACAGTCGCAAAACCTGGCATCCATCGTACGGGGGGTTAAAATCGGCGTGACAAAATTCGCGCGGCAACACCAAATCCCCTTTGCCTGGCAGGCACGCTATCACGACATCATTCGGAATGCCGCCGATTACGAACGCATCCGCGAATACATCATGGACAATCCGCAAAAATGGGAGGCTGACCGTTTTTATCGCCATTAAACCGTGCGTCTCTTCCTCAGGTTTGACTCACTTGAACATTGGCACTATGGTGGGCCGCAGTTTTCCGCTAAGGAGGTTTCATCATGCGTAAGCGTATCCTGACCGCGTCATTCATTGTCGCGATGACCGCGATGACTGCCTGGGCTGCTGATAAGACAGTCGAACTCAACGTCAAAGGCATGGCCTGTGAAGCCTGCCCCCCTGCCGTCAGTGGCGCCGTTAAAGGCGTCAAAGGTGTCAAAGCCTGCAATGTAGACCTGAAGTCTGGCAAAGCGTCCGTCACCGCCGACGAATCGGTGAAAAATGAAGACTTGGTCAAAGCCATCACCGATGCTGGCCACGGGTTTACTGCGGAAGTCGCTCAGTAACTCATTCGGGGGAGGAGTCCTCCTCCCCGGTTTCCCATTTGCTATCCGCCATGCTGTTCCTCCATGGAGGAAAACCTCGGATGCAACTCCTTCCGGTGTTTCTCCTTTCTCTCATCCTTTTACTCGGTACCGGGTGTAGCGGACAACGGTGGACTCCGTGGTCGGCCCCACCTAATGAAGAGACGCAAAATGATGAAGAGACGCAAAATTTTGCGTCTTTCCCCCCTTCGGCCACGCCCGAACCAACACCTCCCACGGCACCAAGCACCACGCCTGGCGCACTCAAGTGGGATTTTTCGCAACGCGCCGAACACGAGCGTGAGGCCCCCCCTCCCCCACCTGAACCAATACCGTCTCCAGTCACTGCGTCATTATCACCAGACGTGACACCGCCCGCGCCACCGCCATTGCCCGCCACCGTGTCACCGGAAGAATCAAAGCCCTCACGATTGCGTGACTGGATTCCCGGACTGCGATCATTGACCAAGAAGAGTGAAGAAGACAGCAATCCCCAGTACGTAACGGAAGAGGACTTGCTCAAAGTGGTTGGCGAGTTTCAGCGGGTGGCGGCGAAGGACTCCTACCGCTTCCCGATCCCGAAAGATGTCACCGGTGCCAACGTTAACAAAGCCACCTTGCGACGGTTGCAAGATTATGAGGCCAAACACCCGGGCGCGTATCCCGACATTCTCGCCTTCACGCGCGCGCGGGCGTACGAGAGCCTCCATGAGTACGACAAAGCGATCGAGCAGTATCAGATTGTGAGTCAGAGTAAGCACCCCCTCAATACCGAGGCGGCAAAATCGGTGGCCACCCTCACGCAATTTCGCGATTTGCAAAAGCAACCGATCTCGGCCACCACCCCGGTCGAATACATCCAAGCGCTCGACCGCCACATCGCCGCGTGGCAAGAAATACAGGCCCCGCACGTCGAGACGTCGTATGCCGCCCTAGCGCGAGAAGAAGAAGAACGGCTCGATCAAGCGAAGGTAACCTTCTTGCTCCTCAATCGTCACCGCTTGGAAGATGGCAACGCCAGTGTCGTCGTGGCGTTCGATCAACTCATCAAGAAACATACCGAGAGCAAAAATCGTTATCGCTATCAGATTGAACTCGGCGATTTTTATTTCACCTTGGCGCAAGAGTACGTCGCGCAAAACGACCCGCAGACGCTCCAGTTCGACGTGGCGACATTCGAGGAGGTCGGACGCGCCGCCCTGCGTGCCTACGGGCAAGTCGCTCAGGAAGATGGCGTGATTGAAAAGCTGGAAGCCAAGGGCAAACTCGAAGCCCTCGAAGCCTACATGGCCCGCATTGGAAAACTCAGTCGCTAACCCGCACGGGAGCAGCACGCACAACAAGGCTGTCGCGCCGACGACAGACCGGAGGATAACAGTATGCCGTATCTGATGCTGATGGTCCTTTTGCTCACAACAAGTGCTTATGCCCAGGAGTCCGCGGACCCGCTGGTCAGAAAGCTCAATGATTTTCTCCCCACCTACACCCCGTTTACGCCACCGGTGCCGCCAGACCGCTATTTCCCCGATGACGTCGGCAAGAAGATCGCCGACGCCATCGTGCACGCCTATTTGCAGAACCCCGACATGGTTGAACAGCGGGCGCGTGAACTAACGGCACATGACGCCGCGTTGACCACCACTGGAGAACAGCCAACCGGACTTACCTCGTATGTCTTGGGCCTAGCCGACACCTCGCTCGACGAACAAGAGCGAGAAACGGCGGACATCGCCACGCTCAATGCGCCGCCGGATACCCTGCTCGCGCGGGCGGAGGAATTACTCTCCGACGAACAACGCAGTCGCATTGGTCGCCGGTTCAATTGGATACTCTCGACTTTCGATGTCGGCAGTCTCTTGTTTGGTGCTCCACGCGCACCAGACCCTTCGTCCGCCCAAGGCTTGGTATCGGAATGGGGCAGCAGGGACCCTGCCCCTCGTGAGCGCAAAGCACTCGTCTTGTATCGAGAGTTTCTCCGCCGGGCCCCGGAAGACCCGCGTGTCAAGGAGATCACCGAAAAAGTGCAAGACCTCGAAACTCGCCGCAAGACAGCGATGCTCGAAGCGGAGTTGTCACGAGCGGCGGCGGCATTCGAGAAGAACGATTATTGGAGCGCGAATTTTCATTATCATTTGGCGCTGATGATCGACGAATCGTCCACCACCGCCCGCTCCGGTCTCGCCCAAGTTGAAGCCGCCCTGCGAGCACCAGGCGACCTCAACGGAGCGCAACCGCGCGATCCGTTCTCCAACGTGGAGCAAGCGAAATGGGAGCATAATAAGGAAACGCTGACGTATCTGCTTCCTGGCGGGGGCTTCGTGAAAGACAACTTCGTCATCGCGGGAACCCAAATCGCCACCGAGGGGCTAGCGGGAGCGGCGACGTTTGGTGTCCTCACGCTCATCCAGACCACCGCGAAGCTGTTCCAACTCGTCACTGGCAATCCCGTCCCACAAGAGCAAGTCATCAACGAAGGCGCGAAATATGTCCATACCACGCCGACCGAAGAGCGGAACCCGGAAATCTACACACTCCTCGCGAAATCCTACGAAAAAGAGGGGCGGATTGATAAAGCGATCACGTTTTACGAGTTAGCGGGACAAGCGGAGGTGATCCCACGACTCCAAGAGCGTGCCGGAAACGCACTCCTCGAAATGGCGAAACAAAGCCCGCATCAAGCGCAAAAAGACATGCACCTGCGCGCCCTCGTTGAGCGCTACCCCAAAACAAAGGCCGCCAAGGAAGCGGCACCGCTGCTACGCGAACTGCAATTGCCCGCCAATCGCGGCCTACAACTGACGAAAGCCTTTCTCAAGGAACATGACGATCTCGTCGGACCAGAAGGACTCGGCTTGAAGCGTGATCTTTTCGACGGTGACCCGGATAACGTCGAGTTGACGGATGAGGGCATCACGGTACTGCCTAACAGCGAAATCGCGTTCCGCTTGCAAAGCGACACCGGCCCACGAACCAAGGTCTACGCCATCTCGGATGAGCGATGGCAACAATTCTGGCGA
>JANMSE010000672.1:0-3836 GCA_031389045.1 Deltaproteobacteria bacterium | reverse complement strand
TCTGGCCGTGGCCGCACTGATGACGACGGTATTCGGCGCGGCCATGCCTTCGAGGCGGGCGGCGATGTTGGGCGTCTCGCCCAAGGCTAACTGTTCATGCCGACTGCCGCCGCCCATCTGACCGACGACCACCGGGCCGGTGTGGACGCCAATCCGCACCGCCAGCGTTACGCTATAGTCGGTCTGTAGTCGGCGATTCAACGCCGCCAGCGCGGAGAGAATCCCGAGACCCGCATGGATCGCCCGCGGCGCATCGTCTTCATGGGCCTGTGGGTAGCCGAAATACACCAGCAGCCCATCGCCCAGATACTGCGCGACGTGGCCGTCGTAGGGCTGGATGACGCCGACCGCGGCCTCTTGGTAGGCGCGCACGACGTCGCGCAAGTCCTCCGGGTCAAGCTGTGCGGAGATCGCGGTCGAACCGACCACATCGCAAAACATCACGGTCAGTTGACGGCGCTCGGCTAGGGGTTGGGTGCTAGGGGCTAGGGGCTGGGTGAAAAGGATTGGGGGCTGGGGACTGGCACCTTCCGTTTCGTCATTTCGCCGTTTCGCCGTTTCGCCGTTTGCTCCCTCCCCACTCCACACAAGCACTTTCCCGTCTTCATCGACGGCCACTTGCTCGCTCAAGATCAACTCTTCCCGCAGGGCTTCGAGCAATGCCTCATTAACGCCGAATTCGTACTGGAGAGCTCGATAGGAGATGCGACCCTTCTGTTGCAGTCGCACAGTGACGAGGGAAAGAACAGTCTGGAAATCGCTTGAATCAAACCCGCAGTTTGGACAGTGCATCGAACTTTTGTATTCCTCGGTCTCTCTGGGTGCAAGTTGCACGGGGAGACGGCCGTTCTCAGACCGGGCATTCGTTTTATTGATGGGCTCCGCTTGTTCGCGCCTTGATTCTTCGTCTCTTCGCAGGCACAACGCTCAGTGCGCATGACGGAATCCCTCTCCACCCGTTCCAAACTGACCTGGGTTGCCATCCTCTACTTCGCCGAAGGCTTCCCCTTTGGGCTCTTATTTGATGCCTTCCCTGTCTACTTTCGCGCTCTCAATGTCAGCCTCACGGATATTGGGCTGATATGGCTGGCCGGATTGCCGTGGACGCTCAAATTTTTCTGGGCTCCGGCGGTCGATCTGTGGGGCAAGCGGCGAACCTGGATCGTCGTTTGTCAGACGCTCCTTGCGTTTGACTTGTTGCTCATCGTCCTCTTGCAACCCACGCAGACAGGTCCATTACTATGGGTGCTGTTGATTGCCCTCGCCACGTT
Organism: Deltaproteobacteria bacterium; assembly: GCA_031389045.1. Classification (GTDB taxonomy): domain Bacteria; phylum Desulfobacterota; class Binatia; order Bin18; family Bin18; genus JABFSC01. The sequence continues at coordinate 2,565 of JANMSE010000672.1, read as the reverse complement.
CGCCGCGACCCAAGACATCGCGATCGATGCCTATACGATTGAACTGCTCAATGATGACGAAGTGGGCCCAGGCAACGGCGTGCGGGTGAGTACCTATCGTGTCGCCTTGATCTGTGCGGGCGGTGTGTTTGTCGCGCTTGCCGGTCTCATCGGCTGGCAAATTGCCTTTGCTACTGCTGCCGTGTTGCTCCTGGTATCCGCCGTGTTGTCCAGCCAACTGCCCGACTTCCCCCGCCCTGTGTATGCGCACGAGTCCTGGAGTGCGACACTGAATCGAGTGGTCATCGGCCCAGTGCAAACGTTCTGGCAGCGGCCCGGGGTGCTGCACGTCATGCTCTTCATTTTGATCTTTAAGCTCGGGGATATGGCGTTAGGACCAATGGTCCGGCCCTTTTGGGTTGATCGCCATTTCACCCCTCTGCAAATCGGAGCGATCCCTGGCACGATCGGCGTGGTGAGCACGATCGCTGGCGCGTTGTTGGGGGGGAAACTCTCACAAAGTTGGGGATTGTTTCGCGCCTTGTGGCTGTTGGGGATCGCCCAAGCCGCCTCGAATCTGATGTATGCGACCGCGGCGGCGCTCCCGCCATCGTCATTGCTCATGTACAGCGCTTCGGTGGTCGAGTCGTTTTGTGGTGGCTTGGGAACGGCCCCGTTTCTCGCGTTTATGATGCGCATTTGCGAGAAGTCGCAGGCCGCGACACAGTACGCACTGTTGAGTGCGCTGTTTGGTCTCACCCGCTCCATTTCAGGCCCCATCTCTGGCGTACTCACTGAACAGTTTGGCTACGCCACCTACTTCGCCGCGACATTCTTTCTCGCGTGGCCCGCTTTTCTCCTTCTCCCGTGGGTGAAGTTGTGGATCAAGGAGGAACACCCAGATGGGGAGAGTCCGGTCACTCCGCCGCGCTCCTGAGTTCGAGGCTGTTCGCGCACTCTCGCTTCAGTCGAGTAAACGCACTGACGCCTTCCCTCACGACCGCCCCAGCCTCGGAGCGCGCCAACGCCAACAGCTCCTCGCGACTGGCCGAGAGCGCTCCCGCCGCATTCATCAAACAGAACGGCAAGCGAACACCCGCGATCGTTGGACAGAGGTCGATCATGGTTCCTCCGAGGGACGTAAGACGGCAAACGTAAAAAGGCAGGGGCGGGGTAGTTCCGTTTGCCGTTTCACGCAATGCCTATCGTCTCTCGTAACCGCGAGGTTTTTCCTTCTTCCTGCTCCAGCAATCCCGCCGCCACTGTGTCATCGTGCGAAAAAGAGACCCACAGATTCTTTGCCCGCGCCTCGGCGAAAAAGCGCTTCTTGGCGGCGATGGTCCCCAGTGGGTTGGTATCGTAGGCCGCGTTCCACGCCAGGCGCAGGTGCGAGGTCGTCGGCACGATGTCGCCGAGATGAATCAGTCCGGTGCCGCCAGCTTCGACAATCACACATTGATGCAGGTCGGTATGCCCACCGGAAATAATGGTGCGCACGTGAGAGACGATCTCGGTGTCACCATCCACTAACGTCACCTTCTCCAGCGCGCGCAGACATTCCGGTGCATGTCGATAGGCCGCCGCGAGACGTTCGTCGGTTGGGGCGAGCGCGAGGTCCCATTCCTTCTTTTGCATATACAAGCGCGCGTTCGGAAAGATCGGGCGAATTGCCCCGGTCGCGGACTTATCAATCACTCCACCTATGTGATCGAAATGGAGGTGCGAGAACACGATATGCGTGACATCCTCAGGCGCGAGCCCCAGTTGTCGCAACCCGTTCACCAAGCGATCACTCGGTTCGGGCGCATAGATTTGTTGTTCCCGCTCGCTGAGGCGGTTGCCGATGCCGGTATCCACCAGAATGACCTCTTTGCCCGTGAGGATGAGCGGACACGTCAAGCTCATCTTGATGCGATGGCGAGCATTGGCGGGTTTCTCTTTTTCCCAGAGTTCGCGCGGGACGATGCCGAACTGCGCTCCGCCATCGTCCCACCAGAACCCCGCGTTCAGAAAATGAATGGTCGTGTGTCCGGCTTGTAACATGTGGAGGACTATAACTGACAGGAAAGAAGGAGTCAGTAGTCGGAAGAGAGGAGGCAAGGAGCGATGGCTTGACAAAAACCAGCAATACTCCGTTTTCTTGTTTTTGCCTTTTGCCTTGGCCCTAATACACCACGGAGACGGTGTACCCGCGCTCCGTCAAGAGTTGCAAAATGCCTTTCTCGCCTGGCAGGTGGAGTGCCCCGACGGCGATGAACGCCGACTCCTGTCGAAGGCGCGGGAGCATCCGCTCGACCATGCTCACATTGCGCTCATCAATCAGCCGACGCAGAAAGGCTTCAGCGCTTTTCCGCTCCTCAAGGGTTTCGTCGTCGAACTCCCGGCTCAAGGCGAGGAGCCCGCCGATGTCATGGGCAAGGTATCTTTCCGTGAGCTGGGCAAGCTGAGTGTCCACCGCGTCCGGGTCTTTCACAATCTGTTCAAGCAGCAGAATCTGATCCGCGAGTGGCGTCTCCTCGAAGATGCGCGTTTGCTCCTCCGCCGTCTCCAGGCCACAGAGCAGCTTGTCCTGTTGCTTCGCGCTCT
>JANMSE010000666.1:0-2241 GCA_031389045.1 Deltaproteobacteria bacterium | reverse complement strand
CTTGCAAGCCAATTCGCAGGGCCGCTTTATCCTGGGACTCGGCACGCAGGTCAAGGGTCACAACGAGAGACGCTTCAGCGTCAAATGGGTCGCGCCCGTCAAACGCTTGCGCGAGGTCATCCTGTCACTGCGCACGATCTGGGACTCGTGGCAAAACAACACGAAGCTCGATTTCATCGGCGAGTTCTACCAGTTCACGCTGATGACCCCGTTCTTCAATCCTGGACCAATCGAACATCCCAAGATTCCCATTTTCATTTCTGGCCTGAATCCCCTTATTACCCAACTGGCGGGCGAGTTATGCGAGGGGTTTTATATTCACGGGTTTCATTCGGCGAAGTACATTCAGGAAACCGTCGTCCCGAATTTACAAAAAGGGCTTACCAAAGCGGGTCGCCCGCGTGAAGACATCAAACTCATCACGGGCACGTTCATCGCCAGCGGAGCCACGCGCGATGAAGTGGAAAAGGCGAAAGCGCCGGTCAAGCAACAGATTGCCTTTTATGCCTCGACCCGCACCTACAAGGGCGTGCTCGACGCCCACGGCTGGGGCGATACCTGTTTTCGCTTGAATGAAAAAGCGGCCAAGGGCCAGTGGACCGAGATGGCCGCGGAGATCACTGAGGAGATGCTCGAAGAACTCGCGATTGTCGGCACCTACGATGAGATCGCCAAGAAATTAGCCAGTCGTTACAAAGGCGTGCTTGATCGTGTGGTCGTGGGGTTGGGTTCACCGGAGCGACAAGACGTAGGTCGGTCGCGGGAGTTTGTGCGGGAAATTAGGCAGCAGATGGAAAAGTAGTCAGTAGTCAGATTGTTTACCTCGGGTGAAATAACGTCACGACAACATCGGTTATTTCATCTCAGAGGTGCAGTGTCCACAACGAGTCGCCTTGAGGGGAATCGTCGTCAAACAATAGGGGCAATCCTTCGTGGTTGGTGGGCCCGACGGGGGCGGGGGTGGAGCGGTTTTCAGACGATTGATTTGCTTCACGACCATGAAAATAGCGAATGAGATGATCAGAAAGTTGACGATGTGATTCATGAAGATGCCGTAATTGAGCGTCGCGGCTCCGGCCTCTTTTGCTTTGGCGACGGATTCATAGGTCCCGCCAGAGAGCGTCACGAACAGGCTGGAAAAATCCACCCCTCCCATCAGCAGCCCAATCGGCGGCATGATGACATCCTCCACTAACGAGGCGACAATTTTTCCAAACGCGGCCCCAATAATGACACCCACGGCAATGTCCATGACATTGCCCTGAATGGCGAACTTCTTGAAATCTTCGAGCATGAAACCTCCTCCCGGCAAGTGAGGCTTCTTGGGTAAAGGGATTCGTGCGTCGAGTCAAGTTTTTTCGCGGGAACGAGCACACTCACACAGAGACCACAATCTGTTCGTGAAAGAGCGGCCTGTCCGAGCATTTTAGTCCCTCAATGCTGGCAGAAAGACGATCACCTCGGTCCCCCCGCTTTTAGGGCACTCGATCTCTACTCTGCCGTGATGCGCGTCCACTAACGACTTGACGATAAAGAGGCCCAGGCCCGTTCCGACTTGCCCGCCACTTTTTCCTCCCGTGCGATATTTCTCGAAAATCGTCGCCCGCTCCTCGACAGGAACACCCGGCCCCGTGTCGGCAACGGTCACCACCACCTCGTTTCCTCGTAGTTCAGACCGAATAGTGATGGAGCCTGCACTCGGCGTGAACTTGATCGCGTTCGTGACGATGTTCGCGAACACACGCTCAAGAGCGATCACCGCCCCAGCCACCCGCGGTGCCCCTTCAGACAACGCAAACTGGAGGCGAAGACCGTTGCGCGTGGCATCAGGCTCATACAAATCCCCCACGCGACGCAACACCTCGTTGAGGACGATTGGTTCCGTAGCAGTCTCTACGGCCTTTGCCTCAATTCGTGAGAAATCTAAATAGTTGGTGACTAAGGAGTGGAGAGAGAGGGCGTTGTGCCGGAGGCGGTGGAGCATATCGATCTTATCATTGGATATCTCTTTCTGGAGCGCTTCCAACAGGAGTTCCGCGTAGCTCAGGATTATGGCGATCGGATTACGAATGTCGTGGGTGAGCATCGCCAGGAAATCAGCTCGCTGCCGCTCAATCGCTTTGCGCTCCGAGATGTCGCGGAAGAAAATTTGGGTTGTGGCGGGTTTCCCGTGGCTATCCTGCACCACACCACAGCGCACCTCGACGGTGAGCACACTGCCATCCTTGCGCAAGACTGCCA
>JANMSE010000587.1:0-6924 GCA_031389045.1 Deltaproteobacteria bacterium | reverse complement strand
GATTGATAATCAACTGGATTGTATTGCCTGGCTCGCGAATCACCTCGCGACCTGTGGGTGGGCATTGGAGCCGGGGCAGCAGATTATGTCCGGGTCATTCACCAAACCCACGCCCATCAGCAAGGGCGACCGCTGGGAATCGCTCTTCTCGTCGGTCGGGTCGGTATCGGCGACTTTCGCGTAAAGAGCGTCGCAATCTCCTTCATTTATCGGAACCCGTGACATCCGTGCATTTCGTGACTACGCGTGAAAAATCCCCCCGAGCCCCCCTTTCTCAAAGGGGGGAACAAAACTTTTTTCGTAACATTGTACTGATCGTGCTGATCGGCCTCCTTGGCATACCCACGACCGCAGAGGCGCGGAAACGAAAGCGGCCCCGTGCTCCGGCCCCCGCGGTTGCCAAGGCCCCGGAACCGCCTCGTTCCGCTGAGGAATTACTCGCCCGCTCTCGGTTCGCCGACACTGACGTTGGCTACCTACTCTTTGATCTGAAGGATGGCAGCGTAGTCGAGGCTCATCATCCCGATGAACCGCGCGTTCCCGCGTCCACGTTCAAGGCGGCCACGGTGATCGCCGCGCTCCAGGTGCTCGGTGCCGACTATCGCTTCGCCACATCGCTGTTCACTATTGGAGAGGTCGCAGACAACACCCTGCGTGGCGACGTGTATCTCCGTGGTGGTGGCGATCCCACACTCACTACCGACGACCTGCGGGAGTTTATCACCGCCCTACAACAGGCGGGCATTTCTCGTGTGGTGGGCAACTTCTATTTTGACGACAGTTTTCTCGTGCCCGCAGTTCAGATTGAAGCCAAGCAAGCCGTAGTGGCGTCCTATAATCCTGGCCTCAGCGCGCTCTCGGTCAACTACAATCGTATTCAATTACATTGGGAGCAAAAGCGTGGAGCCTCAACCTTTTCTTCTTCGGTGTTTTCGCATGCGAAAGGGGGAACCGTCCCCGTCTTGGCGATCACGACGGGTATGCTCCCCAGTGAATTCGACCGGCATGTGCAATTTCTGCATGAAGAGACGGAAGTGGATCGGTGGTTGCTCTCTCCGTCCTTGCCACGACAAGGGTGGATCGAACTCCCAGTGAGGAGCAACCCTGGCCGAATTGCCGCACTCCTGTTTCAGACGCTGTGCCTCAAAAATGCCATCGATTTTCCTCCACCACAGCCAGGCCGTGTTCCTGAGAATGTGACCCCGCTCCACACGCACTGGAGCGCCCCATTACCAGAAGTCGCCACCGGGGTGCTGAAGCACAGCAACAATCTCTCCGCTGAATTGATCGGGCAGGTGACGTCACGCAAGCTCATGGGCCATCCGTTGCCAGTACGAGAGTCCGCCACGGCGGTCGCGAACTGGTATCGCCGGACTTTACCGAACGGCCCGTGGGAAGGGCTGGTCTGCGCGAATCATTCTGGGCTCAGCACGGGGACTCGCATCTCTCCCCGACAACTCGCCGCGATCTTGCGTCACGGGTGGACGGTCTCCGCCGGGGTCGTGCCATTTCCCGAACTTCTCACACCACCACGCTGGGAGCGATTCAAAGGCGCTCCGATTCCGAATGTCAGAGCCAAGTCCGGCACGATGAACTATGCGGATGGACTGGCGGGCTACCTCACCGCCGCCTCAGGGCGGCAGTTGGGATTCGCCATTCTGCTGACCGACTTTGCCAAGCGTCTGACAATGGACGAGACCCAAGATGTGCGAGTTGAAGCGGGGGATTCGTCGAGTCGTTCGTGGATGCGTGGGGCGAAAGGATTGGAACGCGGGTTGGTGGCGAGTTGGATGGCGCGGTACTGAAGCAGATTTCTGAAGATTCACCTCCTAGATGACCTCCAGAGCAAACACCTGGAACTGGCGAATAAGGCGAAAGTCTTCCCCATTACGAGTGACGACGGTAGCGCCAATAGAACGGCTCTACTCAGTGCGATAAGAAGATCGTTGAGTAACCCGCGAGCTATCTTGTCCCGCCATTGCGGGGCTTTCTCCGCCAGAGTGACCAGCACAGCCCCGGCCTCCTTCCACACGCGATGACTCGGCGTGACGATGCGTCCCGTACGTTCAAAGGGTTCATAAAGCGCGGCTGCTTGCCGTCGGTGGCGAAAGGTACGGGCTCCAGCGACAAGTTCCTGGATCACGACGGAACTGAAATGGGTACGAGGAACGTCGCGAATGTAGCGAGGGCGAAATTCGCGTGCGAAGTTTTCATCTCTCAGTACGGTAATGTAGACACTCGTGTCAAAAAGATAGGGGGCTGCCATCACTTGGCCCACACGTCACGAAAATCAGGTGCTTTCCCCGCCACACGATCAAATCCAGCCGCCACTTCTTTGCGGAGGGTGACGAGACTGATTGCCTCTCGGATTGTCTCCGCCTCGCTGTCCGTGCGTAATATCTTTTGCGCTCGTTTTAACGCCTGGGGATCAAGCAGAACTTGTTTCTTTACGAATCTACTCATGACATGTCTCCGTTCTCGTCAAGATCGTTTTTGTTCCGTTCTTCACTCAGTGGTACCCTTTCAGAGTCCCCCGTCGAGCGGAGCGACACGAAACACCTGTCCCCCAGGTGCTTGAAAGAAGAACCGGGTCGGGTCAGGGAACTCAACCTCTTTGACTCCAAAAGCGAGGAGTCGCGTCTTGAGGACTTCCGGGTCCGCCACTTTCAGCTCCAGCCACAGCCCTTTCAGGTAGTCGGTCTCCGAGAGCGCCTCGGCTTCAGGGGTAAAAAAGAGCCCCAAGACGAATCCACCAGTGAACTCGTAGAGGTCAAGGTCGGCACCGGGACTGTCGAGCTGTCGGCAGTCGAGGACTGAGATATAGAACTCGCGAGTCCGTGAGCGAAGATGATGGGGTACCGTCATTTTGAGGTGATTGCCAATCTGTGCCATGAGAGCCTCCTGTTCGAACACAAAAAGTCGGTAGGATTCACGCCCGTTGCAGAAACCGCACAATCCGTGCGTTGATCTCCGTGGGTTTCTCAACCAGATAGAAATGCCCAACTCCCTCAATCCGCTCGACCTCCGACCCTGGGCCGAGAAACGGTGGAATCGCTTTCGCCGTGTCCGCGTCAAGCGTGATGCACCCATCAGTCGTACCGTGAAGATACAAGGTCGGGACTGTGATCGGATTCCCCCACGTGGCGGTTTGTTCCGCGACCCCTTCGGGCGTGCCGAAACGAGCCGGATTGAACATGGTCCGATAATACCCCATCGCCGCCTTGAGATTTATCGGATTGCGTAAACATTCTTTCACTCGACCTAAATCATACGTGGCGTTGTACCCTGGTGACCAATCGCTCCACAGGCCATCAAGAAAAGCGAGGTCGTTGGCGGCGACGATGCCCTCGGCGATCGCCATCTGAAAGAACCAGAAGTAGAAGGAGCGTTTGAGCTGCGCATACGTAAAGGCAAGCTGCCCGAAAACGGCAAACGGGGGAACATTCCCAATCACCGCTCGCCGCCAGCGCTGTGGGTCGGCGGACAACGCGCCATACGCAGTCACCGCGCCCCAGTCATGCGCGATCAGCACCGCGTCACTCTTCCCCCCAAGCGCGGCATGCAACGCGTTGGCATCGGCGGCGAGTGTTTTCGTATCGTAGCGTCCATCGGTGGGAATCTCGGTCGGGGCATAGCCGCGCATGAACGGCGCGACCGCGTGATAGCCAGCCTCGGCGAGTTTCGGTAGCAGATAGCGATAGGTCCACGCTGAATCTGGAAATCCGTGCAGACAGAGGGCTAACGGCCCCTCACCTTTCTCCAAATAGTGGAAGCGCATACCGTTGGCGTGAATTGATCCGGTTTGAAAGTTCGACATGAGGGCTCCTTTCCTGTGGGGAGTGTAACCGAAGCGAGGAATCTCACGGTCTTCGCCGTGTCCTTCATTCCCGCCGCTTAGCGCCCAACTTCCCTAACTTCAAGTTATCCCACGTGACGACGGACTCTGGCGTAAACACTAACCACCGTCGAGTTGAGCCACCGGCGGTCGAAGTCACCGGGAGTGGGTCCGCCGCCGGTGGCTTGCCGTGGCCACCATTATATTTCTTGCCCATCTGGGCACGAACTTCCGCCAAATGCGGATCGGCGTGCTCCGCCGCCGCGTCTTCCAGCACCCGCGCTTTCCCTAGCATCATAATGCCCTGGAGTTCGGGGAACTTCTCGTTGCGGTCAACCAACATCGTGCAGGTCGGATTCTTGCGCAGGTTGATGATCTTTTGCCCGCGGCCATGAATATAGATTTTTCCCCCGGCCCAGCCAAACCACATCGGCGTCAGATTGATCCGCTCGCCTGGCCCCATTGTCGCGACGCGGATGTTCCATTCCGTTCGCATGATGTCGTCGATTTGCTGCTGGTCCAATAGGATTTCTTTAGCGATTGCCATGATCGTTCCTTCTATTCAGGTTCAGTCGTTTCAAGCCATGCCACGTCGGCCAAGTCTTTTGGCCGTCCCGCCGCTTTCTTATTCTGGATTAACTGGGCACGCCCAATGACCGCAATGGTCAGACCCTCGATCTCGACGGTTTTCCGCTGCGTCCACGCGTCATCAAAAAGGACACCGTCAATCGCCGTCAGAATGTCGATACGCTGGGGAATAACCCCAATCTGAAAAACGAGCCCGGGAGTTTGCAGCTCACTCGCTGTCAGATCAAAAAGCGGCGCACCAAAGCGCTGCAATGCGCGCCAGACCCGCCGCGCATTCTCATCAGAGCAGCGAATCCAAATGTCCATGTCGCCCGTTGCGCGTGGCAACCCGTGGGCAGCCAGCGCATACGCCCCGACGAGTAAGAACTCAACGTGCTCGTCGTATAACACGGACAGCATGTCGCGGAAGTCGGGATTCAGCAACGGGTTCCCCCTTGAACGTCCATCCATCAACGGCGAGTTGCCACATCATCCCCAAGCGTTCAGCCGGGGTGGTTTGTTGGAGGTCCAGTTCGGGCTCTTGGTCGGTAAGTTTACGGACGCGCAGGGTCCGGTTTGGAGTAGCCATCCTGTGAGCGTACCATTCCTCATGGTGACCGAAAAGTCAGACCACCCCCGGCCGCTGCCGCCCAAAGCCTGTCACCTGCTCAAACGCGTATGCCAGTTGCAGCACGCCAAAGTCATCATGGTGACGACCGACGATTTGTACGCCCACCGGTAGTCCTTCCGGCGTGAAGCCACAGGGCACGGAAATCGCCGGTAGCCCGGTCACCGTGATGTAGTAACAGGAACGCATCCAGTCGAGATACGTGTCCAGCTTGGTCCCGTTGATCTCCGTCACGTAGCGTTGCTTCACGTCAAACGGCGGCACTTGTGAGACCGGGAGAATCAAGAACTCGTATCGCTCCATGAACTGCCGCACACGCTGGTACAGTTCCGTGCGTTTGCGTTCCGCTTGGCCAATTTGCGGTCCTGTCAGTTTCTCGCCTTCTTCGATATTCCAGATCACCGTGTCTTTCATCTGCGCCCGGTGGGTGCGCAGCAGCTCACCAAAGCCTAACTCGAACAGCCACGCCCGCCACACCCGAAACGTCTCGTCCGCGTCACGCAGGTCGGGCTGCGCGTCTTCAACCGTGCAGCCCAACGAGGCAAACACGCCACGTTGCGTGTCGATCACCGCAGTCACCCGGGGATCGATCGGCAGGCCGCCCAGATCACGACTCCAGGCAATACGCACGCCAGCGAAATTCCGCTCTAGCGGGCGACGGAACGTCTCGCCAGGATCACTGATTGAGAGTGGCGCACGAGAATCAGGCCCCGCGATGACACTCAACATCAGCGCCACATCTCGCACTGAGCGCGCCATCGGCCCTTCGACCGGTAGCGGACACCAGCCCACACGCGCGGGCCAGACCGGCACGCGGCCAGGCGAGGGTCGAAACCCCACCACATTGCAAAAGCTGGCCGGGTTACGTAGCGAACCACCCAAGTCACTGCCATCGGCAAGCGGCTGCATGCCACACGCCAGGGCCACGGCGGCACCACCACTACTTCCGCCACAAGTTTTAGTGAGATCATACGGATTGAGCGTCTCGCCAAACACTGGGTTAAAAGTCTGCGACCCCGCGCCAAACTCCGGCGTATTGGTCTTGCCAATGGTGATCGCGCCAGCGCGGCGCAACCGTTCGACGATGATCTCGTCTTGTTCCGGCACGAAGTCGCGAAAGATGGGCGAGCCAAAGGTGGTGCGAATCCCTTTGGTCAAGACGAGGTCTTTGTGGGCTATCGGCAGTCCGTGTAACGGCCCCACGTCTTCACCCCGCGCCAGGGCTTCATCGGCTTGGCGTGCGTGCTCCAGCGCGCGTTCCGGCAACAGGGTGACAATCGCGTTGACCTTGGGATTGACCCGTTCAATCTGGGCGAGGTGCGCTTCCATAACCTCGCGGCAAGAGACCGCTTTCGTGCGCATGCGACGAGCGAGTTCGGTGGCGGTTAAGAAACAGAGGTCAGTGGTGGTCATAGTGGTGTTCCTCCTGGAGCATTGGTCAGACCGCGAATGCCGCGTTATCTTATAGAAGCTCGTCGGATTTGGGATGAACCCCCGATGAACGTTGACAATGCAAGACGATGGAGGACTGATGACGACCACGCGATGGCGAACCCTTGCCGGTAGTATGCTGCTTGTTTCTTTCTGCCATGTTTCTTCGGTTCTCGCGGCGACCGAACACGCCGGAGGAATCAACACCAGCCCAGTCATTGTCGTGCTCCTCGCGTTGGCGGTGGTGCTCCTCGCCGCGAAGATCGGCGGCGACATCATGGTGCGCCTGCACCAGCCGGAAGTGCTGGGGGAACTGCTTGTCGGCATCCTCTTAGGCAATCTGGCGTTGCTGGGCATTGATGCGTTTCACTTTTTACGGACGGACCTGGTGTTGGAGATTCTCAGTGAGCTGGGCGTGATTCTGCTGCTCTTCGAGGTCGGCCTTCATACGACCATTCCCGAC
>JANMSE010000562.1:0-2893 GCA_031389045.1 Deltaproteobacteria bacterium | reverse complement strand
AAAAGCAGTTGCCCCACCTGCCAGTGAACCGCTTGTTTATCCGCTGAGGGAATGAGGGAATACACTGCTTGTTGAACACGGTCATGGGTAAACTTGTACTCCACCGCGACCTCATCAAAGAGCCCTTGTATATCGAGGCCCACCAATGAGTACGCATCACCGAGAGTGACAACGAATCCGCCTGCGAGGGCTGGCCATAGAGCAGCGGCAGTCTCTGAGGACGACTTTTCATAGACAGTGGCTAGGGTACGTAGATCGAACTGGTTGCCCAGGCACGCCGCCAGCTTCAGCACTTCTTGCGTCTTCGCGCCGAGGTTTTGTACCTTGCCGACCATCAACTCGACGACGTTATCAGTGATGTTCTGTGCGCGAATGTGTGCCACGTCCCACTGCCACTCGCGTTTCTGGGTATCGAAGGCGAGGAGCCTCGCTGTGGAAAGCGATTTGAGAAACTCAGCGACGAAGAAAGGATTCCCAGCCGTCTTGGCCAGCACCAGTTCCGCCAATGGTGTGATCTTTTCTGGCGGACAGGTCAGAGTGTCAGCAATGAACTGCTGGAGGTACGGGAGGTCCAACGGGCCTAGGACGATATGATTGACCGTTCCTCCCTCTTTCCGAATGTCGTTCTCCATCAACTGCACCGGGTGTGCTTCGGTCACCTCGTTATCTCGGTAGGCACAGATGACAAAGAGATAGCGATTCTCCGCTGTGGTTAGCAAACGTCGCAGGAGGTGTAACGAAGCACTGTCGGCCCACTGCAGATCATCGAGAAAGAGGGTCAACGGTCGGCCAGGTCCGGTAAACACGCGGACAAAGTTCTGGAAGGCCAGGTGCAAACGATTTTGCGCTTCCGCGGGTGGGCGGGTGGAGACAGTAGGCTGTGGTCCAACAATCAGTTCAACTTCAGGGAGGACATCGAACAAAACCTGGAGGTTGAGACCGAGGGCGGCAATCAGGGCGTTTCTCCAGGCGGTGATCTGCTCCTCGCTCTCTGTCAGGACCCGATGGACTAGGGCGCGAAAGGCCTGGGCTAGGGCGGCGTACGGAATGTTTCTTCGGAATTGATCGAATTTCCCCGCAATGAAATATCCGTGCTGCTGCGCCATGGGTCGGTACACTTCCCGCACTAGGACGGTTTTGCCGATACCCGCGGAACCGGACACCAACATGAGCTCACGAGTACCCTGGCTGACGCGGGTAAACGCGCTCACCAAGGTATCGATATTTTCCTCGCGCCCGTACAATTTTTGCGGGATCTGGAGTTGCTCTCCTGCCTCCTGCTGACCAAGCGAGAAAGCAAGAATCTCTCCTGTCGTTCGCCATTGCCGCAGGCATTCCTGCAAATCGGCAATGAGTCCTGAGGCCGATTGATACCGATCCTCGGCATTCTTCGCCAACAACTTCATCACAACCGCAGAGAGAGGGTGGGGAATCTCCGGTACCAATTCATGCGGTGGGGATGGCTGCTGAGCAATATGCGCATGAACAAGGGCAAGTGCATCCGTTCCGAGAAAAGGCACGCACCCAGTCAGTAACTCATAGAGTGTGACACCCAGCGAGTAGAAGTCAGTCCGATAATCTACCACGCGATTCATGCGCCCAGTTTGCTCTGGTGACATGTAGGCAAGCGTTCCTTCTAAATCAGTAGGGTGTTGGAAGGGGGGATTTTCGCGACTGAGCTGCGTAGCAATGCCAAAGTCGATCAGCTTGAGCTGTCCTGTTTGCAGGTTCAGCACGAAATTCGCGGGATTCACGTCTTTGTGGATCACGTGCTGCCGGTGCACCTGCCCCACAATGTCGGCGAGTTGGATTGCCAGCGGCAGAAGCGTAGTGAGGAGAACTCGACCGTTCCGCAGGAGCTGCGCCAGCGACTCGCCACCGAAATCTTCCAGTACCATGACTGGACGATGCTGGTCAGCGGTGAGATCATAGGCGCGAATGACTCCCGGCATTTGGAGAGTGCAGAGCAACTGGTATTCGCGCCGAAAGGCAGCGAGCTTTCGCGGCGAGGGGTGTTCCTCTCTGAGCATTTTGAGGATAACAGCCTGCGGCTTTGCCTCTCGCTGCCCACGATAAACGAGCGAGTTGCGGCTCTCATAAATCCTCTCTTTAATCTGATAGCCCACAATCGTCGTGCGCATCACTTGGCTTCCTGTCTGTCGGCTACTTCTCTACTTTGCGACCCAAGATAAATTCACCAACTGAGGTCTCGGTATAGTAATCCGTCCCAGCCGCCGCAGCAAAGATGTCAGAGTTGCCACCTCCCAGGGCACAGGCGGCAAGCCCCATCGCCGTTGCGACCAGATACATGGTCTGGTAGAGGACGCCGACATGCTTCAAGACGGCTGCGTACGCCATGGCCTCGTACTTCCACGCCGCCCGCTGAAAACGCGCGGCTAGGATAAGCAAAATATGTGGCATGCCCTGCTGGCCTGCGGCATAATAGGCCCCTTTGAGGAGCGCCTCAGCCTCGCGTGTCCGGTCTGCCAGCCGATAGAGCTGATGCTCTTTGGGACAATAATGATAAAGACCCGATGGTAGTCCTTCGCAGGCGTTGACCACTACGTACAGCTCTAGCTCGTAACACGCCCCTGCACTCGGATAGGGCCGGTCGCTACGCTCATACGCTTCTTGCGCTGTCACAGAAAGTGCTCTGATCCGCGCCGTGCGATAGAGAAACTCGCCCAGTTGCGCCGCCGTAATGGACTGTTCGTTGTACGTGCGGATCGACCGCCGCTCTTCCACGACACGAGTAAACGGGATGTCGTTGTCCTTGAGGGCCTGTATATCTGGCTTGTATAGGCTGACCGCCTCATCCGACATCGGCGTTTTCACAGCCGGAAGCGGGTCGAACTTGTCCAGGAAGCGGAAGGTGGCACCGTAAGGAGTGTCC
>JANMSE010000535.1:0-1768 GCA_031389045.1 Deltaproteobacteria bacterium | reverse complement strand
GGAGGTACAGCATGGATGTTGCAAGTATCGATCTGGCGAGCGTAGACCATGTGTTAGGCCCTTGATTTGAAACAGATTACTCCAAATCACGCGTGCCATGAAAAAGGAGAAGTGCGCTGTGGGAAGGCTCATCGTAGCGGCTGGGTGTGAAACGAGCGGTGACAATTCAACAGGCGAAAGCCGATCATCGACAGGTCTCTTCACTCTGCACGAATCAGGGGAAGGAGGATATCCCTATGACCATTGAGCAACTGCACACCTATTGCGCGATGTGTGTGTCCAGCTGTGGTGTCCTCGCGACAGTAGAGGACGGTATCTTTACGCAGGTGAACACAGACCCGGAGCACCCCAATGGCTGCATCTGCGTCAAGGGAACGGCCGCCCCTGAGATTGTCTACTTGCCTGACCGCCTCCAATATCCCATGAAGCGCACCCGACCCAAGGGAGCGAGCGATCCCGGTTGGGTTCGAATCTCGTGGGAGGAAGCGATGACACTGGCGTCCTCTCGGCTCCTCGATATCAAAGCTCGATACGGAGCCGAGGCGGTGGTTTTTAGCCTTGGGACACCAAGCGGTACCGGCACTAGCGACTACTGGCAATGGCTGGTTCGCCTGGCCTGCGCCTTCGGCAGCCCCAATTTGATGGGCACTGTTCATATCTGTCTGTGGAATCGCATGTTCGGGTCGCAGTACACCTACGGCGTGTCTACGCCGTTCCCGGACTACGATCACACTCGCTGTATTCTGCTGTGGGGCTTTAACCCTCAGGCGTCGTGGCCCGCTGCCGCCGCGCGCATCAGCCAGGCCAAAGCGCGCGGAGCAAAACTCATTGTCATTGATCCACGGAAGACGAACCTGGCCGAGAAAGCGGACCGGTGGCTGCAAGTCCGACCCGGCAGCGACGGCGTCTTGGCTCTCGCCCTGATGCACGTGCTCTTGGAGGAGAAGCTCTATGATGAACTCTTCGTCCGCCAGTGGACGAACGGTCCCTTCCTGGTGCGAGCGGATACCCATCAACTGCTGACGATGCAGGACCTTACCTCGTCAGGGAACGCGGAGACGTTTGTCGTCTGGAATGACCGCAGTGGGAGTCCAGTGGGTTATCGTGCCGAGCGTGGGTATGAACAGGATGGTGTAGAGCCCGCGCTCGTTGGCGCCTTTCCCATCACGCTAGCCAATGGGAAGGTGGTGGAGTGTCGGCCCGCCTTTGCGCTGCTCAAGGAGCTGGCTGCCCAGCATGCCCCGGAGCGCTCAGAGAAAATCACTTGGGTGTCAGCGAGTGAGGTCCGCCAAGCGGCACGGATGTTCGCCACCGAGCAGCCGTCTTGCTACTTCAGTTGGGTAGGGCTCGAACAGCACACCGAGGCCATGCAGATCAACCGGGCGGTGAATTGCTTCTACGCCCTCACCGGGCAGTTCGATCAGCGTGGCAGCAACGTACTCTTCGCCACCACTCCCACCAATCTTGTCATGGGGTTCGGTCTCTTGCCTCAGGCGCAAGCCGCTCGACGGCTCGGCGCTGTCGAGCGTCCGCTAGGTCCGGCGGTGAACCCAGGCATAGTGCAAGCGTACGAAGTGTATCGCGCCATTCTGACAGAGCACCCGTACCCAGTGAAGGCTTTGGTCGCGTTCGCAAGCGACCCACTGCTCAGCAACGGTGATCCGTTGCAGGGAAAGGCGGCCTTGGAGGCGCTGGACTTCTATGTGCACGTGGATATGTTTTGCAATTCCAGCGCCTCTCTCGCCGATCTGCTCCTGCCTGCCTGCAC
>JANMSE010000138.1:0-14577 GCA_031389045.1 Deltaproteobacteria bacterium | reverse complement strand
CATCGGCACTGCGAGTGACACCAACTTCCTCAAGTACGAACTCGCCTACGCACCAGCCGGTGAGACTACCTTTACCTTGTTGGGCACCGGCACAACTGCCGTCACCAATGGTGCGCTGGGTAACTTTGATCCGACACTCTTGATCAACGACTTGTATGATCTCAAGTTGACGGTCTACGACCGTGGTGGCAACCAGACCGAGGCCACGGTCACCGTCCAAGTCGCTCGTGAACAGAAGGTAGGTCTCTTCAGTATCACCTTCCATGACCTCAGTATCCCCTTGTCCGGGATTCCGATCACCATCAACCGCACCTACGACAGTCGTGACAAAGGAAAAGGTGATTTTGGCATTGGCTGGCGGTTGGATGTGCAGACGCTACGCATTCGCACCAACCGCGTGCTTGGCACCGGGTGGGTGCGACAGCAGTCGGGGGCTTCCATTACCCTGTCACCAACCGATGCTCATAAGGTCAGTCTCACCTTGCCCGACGGCAAAGTCGAAGAGTTTGACATGGTCGTATCGCCGACGTCAGGGCTCGGCTCACTTGATTTCACTGCGGTCACCGGTTTCACGCCGCGCTCAGGTACTCTAGGGACGTTGGAAGCGCTCGCCAATAACGGTCTCGCCATCCTGAACGCCGGGCTCGAAGACGAACTCGTCGATGACGACACCCTCAACACCTATAACCCGCAGCTCTTCCGCTACACAACGGCCGATGGCACCAAGATCGAGATTCACCGCACCGAGGGCGTGAAGAAGGTCACGGACCTGAACGGGAACACGCTCACGTTCGGGCCGACTGGCATTATCCACTCCGCCGGTAAGAGTGTCACCTTTGTCCGTGACGCCCAGAATCGGATTACGCAGATTACTGATCCGAGTGGCAATAGTCGGACCTACGCCTATAACGTCAGTGGCGACCTGATTGCCGCCACCGATTTCGTTGGCAATACAACGCGCTTCACCTATAACCGCACACACGGGTTGATGGATATGCTCGATCCCACCGGAACCCGTGTGGCCCGCAACGAATACGACGTTGCTGGACGGTTAATTGCCACGATCGATGCGCAAGGTAAGCGCATTGAATTCACCCATGATCTCAATACACGGCAAGAGATCGTGCGCGACCGTTTGGGCAATCTCACCGTGTTCGAGTATGACTCCGTGGGCAATGTTGTTGCCAAGACTGATGCCTTGGGTAATCGCACAACGTATACTCATGACGGTCAGAGCAACCAACTCACCGAGACCGATCCACTTGGACGGGTAGCGAGCAAGACTTACGACACTCGCCGAAACGTGCTCACCAGCACGGACTTTGACGGCAATACGACAACGTTCAGTTACAATGCGCGTAATCAAGTCTTAACTATGCGCGACCCCGAAGGGCGGACGACCACTAATGTCTACGATGCCAACGGCAACCTCACACAAATTACCGACCCAGAAGGCGGCATAACGCGGCACACCTATAACGTCGTTGGCAATCGCCTGACCACCACTGATCCACTCGGCGACGTGACCACGTTTACCTACGACGCCAGTGGCAACAAAACCTCAGAGACCGATCCGCTTGGAGCCGTGACTACTTTTACCTACAACGCGAACGGAGGTGTCCTCTCTGCAACAAAGGCAGGCAGAACGACACAGTTCCAGTACGATGGAGGACAACGGCTAACGAGAACCAACGATGCGCTTGGGCACCAGAGTGTTATGACCTATAGCAGCCTCGGTGACGGGCAAAAGGTGGCGTCAACTACTGACCCAAATGGCGGGGTCACACAGTTCAACTACGATGTCAGTGGCAATGAGACAAGAACGACCTTCCCAAATGGGTCAGCCCAGGTGAAAATCTATGATGCCGAAAACCGCGTCCTGAGCCAGACCGATCGCGATGGTCACACGACAGCGTTCCAATATGACGTCGTGGGCCGGCAAACGAAGATCACCAATCCCGATGGCACGACCATCCACAAGACCTACGATGCAGTTGGGCGGCTGTTGTCGCAGACAGACGAGCGTGGGAACGTTACGACATACAGCTATGCACCAAACAAGCAAACCGTGACCGATGCCTTGGAGAATAATACAGTGCATGAATTTGATAGCCGGCGACGGCGGATCAAGACGACTGACGCACTCGGCCACGTCACTGCCTTTGCCCATGACAGCGCCGGGAATCTGACTAGAACCACTTTCCCGGATGGCGCGACCAAGACGACCACGTATGATACTGCCAAGCGCAAAATGGCAGAAACGGATCAAGCAGGCAGAACGACGCTGTTTGCCTACGATGCTGCTGGGCGCTTGCTACGCGTCACCGATGCTGCCGGAGGTGTTACCACTTACAGCTATGACGCACTGGGAAACCGACTGACACAGACCGATGCCAATAACCACACGACACAGATGACCTACGACATACTTGGACGATTGCTCAATCGCGTCCGTCCGCTCGGGCAACAGGAAACCTTCACGTATGATGCCAACGGCAATCAGGTAACCCATACCGACTTCAACGGCCAGACAACCACGTTCACGTATAATGCAGTGAATCGCCTTATGCAAAAATCGCTCCCTGGTGGAACCATAGTGTCCTATGCCTTCACTGGTTCAGGGCTACGCACCCAAGCAGGTGGCGATAGCTACAGCTACGACACGCGTGGGCGCTTGGGACAAGAGACCAAAGCCTCAGGTGATGTGTTGTCATACACCTATGATGCGGCAGACAATAAGACCTCACTGACTACATCGCAAGGCACAACAACTTACACCTACGACGCCCTCAATCGTTTGGCGACCGTGGTCGATACTTCGGGAACAACAACGTACAGCTATGACGCGGTTGGGAATCTCGCGTCAACCGTCTATCCCAATGGCGTCACCACGACCTACACTTACGATATCCTTAACCGATTGCTCCAGCTGACTAACACTGGCCCCGCCGGACTGATTTCATCGTATGCCTACACCCTGGGAGCAGCAGGGAATCGGCTGCAAGTTGTTGAAACTGGTCCAGCCACTACAGGACGGACGGTGTCGTATACCTACGATCCTGTCTATCGGTTGACGCAGGAGACGATTGACGAACCGGACACGGCCAACGATCAGACCATCACGTACAGTTACGATCCGGTCGGCAACCGCACGCAGATGAATCGCAATGGAACGGTCACCCTCTCAACTTATGACGACAACGACCGATTACTGACAGAGACTGGGGGTGGCACTCCTACGACCTACACCTACGATGCGAACGGCAACCTCCTCACGAAGCATGGTGGTACTCCCGATACCTATACCTATGACACTGATAACCGCCTGATCACTGCTAGTGTACAAAGTGGGACAAATCCTGGTCCGGTAAGCTATACGTACGACGCCGATGGCATGCGTACCAGTAAAACGGCAGGTGGCGTAACAACTACCTTCTTGTTGGACAAAAACCGCGACTACGCTCAGGTGACGGTCGAGAGGACAGGTAGCACGATAGCTGTCTACACCTATGGCAACCAACTCATCAGTCAGACACGAACAGGCGGAGGAACTCGCTTCTATCTAACCGACGGTCATCTTTCGACCCGGCAACTGACCACAGCCGCAGGGCTGGTGAGTGACATGTATACCTATGATGCTTTCGGGGTCACCTTGGCTTCTACCGGACCCACACCGAATGTCTACTTGTACACTGGCGAGCAGTTGGATGCGAATGTCGGGTTCTACTACCTGCGGGCACGGTATTACGCGCAACAACAAGGGCGCTTCATTACCACTGATCCTGAAGTTGGTCACATCTTTGAGCCGACTTCACTCCATCGCTACCTCTACGCCCATGCGGACCCGGTCAATTATAGAGATCCGTCTGGACGTGCCGAATTTAGCATCCTGGGGCTGAACATCACGATAAGCCTCCAAGGGATTCTTATCGCAGCGCTTGGGAATGTTTTTGGGACTTATGTTGTCAGCCTATACTCGACCGGAGCACCCCCGACTCTCGGGCAACTCCTCGCAGCAGCCGCATTCGGAGCCCTTGGGTCAATATTCGGAGGTGCGGGAGCTCTTGTCCTCGTCGCGCTTGCTGCGCTGAACGTATACAATAATATCCGTCTCATTCACCTGGCACGAGATGTCAAATGGATTGATGTGCAGAATCAGTTTACCGTCGCTGTCTCTGCAACGCTTGATTATGGAGTAGGAGTGGCAGTAGTAGGGGTCGCAGAACTAGGGGCCGCTTTCGCCCTGGTCATCGGATTGGTATTTGCGATCTCGGTTGGCCTTGGAGGAGATGCAATAGGGAAACTTGCCGAAGAGTTCAATCCCAGCGATAAGCAGGCGGAGGACGTCTTCTGGTATAGGGTAAATCGATATCCACAACCGATGAAGGGGCTTCTTGCTGCTTTCTAACAAAGGACTAGAGGCTGGGGTGAGCAGCACGAACCCCAATACTGACGTACACCACAAACTGTTGAGCATCTGCGTAGCGCTGTTTAACGCCCATAACTCACCTTATGCACCTGATGACGTAGATATGCTGCAAGAACGGCCCTAATCAGCATCACGTTTACATTATGGTGGTCAAAAACTCTAAATTTTACGCGACCTGCGTAAGGTGAGTGACTATGAGATACTGAAGCTGATGGCACAAAAATTCGTCCTGCCTGCGATCAAGACTGCATTCCCGCAGACCACATCTGTGGTTACTGGCGTTCGGATTATTTGGGCGAGTGCGGATCTCTGGAAAACGATGTCGGACAATGAAGTTGATACGACGAAAGCGGTCATCAAGACCTTCGAAGTCGCCCAGCGTGCGGTCGAACTGGTATTGCAGGTGAATGACGTGCCTACGCTCGCGATCCAGTCAAATCAGATTGCCGGCTTCGCACTGACAACCGCTGATACAGTGTATGCTTTGCAGCTAAAGCGAAGGGGTAAAGGGAAATAAGATGAATCAGAGTTCAGCCGTCGGCTCTCATAACATAGTCACTCGTTTGTTTGTGACGAAGAAACTATTCCGTCAGGAATCGCAAACGATGCTTTTGCCCTGCTTTGGACTTGTCTGAGACTTACCCGAGACTTCCCGTCACACCGCCCGCGCCACCGTAAACACATCCACCGCCCGCGCCTCGGCGTTGAGCAGTGCTTTGGTACACTCCGTCACCGTCGCGCCAGAGGTGTAGACGTCATCAACCAGCAGCACCTGCCGATGCTGAATGTGTTCGGGCGTGGGCACGGTAAAGGCCCCCTTCACATTCTCCCGCCGCTCCTTCTCCGTCAGGTGGACCTGCGGCATGGTTGGTCGCGAACGTGCCAAAAGAAATGGATCAACCGGTATCTGATGAGCCTGACCAATGGCGCGTGACAGCAACAGCGCTTGGTTGAACCCGCGCCAGCGTAACCGGTCCAGGTGCAGCGGCACCGGGATGATGACATCGTAGTGAGTCGCGACGAATGGGAAATGGGTCGCCACGAGCTGCGCCAAGAGTTTTCCGACACTGAGGTTGCGGTGATACTTAAACTGCTGAATGGCCGCACTCACAGGCTGGAGCGCACCCGCGCCAGCCTGGTAAGGTGCCCAGGCCCGAGCCTGGCGGAAGAGGGGCGGCGTGTGGTGGCACCCTCCACATTCATGGTCGGGACCGCTCGGCGTGGCAAAGGGAAGGCCACAACGCGCACAGAGCGGGGAGGTGATGGGCTTGACGTGGCGTGCGCAGTCTCGACAAAAATGCTCGTCCGCATGAACGAATGCCTGGCATCCCAGGCAGCGTGGTGGGTAAAGCAGCGACACAACGGTATCAAGCAATCTTCGCACAGCCCCGCTATAGCCAGTTGTCGAGCCGCGCGCAATGTGTGACGCGATTAAGATTTCGTGATGGACACCGATACTATAAGCAATACCCGCTTCGGATTTGGAGGGTCATGCAATGAAAGAATTTTTCCAAGGTCTTGTTTTGGGGGCAGTGGTCATGTATGCCTACGTGCACCAAGGGGCCGATTTTCTTGCTCCTTTTAAGGACTGGTACAGTGGGACTAAGCAAAAAATTGACAACAATCCCAGGAAGAAAGCAGCGGATGCACTGAAAAACAGCTTTTTCTTCCCGCGTGACCTGGAGCGCGAGAAGACGGCCCGCGGGTAGTGATCCTCACTTCTCTTCTTACAATTCGTCATGCCAGTGGGGGGTGGCTACGCAAGCCATCCCCCATCGTGTTTCTGACCCAGGCAATAGAGAGGAACGTCATGGAACTTCCGATTCGCAAACGACTACGAGAAGAACTCGAGACCATGCGCTATGAATTGACCGTCCTGGTCCCCAAGGCGCTGCAAGAAGCGGCGGCGCAAGGCGATCTCAGTGAGAATGCCGAGTACGAATCGGCGCGGGCGCGGCAAGATTTTCTGCGCGCGCGGGTCCGGCAGCTCGAAGAGCGGGTCCGGGAAATCGCCATGTATGATTTCTCCAATATCCCGCGCGATATGGTCGCGTATGGGAGTCGCGTCAAGCTCGAAGATATGAGCAGCGGGCAAGAGATGGAATATCAGGTCGTGTTTCCAGAGGAAGTGGACCCGTCGGCGAGCCATGTCTCGTTGAACTCGCCCATCGGCCAAGCCTTGTTACGGAAAGAGGTGGGCGATGAGGTCGAGGTGATTACGCCGCAGGGGAAGCGCACCTACCAGATTCTCAAATTGCAGACGCTGCACGACCTTACGGAAAAGGCGGACGCGTCCTAATTCGCGTGACGCTCACCGACGGGCCTCTTGCGTGTTGGCGTCGAATTGTCTAGTTGTGCGGAGGGAGTCAAGATGAGTGGGCGGTTGGCCCACTTTTTTTTTCCGAAATGCGACCCGAGGTTCAGGATATTATTCAACGAATTGAAACCCTGACAACTCCATTGATTGCGGAAGCAGGGATTGAGCTGTGGGGGATCGACTTCCGCCCAGAGCTTGGTCGATGGGTGCTCCGGCTCGCGCTTGATCGCGAGAGCGGCGTGTCGCTGGACGAATTGACTCGGGTGCATCGTGAACTCAACGACATCCTGGATGCCCACGACCTCATTCCCTGGCGCTATACCTTAGAAGTCTCCTCGCCTGGCATTAACCGACCACTCCTGCGCCCCGTCCATTACCACCGGTTTCGTGGTGAGCGCGTGCGGGTCCAGACCCAAGAAGAACAGGACGGGCGCCGCGTGTTCATCGGAAAATTAGCCGCTGTCGAGGATCACCACATTGTCGTCACCGATGAGACGGTCGGTGACACACGTATTGCGTGGGAGGATATTCGCAAGGCCACTGTCGAGCATGATTTCATGGCTTCGAAGGGCGAGAAGAAAAAAAGCCGTTCGCACTGATTGAGGAGACAGTTTTATGCAACAGGACCTCAACCGCGTTATCGATCAAGTCAGTAAAGAAAAAGGCATGGACCGCGCCGTGATTATCGAGGCGTTGGAAAGCGCGATGCTGTCCGCGGCCCGCCGCACGTTTGGGCAAAAGCGGATCGAAGCCAAGTTTAACCCCGATTTGGGAGAAATTGAGTTATTCGAGATCAAGACCGTCGTTGAACAGGTCGCCGACGCGGAGACCGAGGTGACGCTCAATGTGGCGCATGAGCAGTATGACCCAGACGCGGAAATGGGCGATGAATTGCTTAGCAAACTGCCTTCCGCTTCTTTTGGTCGCATCGCCGCCCAGGTCGCCAAACAAAGCGTGATTCAGAAAGTCCGCGAAGCCGAACGCGAGCAAATCTACAACGAATTCAAGAACCGCAAGGGCGAAATCTATTCCGGCATTGTCCAGCGCACCGAGAAGAAAAATATCATCGTCAACCTGGGTCGCACCGATGCCATCTTGCCAGAGAAAGAACAAATTCCCTTTGAGCGCTATCGCCAGGGCGACCGCATCCGCGCCTACGTGCTTGATGTGGACATGACGAGCAAGGGGCCGCAGATCGTGCTGTCGCGCACCCATCCGGGTTTCCTCATTAAGCTGTTTGAGCAAGAGGCCCCGGAGGTGTATGAAGGCATCATTGAGATTAAGGGCGCGGCCCGCGAGCCTGGCAGTCGCGCCAAGATCGCCGTGCATTCGACGGATCCGGATGTTGATCCGGTTGGCGCGTGCGTCGGGATGAAAGGCACCCGCGTGCAATCGGTCGTCCAAGAACTGCGGGGTGAGCGCGTTGACATCGTGCCCTGGACCGCCGACCCCGCTGAGTATGTCTGTCGCGCGATCTTGCCCGCCAAAGTCGCCAAAGTCATTCAGGATGATGAAGAGCATGAGATGGAGATCATTGTTCCAGATGACCAACTGTCGTTGGCGATTGGCAAAAAAGGGCAGAACGTCAAGCTGGCCGCGCGGCTGACGGGCTGGAAACTCAATGTCCGGTCGCAATCAGAAGTCGAGCTGGAACACTCGCGCGCGCTCGAATCCTTGCGTGCGGTCGAGGGCATCGGCGATATGACCGCCGAACTGTTGTATCAGCAGGGCTTTAAGACCGCGGAAGAGGTGGCGGCGGCTGATGTCGAGGACTTATTGGAAGTCGATGGGCTGAGCGAAGAGAAGGCGACGGCGATTTTGCAAGCCGCGCGTGACCATCTCATCGTGGCGGCGGAACCTGAAGCGGAACTTGAAGCGGAACCAGAAACCGAACTTGAAACGGCATCCGAAACCGAACCCGTCGTCGCTCCAGAAGAGGCGACGGCATCACTTGAGAGCGCACAGGACAACGCGTGAAGCACACCGCCCCGATTCGCCAATGTGTCGGCTGTGGCCAGCGGGACGAGCAACGTCAGTTGGTCCGGTTCACGCTTGGCCCTGATGGGGCGTTGCGGTTGGGGGCCGGCAATGGACGTGGAGCCTACTGCCATCGACAACACAAGTGTGTCCGGGCGTTCGCCACGTCACGGTCTGGACCTCTCCGGTCGTTACGAGTCGTTGTGTCGCGAGAAATGCGTGCCCAGTATGCGAAAATAATTGAACAGGACCTTACGCAGCAGTCAGAGCAGTAACGAGGGAATATGCCACGAAAACGTATTCATGAACTGGCCAAAGAGTGGGGGATGGACACCCGATATTTGCTAGCGAAGCTGGAAGAACTCGGCATCCACGGCAAGAAAGCCCAGAGCACTCTCACGGACGAAGAGATCGCGGTCGTGCGGCCAGGCGCTGCCCCAGCAACGGCAGACACTTCCGCCCTCGTGCTCGGCGAAGAAAAGATCGTAGGGGAACGGATGGTGACGGAGATGGATGAGCAAAGCACCCATGTGGTAACCGCGCGCGAAGAGATTCGGGAAAGCCGTGTCCGCCCGAATGTCATTCGTCGTCGCACCACGCGCGTGGAAGTCGCCTCCACGGAAGAAGCCCCGCTGCCCGCCGAGGCACCGCAAGAGTTCACCGCGCTCATGCCAGAAGACCCCTTCGCGGCCCCCGCGCCGCTGCCCTTCGAGTTACCGGTTGACGACATTGCGTCCGCCATTCCTGAAGTCATAATTCCAGAATTTCCCGTTGCCTCTATGACGCCTGAAACATCATCGTCTATTCCGAGCCATGCGACCCCATCCGAAACGCCAATGATGGTTGAAGGCCTACGGGTCGAAACCCCGCAGGTCGAAACCCCGCAGGGCGAAGCCCCACAGGTCAAGGCCCAACAAATCGAAGCTCCGCGGGTCGAAACCCCACGAGTGGAGACTCCACGGGTCGAGACTCCACGGGTTGAAGCCAAAGCCCCAGTGACGGGCCCATCCGCTCCTCCACCCTCGTCGGCATCACGACCAGCGGTCGGAGTGGCTCCCTCGGCAACGATCTCACCCGCGAAGCCGACGCCCGGCGTCCCTCTTCCTGGCGAGCGCTCTTCTCGCGTCTTGGGCCGTATTGATCTAGGAAGCCTTACTCCTGAGCCACGTCCCCGCACGGAATTCCGGCCGGCTTCGCGAACTCCCGGTGCTGCTCCCGCTACACCCGCGGGTCGAGCCCCAACTCCGGGCCGAGCCCCGACTTCAGGTCGAGGCCCGACCCCAAGTCGCGAACAGCCCGCGACGACACCGGCGGCCCCCGCCGATGCCACCGGCAAGCGCCCGAAAAAACGGAAAGTTGTCCACAGTCCCGAAACGACCGAAGTGCAAGAACGGGATCTGCGGTTAGTCCGTGGTGGGAACCGCAAGAAACGGGTTCTTCCTGGGAAAGACCAACGACAGACCGAAATCACCGTCCCCAAGGCCAGCAAGCGCGTGGTGCGCATTTCCGAAGTCGTCACTGTGGGTGATCTGGCGCGGAACATGGGCGTCAAAGCGGGCGAGGTCATCAAGAAATTGATGGGGCTGGGTGTTATGGCCACGATCAACCAGGCGCTGGATATTGAGACGGCGACCCTGGTCGCGGCGGAATTCGAGCATACGGTCGAGAACGTCGCTTTCGATGTGGAATCGGCGCTCGAAGTGGGCCATGAAGAGCATGCCGACGAAGAGAAGCTCGAATCGCGTCCGCCCGTGGTTACGATCATGGGCCATGTCGATCATGGCAAAACCTCGCTGCTCGACATGATTCGCAAGACCAACGTTACGGAACAAGAGCATGGCGGCATCACGCAACACATTGGTGCCTACAGCGTGCAGGTGGCTGGTCGAAGCGTCACCTTTCTCGATACCCCTGGCCATGAGGCTTTTACGTCCATGCGCGCCCGTGGGGCGCAGGTCACGGATTTGGTGATCCTCGTTGTCGCGGCGGATGATGGCGTGATGCCGCAAACCGTCGAAGCGCTCAACCATGCCCGCGCCGCGAAGGTGCCGATGATCGTGGCGGTCAATAAGATCGATAAGCCAGGCGCGGACCTGGAACGGGTGAAGCGTGAGTTGCTCACGCATAGTGTGGTGTCCGAAGAGCTGGGAGGTGACACGATTTTCGCTCCCGTGTCCGCCAAGACGGGCGACGGCATTCCGCATCTCTTGGAAATGATTCTGCTGCAAGCCGATATCATGGAGCTGCGCGCGCATCCCGAAAAGCTCGCGCGTGGGACGATTGTCGAGGCCAAGCTGGATCGTGGGCGCGGCCCGGTCGCCACCGTGCTGGTGCAAGAAGGCAGCCTCAAGGTGGGCGACCCGTTTGTGTGCGGGTCCGAATATGGCCGCATTCGCGCGATGGTCGATAGTCGCGGCAATAAGATTGAACGCGCGACGCCGTCCATTCCCGTTGAAATCTTAGGGTTGAATGGTGTGCCTGAAGCGGGTGACCGCTTCACCGTGTTGGCGGACGAAGCGTCGGCACGTGAGGTGGCCGAGCATCGCCGCGTGAAACGGCGTGAGACCGAACTGGCCAAGAGCAGCAGTCGCAGCACGCTCGAAGAGTTCTACCAGCAGGTGCAGGCTGGGGAAGTGAAAGAGCTGAAGGCCATCGTCAAGGCGGATGTCCAAGGTTCAGTCGAGGCCGTATCTGACGCGCTGAAGCGCCTTTCGACCAGTGAAGTGAAGATGACCATTCTGCATTCCTCGGTCGGCGGGATTTCGGAATCCGACGTCCTGCTGGCCTCAGCCTCGCAGGGGATTATCATCGGCTTCAATGTCAAGCCGGAGAACAAAGCGGTGCACCTCGCCGAACGCGAGAAGGTCGAGATTCGGCTCTACACCATTATTTATGAAGCGATTGAAGATGTGCGGGCCGCTCTCGAAGGGATGCTGGCACCGACCTTCCGCGAGAAGCCGCTCGGTAAAGCCGATGTGAGACAAGCCTTCCCAGTGTCACGATTAGGATTGGCTGCCGGGTGCTTGGTGGCCGAGGGGAAATTGACGCGCGGTTCTGATGTGCGCGTCATCCGGGACCAGAAAGTTGTGTACACCGGAAAAATCGCCAGCCTCCGTCGTTTCAAGGATGATGTGAGGGAAGTGACTTCGGGGATGGAGTGCGGTGTCCTGCTTGAAAATTTCCAAGACCCGAAAGCGGGGGACACGCTCGAAGCGTTTGAGATGGAGCAGGTGCTCCGCCGCTTGGAGCCGAGGGCGCAGCAAGCCGCTCGATAGCCGCGTGAGTGGGCATCATGGTTGTTGGGGTGTTACTGCTGACGTTGTATATCGACGAGAGTCACTCACTCAAGGACAAGCGGTCCGTGCTCCGGCGCATTAAGGCGCGGGTACGGACCGAGTTCAACGTGTCGATCTCCGAGTGTGGGGATAACGACCTCTGGCAAAAGACGCAACTCGGCATCTGCCAGGTGGGCACGGACCAAGCGTACATTGACGGCGCGCTGCAAGCCGCGGAGCGCTTCATCGAAAAGATGTACCTCGCCGAGGTCGGCGATTCGGCGGTCGAGTTTATCCACTACTAGCACCCGAATGCGTCTTGGAGTCTTTGAGACTGAGGACTGAAAGTTCCGTAGGATGCGCTCAGCGCACTAAGGATCAGGGATGTAATAATTTCCCTATTTCATGAGCGCCATTTCCTCTGCCTGGCACCTGGAGCAGCTCGTCATTCCGGGCGAGCAACGCGAGACCCGGAATCCAGGGGGATTCAGCAGGAACAAGCCAAAATCGGGAAGTTATTGTGTTCACGCTCCTCATGTGGCAGCGGGCACCTTGACCTTGCAATCAGAAATCCAACGGACTCTTGGCCTCTTTCACGGTTCTACTCTGTATGGTGTGGGTATATATCATGGTGGTCCTGACATCCGAGTGTCCGAGCAGCTCCTGAATAGTGCGGATGTCATAATTGGCCTGCAAGAGATGGGTGGCAAAGCTGTGGCGGAAGGTATGAGCTGATACGTGTTTCAGGAGCCTTGCCTGCCTGACCGCCGCCCGGATCGCCTTCTGCACGTGTGATTCGTGCAGATGATAGCGCCGGTACTTCCCCTGCCCTGGTATAAGAGTCAGCGTCTTGGCTGGAAAGAACCACTGCCAAACCAGTTCCCTGGGAGCGGCAGGATATTTCTTTTCGAGCAGCCCATCCAGGAATACGCCCGCGTACCCCGCCGCCATGTCCTGGTCATGGAGTTTCATCACCCGCTCAAGCTGCGCCTTCAATTCTGGCAGAATCGACTGCGGGATGGGAACGGTTCGGTCCTTCTTCCCCTTGCCGTCGTGGATGGTGAGGATGCCCGCATCGAAATTGAAATGCTGCAACCGCAGCTTCAGACCTTCGAACAAGCGGAGACCGCAGCCATACAACAGCTTGACCACCAAGTCATAGGGGGGAGAGAGATGCTTCAGAACGGCATCAATTTCCTGCCGGGCGAGCACGACAGGGATGTATTTCGTTCGCCTCGCCCGGGGAATGTCCCGGTGGTCGCCGAAATCCTGCTTCAGCACATGCCGGAACAGGAACAGCAGGGCATTGAACGCCTGGTTCTGCGTGGAAGCGGAGACATTACACTTGACCGCCAGATAGGTGAGATAGGCTTTGACCTCTACCGATGACAGCTCTTGAGGCGGTTTGCTCCGCAGGAAGCGCTGGAACTGCCGTGTCCAAAGCGCATATGCCTTGAGGGTCTTGGGAGAGTAATGCCTTGTCTTGATCTCAGCCGCCAGGTCGCCATGGACCTTTTCCCAACCAGAAGACTGCACCAATGATACAGGGCCTCCGCCGGCATCCTCCAGAGATAGTCGCTTCTGGGGTACCGGCGCCACGGGCTTTTCCGTGACAGGAAGACGGGGAGCGGGCTCTCCGTCCTGTTGCAATGAGACGGGGCCTCCGCCGGCATCCTCCAGAGATAGTCGCTTCTGAGGTACCGGCGCCACGAGCTTTTCCGTGACAGGAGGACGGGGAGCGGGCTCTCCGGCCTGTTGCAGCAACTCAAAATAGAGAGCTACGGCATGAGCCGCCTGTTTTTGCTGTTCCGAAGTCTGCTTCTTCTCCCGCAACTTGTCGATGAACAGCCGCACTCGCTCCGCCTTGGAGTCCGGAACCGGGTATTTGTCACAGAAATCCAAATAATACCGGAGCCATTTCTTATAAACCGCATGCTGGAGAGCAGGGATCGACCGCTTGAGAAGGGTTGCGTCATACTGCGTCAATATGTGGTCCGGGATAAGAAGCATGTGATGTTATTCAGAAGTCGGCTAATCGCGCAAATAGGATATTATCCAACCACCCAAACATAATGAAATTCAATGATTGCGTCAATTTGATTTTGTCATTTCTCTTGACATGGTTCCAAACGTTTCATAAGGTCCAGAAACTGTATAATCAAATGGTTAGGCACCCAAACAAGAGTGATGTACGCTGTGAAGCACCTCTTGGAGAAATCTTATGCCCACAAACCAACCAATCATCCACAGTGACCCCGAGATAAGTGAAGGTGATGCCCGGCCGCAGCGGATAGCCGATGAACGGCGCGGTATCGATGGTGCGCGCCCAGTTGGTCTTCTCCGGCGCGATACCCTGGGTCCGGCACCCATCCAGCTTGCGATCGTTGAAGCCACCCGGTTGCACCGCGGCGTTGTACTCCCGAACCGTCGCCTCCACCGCGGCGGGGGCGAGCCCCAGCTTCGTCGCCAGCTCGCCAATGCTGCCGGCGGTGATCGCCGGAAACACCGACGGCATGAACAGCGGCACCGATTTCGCATCACAGATCGAATAGGCAATCTGCCCCGGCTGCTGCGCGATC
>JANMSE010000504.1:0-1536 GCA_031389045.1 Deltaproteobacteria bacterium | reverse complement strand
TAGCCGGTGTAATCGACAGTCTCCCAGTGCTTCGTACGGGCGAAGCGATTATCACAGGGGAAGCAGCGCGCCTGCCGATTCGTTGCCGAATAGCCTTGCCCGACGAACAACACCGCCCGAACAGCGAAGATCCGCCGGTTGCAAAGCATTGGCAGAACCCGCGCAAGGCCGAAGATTATGATCGTGTCGCGGCGTCCTGGCGCGCCCAAAATCCGCTTTGGGTATCAATACGCCCAGCTCGTACAACGCTTCCCCCAGAGGAGATCGAAAAGATGGAACGAGAAATGGTGGAGTCGTCGACTGTACTGTCAGTTGGCTATGACTCAGCGACTGAGACACTTGAGGTCGAGTTCAAGAACGGTGGCATTTACCAGTACTACAACGTGCCAGTTCCGCTCTATCAGGAATTCATGGCGTCAGAATCGAAGGGAAAATTCCTTCACGTCTATATCAAACCCGCTTATCCATGTTCGCGCGTTTAGGCAAGTTAGCGCCCCCAAAAGAACAGGACATGCCCGCCCCCACCGAACACAAAACCGTCCAAACCCGCATCCTGAAATACGCGCAGGAGATCGGTTGGACTTACGTGCCGCGCGTTGAGGCCGAGCGGCGGCGCGGCTTTGATCCCGACGCTGCCACGCCGGAGGAGCGAGCGCGCAAAGAGCCGCTGTTCTTCGGCGATCTGCTGCACGAGTTGATGACGGCGCAACTTCGAGTCTATGATGTTCATTTTTCGGACTTGGGAGTGGACTGCGAGACGAGGAAACGGGAAGCAGTTGCTCCGAACCGATGACGCAATGCACGCGCGGTTAAAGCAAAAGATTGCGGAGATTACCGAGCAATGTGCCGCGCCCGGCTGGGACGGCTATGGAGCGAACGCTGTCACTCCTGAGGCAGTCGCGCAGGCGCGCGCTTTTGCCGACGCGATTCCGCCCCATTCGCCAGCGCCTGACCCTGGTGTCGAACCGGATGGCGGAGTCACGTTTGGATGGTACTGGACGCTGAGGCAAACTTTGTCGGTCAGCGTCGATGGATCCGGAGCAATACATTACGCCGCTTTGCTTGAGACTGAGTCAATTTGCGGGACGGAAACGTTTCGAGACCGAATGCCCGAGAAACTAGTGGACCTCATCACATCAATGGACAAGCTGGAGGCTTGTCAGCCATTAGCCGGTGGTTGAGCGTAGCGATACCACCGGATCGGAGGTCGGAGAAAAAAGAATAATGCACCCCGGCAGGGGTGCCAGGGTTTTCGGGAACAACACATGGCATCCACGTATCTCAGCCTCCATTACCATCTCGTGTTCAGCACCAAAAACCGTGCGCCTGTCATCGCTTCGCCATGGCGCTTGCGCCTTCACGATTACATCGGCGGCACCATCCGTGGCCTCGGAGGATTTCCCGAGGAGGTCGGCGGGGTGGCGGACCATGTGCATCTGCTTATGGGGCTGAAGGCGACCCATTGTCTGGCTGATGTAATGCGTGAGCTCAAGAAAGCCTCCTCAATCTGGGTGCATAAGGAAATCGGTAGTCAGA
>JANMSE010000499.1:0-9540 GCA_031389045.1 Deltaproteobacteria bacterium | reverse complement strand
TATCCACTCCACGCGCGCGATGCGCCGGCTGAAACCCGACCCGATTCCGGAAGCCACCCTCAAGAAAATCGTTGATGCCGGTATCCGCGCTCCCAGCGGCGGAAACGCGCAAGACTGGGCGTTCCTTCTCGTGCGTGATCCGGAGTTGAAGCGGTTCCTCCGCGACTATTACTGGAACACATGGCAAACCTTGCGCGCGCAAAGCACCCTTTCTTCGATGGAAGGAATTCCCCCAGCACAGATACGGATGTACAACGCGGCCTCTGATCTGGCCGCCCACCTGGATGAAGCGCCGGTGATCCTGCTGGCGTGTGTCGAGCAGGAATATCCCCCGGTCGCGCCGCTGAACAAGCGCGCCAGTAAGCTGGCGGTCTATGGATCGATCTTTCCGGCGGTGCAGAACATCTTGTTGTCATGTCGCGCGCTCGGCATCGGCGCGACGCTCACCACGATCCACAGCTTCTTTGAGGACACCTTGAAGCAGCGGCTGGGGATTCCCGAGTCGATGGAAGTCGCGGCAATGATCCCGATGGGGTATCCACAGGGCAAATTTGGACCCGTTTCCCGTAGACCGGTTGAAGAGGTGATCCACTGGGACCGGTGGGGGAATCAGCAGGGCTGACGCGAGACAGGACCTTTGGGAAAAGGCAAAAGGCAAAAATCAAAAGGCAAAAGTGAAGAGATCCTTGAGGCTTGAGACTTGGAATATTTTGATTTTTGACCTTCGACCTTGGACCCCTGAAGAACCCGAAACCTGCTGGTTACAGCGGCGTGACCAGCAGCGACAACACCCGCGCCGTATCGACCACCACCGTCTTTTCGCGAAACTTCGCTGCCTCGTTCTCAATGACGATCACATCGCGGTATTCCCCCACGCTGAACACTTCGGTATGGCCGTAATTCACCGCGTCGAGCATCGTCCGATACACGACATAGTTCGCGGAGGCACGCACGGTGCCGTCGTCTTGTTGTGTCACGTTGAGCGAGCTGACGATATGACGATAGGCATGTGGCGCGTAGATATTGGCTTTGCGGTGGGCCACGACCCGATCACGCAGCATACCGCGACTGTCGCAATAGACCACCGCGATCGGCCATCCCTGCTCGGTATTTTCCCGTGAGATGATCTGATAGAGACACGGATCGGTGAAGAAGTCTGGCCACTCTTCCAGTCGATCATTGTCGATGCAGTGCACGTAGGCGGCCAGCAACTCTTCTACTGTGACACGTAGGGCGTGCGCGTCCATGTGTGCTCCTTCTCCGTCGGTACGGTCAGTCCCATCAACTCCCGATAATAGCGCCAGAACCCACGAATAGCCGTTTCCGACACCAGGCTTTCTTCATCGCCGATGGCGCGCCCGCCCATGGCAACGAGGGAGGTCTGATGCTGATCGCGGACAATGGCTTGTTGGACCAACTCCGCGGCGTGGCCGTCTTCCATTGAGATCAAACCGGCTGGCCCCACCAGGTTGGCTTGTTTGCGACGAATCGCCAGCATCTCGGCGTCATCATCGGCATAACCAAAGAAAGTAAAGATCAGCTCGAACTGGTCGAGCCCGCGAGGAATGATGTGGCGGACCGCCAACGTATTCTGGATTTGCTGCACAACCAGTGATGGAAAAATGGTCTGGATCATAAGCCCAGGAAACTCCGGTCGGCCTTGCAGCAGCGAGGGATCGGCCAGTGTGTACTTCTCCTGATAGGAGCGAATCTCGGCCTCTTTGTAGGCGGTGCGTTCGTCCGCATCCGAACGGCGATAGGCATGCAGCGCGCTATGACGGCCTTTGGCGTCCATCGCCATCCCACCACTTTGCGAAGAGCGGTACATGCCAAAGGTGGCATGAAACAAATGCAGGAGACTCGCGTGATAGGGATCGCGCACGTTCTCGGCATAGAGCTTCCAGTTGGCGCGAATGAATTGACGACCATTGCCCAGCACGCGAATCGGGCGCGTGAAGACTTCATCGAGTGTCGCCCGCATTTGCGGGCCTAGATAATCCTCCAGCGGTTCGACGGTCGCGTCGAAGGAGGCGAAGATCAGCCCGTTGTACGTCGCGACCCGGAGTTTTCGCAGGGAGTGTTGCGAGGGCTGGAAATCATCGGAGTAGCCAGGTTTTCCGCCAATGCCTTTGCGGAACGGCACGCCGATGAGATTGCCCGCGAGGTCATAGCTCCATTGGTGATAGACACAGACTTGGGTGGCGCGATTGCCGCGTGGCTCGCGGCAGACGAGTGACCCGCGATGGGCGCAGCGATTGACGAAGGCATGCAGCGCGCCGTCTTTATCGCGGGTGACCACGACGGGCGTGTCACCGATGAAAGTGGCCTTGAAATCTTGCGGGTTGGGGACTTCGGCCTCCAGCGCAACGTAGCTCCAGATTGGCCCACGGAAAATCCGCTCTTGCTCTTGGGCATAGAGCGCGGGGTCCAGAAAGACTTGGTAGGGAACGTGAATATCCGCATCGTCCGGCCAGGGACAAGAAACGGACCCGTTCACGGTGCCATTCACGGGAATTGTGTTCATGGTCGCCTCCTTGGGGTTCGTGCGTAGCAACGAGGGGGGCGTCGAAAAACCTCGTGACAAATGCCCCTGATTTGTGGTCAGATAGCACCTCACAGGAGGGAAAGGCAATGATTCATCCGAAAAAAGTTGGCCATGTCGTATTGAAGGGCCGCGATCTCAAAAAAATGGAGCAGTTCTATACCGAGGTGCTGGGCTTCGAGGTGGTGACACGGCTGGACCGACCGCGTGGCATTCGTGGTGTGTTCTTCTCATTGGGGACGCAGCATCATGATCTCGCGGTCTTGGAAGTACCCTCGGACGCTGAGCCCGTGAAGGCGCAACAAGTGGGGCTGCATCACGTGGCCTTGCAGGTCGGCAGTTTCGAGGAGCTGAAGGAATGCTACCGGACGCTGAAGGCCCATAACATTCCGACCAGCACGGTCGATCACTTCATCACCAAGAGTATCTATTTCGCCGATCCCGAAGGAAACGGCATTGAGCTGTATTGCGATGAGGGAACGGATGGACTGGAGCGTATCCGCCGCGGTGATGCGGCTGCTTTTGGGCCGTTGAATTTTGAGGCATGACAGAAAAGGAGGGCACCCGCATGAACACTCAACAATTCACCATCGAACCGTCCGAAGTCGCCTGGAAAACCTTACCACTGGAGGGTGGGGGCGAAGTCAGGTTGCAGATGTACCTCAAAGGTACGGATGATGGACCGGAGGCCATTCATGCCCGTATTTCCGAGGGGTATGAAGTCGAACCGCATTTTCACTTGGCGGCGCAGTTTCAACTGTTGCTCGAAGGGTCGATGGAGTTCCCGGTCTTTCGGCTTGATGCGCCCGCTGTTCATTACACGGAACACAACGTTCCGTATGGGCCGTTTAAGGTCAGTGGTGGCCATGACATGTTGGTGCTCCATACCAAACCTGGCGGCGTCATTATGATGCGCGACAAGGAACGCCGCCGCCAGGCGAACACGCGCGGACGGGAATTCACATGTTGTGCGCATGAGGTGGAATGGGAGCCGCTGCCTGGGTATGCCGGCGCACGACGCAAGGTGTTGATTCCCGCGAGTCGTGGACCATCCGTGGAAATACTCGAATGTCCGCCGGGGATGCGGTTCGCGGCTGGAGCCCCGGCGTATGGGCGGTACGAAGTGGTGCTGACCGGAGCAGCGTCCGCTGATGGGAAACAGCTTGGACCCAAGGGGCTGCGTTTCGTGGAGGCGGGTGAACAGGCGGATGCGTTGACCTGTGGTCCTCAAGGCGCGACGTTGATTGTGCTGACGTTTGATCGTGACGCGGAGAAGAGCTACGGCGGGAGTACGGAAGAGGTGCTAGCGCGGATGGGTACCGCCAACGGCTGAAAGTCGCGCTTTTTATTCGGGTCGGATGCGCTTTGCGCACCTCCTCAAGACTTGTCTAGAAATAACTTGCCGATTTGGCTACAGCGGTTGGCACTTGAACGAAGAGAGAAAGAAAGTAGGCCGGAATAAGCGGAGCGTTTCCGGCCTGTACGCTCGCGCCGGGAACGGCCTACGGTCTTATCCCGGCCTACGGAAAACAATATACCTTCTCGCCCAACTAAAACCCGCTGTATACAGGCACGCTATGCGAGCATTCAACGCTCGACGCTGGTGCTGGCCACCATCGGCTCCACGCTCGCCAAACTTGAGGGACAGGTTACTTTCAAAGGTGAGGTGGTCCTGGATGTGTGGGAATTCGTTGACTTTGAGACTCGACGCATTCGCAACTACAGCTCCGAAATCTCTCACGCTGGCGAAAAAACCGCCTGGTATGATCCATTTGCACATCCGCACCTTCCTGAGCTCGCCAGTCCCTCCCCTCACCACACGCACCGCCCCCCAGATATGGTAGATGCGGTTCAATAGACGGTTAGCTGTCAGTGACGATGCCGCCAATATCCAGGCTTACGACTGGTATGTGCAATCGCAATCACATGAAGGTCGTCACTCCGCTCTCGATACACCACAAAGTACGGGAAGTGACGAAGCAGAACACGCCGGGCACCATAAGCAGCCCGTACGCGAGGAACCACACTGCCAATCCTTGGATGCCGCAAGATCAGCTCAAGCAGGCGTCCCGCTTCGGCAAAGAATTGCGCGCCCAGTCCTTGCTGCAACATCTCATACCGCGCCACAACCCCCCGCAGTTCCTCCTCAGCCGCCGGATCAATACTGAGGTGTTTCACTTTGCGAGCAACTCTTTCTCAATGCGTTGGCGCACGTCGTGCCACTCTGAAAGGGTGGTTGCCCCGGCGTCTACCGCAGCACAGCGGCGCTCAATCTCTGTGGCCCAGGCTTCCTCAACATCTGGGTCGACTTCACGGTCAAGGCTCTCCAACAAGCGGGCAGCGAGTTCCGCGCGTTGGTCCTGGGGAAGGGAAAGCACATCTTCGAAGATACGTTCCGTTGTTAGTGACATGAGCTGCTTGTACCATGAGAGGGACACGCGAGATAGATTGACAGCTCACAAGAGCGTGCACCTTATCGCTGCCCTTTCGCGGTTTCTGCTGAACCTGAAAAGCAGCGGTTTGAGCAGCGAAAGGTTTCTTCAGACCCGCCTCATGCCCTACGACAACCTCGCTTGGAACTCCCCGGATCGTGCCAGTAAGAGGCGCAACTGTCACCGTGTGAAACATATCGATCATCTCTTGCCGGGTGAGAATCAGCACGGGGCGTTGCTTGTCTGGCCGATCAAAGCGGAAGTTCCAAATCTCCCCACGATTCACAGCCGCCCCCACTTCCGCGCTCGCATGAGGGGGCCGAACTCCTCTGGTTGCACTGGCTGTTTACGGTAGCCTTTGCGATCTTGCTTCACCAGGGTTTTGAGCTGTTGCTGTTTCAGCCACTGCCGGGCGGCTTTACAGAACAGCTCCGAGCGTTTTTGCTGACGCACTTGGGCGACAGCATCCATTTGCTCAAGCAATTGTTCCTCGACAACGATAGCAACCGTTTTCATAAGAGTAACGAGTAAGCTGGTCTCGAACCAGTGTCAAGAAGACAGATGCAGCGGAATGGTGCTTCTTTTCCGAAGAAGATGCGCCCCAAAAGACCTTTACAACAGTGGCATGTTGGCGCGCCTTTCGTGTGACCAAAATATGACCGTTTTGCGTTTGCGTGTCGAGGTTGTCAGCGAGTAATCTCGCCTCTGCCCACACGCTGTGCGCTGGGGCATCTCGCTCGCGGGACGATTGCCGATTTTGTTTGTCACAACTCATGCAGGAAGCGTTCAGCCGTCAGCTATCAGCTTTCAGCAAAACAGGGGACACTTCCTCTGACATCTCTGTCTCATGCTTGCTGGTGGGCAAATTGGTCTGGGTTTTTGTGTCTGGCTGATCACTGAAAGCTGAGAGCTGAACGCTTCCCTCATTCATAAGGAGGTTGCTATGCAGTGGAGAGTTCCCCACACGGTTCTGACCCTCAGCCTGGTGTTATTGGCGGTCCCTCCGGTCAACAGCCAAAGTCCGCCGAATCCGACCCCCAGCCTCAACGGCAACACGGCGGGCGGTGCAAATGCGCTCATCAGCAATACCACGGGCATCAACAACACGGCTTTCGGCCACGGGACGCTCTACACCAACAGGACGGGCCACTACAACACAGCTATCGGTAGGGAGGCGCTCGTCCTCAACACTGACGGCGACTTCAACACCGCCAGCGGCTTCCAGGCGCTCTACTCCAACACTACAGGCCACCGCAACTTGGCCAGCGGGAACAATGCGTTGCGCTTCAACACCACCGGCTACGCCAATAGTGCCAGCGGCATCCAGGCCCTCTACGCCAACACCACCGGGACCCTTAACACCGCACTGGGCTACCAAACCCTGCTGGCCCTCACCGCCGGGCACCGGAATATGGCGCTGGGCTGGGGGGCGGGGAATTTGCTGGCCAGTGGGAGCGACTACATTTATGTAGGCCATCCCGGCGTGGCGAGCGAGTCAGCGACACTACGATTGGGCAGCACGCAAACGCGGGCGTTTATCAAAGGGGTGTTCGGCACGGCGCTGAGCGGCAACACGGTCTTAGTCAACAGTGCGGGCCAGTTAGGGGTGTTGGTATCGTCGGCACGCTACAAACAAGACATTGAGGCGCTGAGCACCACGCAGAGTGAGAAGGTGCGGGAACTGCGCCCGGTGACGTTTCGCTACAAGACGGAGCCCGAGGGCCTGCGGCAGTATGGGTTGATCGCGGAGGAGGTGGCGCGGGTGTATCCGGAGTTAGTGACGCGGGATGCGGATGGGGAGATCGAGGGAGTCCGGTATGAGGCGTTGACGCCGCTGTTAGTGAAGGAACTGCAAGGGCACCACCAGCAGATCGCCACGCAAGCCCAGCCGCTTGCGGCCCAAACCCAGCAGCTCGCCGTGCAAGAGCAGCAGATCCAGGCGGTCTTGCAGCAGGTGGCGGAGTTGAAGAGACAGAATGATTCCTTACGAGCGATGGTCACACAGTTGCAGGACGCGGAGGCGGTGGTGCTAACCTCCGCGACGGGGGGACGGTAGGTCGATGCGGCCGGCGCGGCGTTTGGTCGCTCGTTTAAGAGAGTAGGCTGCGCCCGCCCGCTCACCACAACTCACGCACAAGCAACACAAATCCCGGTAGCACAGTATCCCCTCTCACTACCGACGGGTCATCCAAGACTTCGACGGGTTGGTCCGGGCGGTAGATCGCGACCCGTTTTTCCAACGGGTCGATGAGCCAGCCCAGACGTGCGCCATTGGCGAGATATTCCTCCATCTTCTCGTACAGGTCTTTCAGCCGGTCCGTGGGGGAACGTAATTCGACCACGAAGTCCGGGCAGATCAACCCAAACCCTTCTCGCTCTTTGACAGGTAATGCGGCCCAACGCTCGCGTCTTATCCATGACGCATCGGGCGAGCGCTTCGCGCCGTTGGGAAGGGTGAACAGCGTCGAGGAATCGAAAACGATCCCCGTACCCTCCGCTTCGGCCCATGTATCTAACAGACGAGTCAGCCTACTGTTCCGTCGCCCCGATTCCAGTCCTGTTGGCGGCATAATGATCAACTCCCCCCGCGCTGTGAGTTCAAGTGGGACATCTGGATTCTCCTGACACAAGAGCACGAACTGCTCTTCGGTGAGTTTGGTGTCGTGGAGATTGAGTTTGAAGGGCAGGTGATATTCTTCAGGCAAAATCATTTGCGGCATACTCAGTTCCTCTCACTCGGGGGAGGGCATCCGCCCACGCGGCCCCAGCGTGGCCGTGCCGACGATGACGCGGTCGCCGTGCTGATTCTCGACAATCACATCGCAGTGAATCGCCGCCGTGCTTTCGGCTTCATCGCCGCTCTTCTCGGTCACATTTCCCCAGAAGTTCAGCGTATCCCCATGTCGCACGGGCGTACGAAAGCTGACTTGAAACGTCTGGAGTCGCCAGCCAGGAAAATGGTCGATCAGGAGTTTTGACAACAGCGTGGCGCTGAGCGGACCTGGGACGATGGGTTGTGTAAACCCCTTCTCACGAGCGACGCCCGGATCGATAAAGCGCCGGTCGCCAATCCGCACGACATCCGCGTAGTGTTGGACGATCTCGGAGGTCACGGTCTGTATGACCGGACCAATCTCGTCACCGATTTCGATGTCCACGAAAGCCTTGGGGAGATTTTCGTTCATAAGGTACTCACGCTTTAGATCTTCTTCTCCGGCGACCGCACCATCTGGCGTTCGCGCAGGATGAGCACGGTCTTGCCTGCGGTATCCCGCACCACCATTTCCCGCACGATCACACCGAGCGGCCCACTGCGCCCGGTTTTTTCGTACACTTCCACCAATTTGCCGACGGCGGTGTAGGTCCGGCCCGCGTAGAGTTCGTCGTAAAACTCGAACTCTTGTCCCGCGTGCAAACTGGTAAACCCCGGCGCGAGTGGCACTTCGGGCATCATGCGTCCACCCCGCAAGTGCATGCAAAAGGTCGGCGGCGCAATCACCGCCGCATAGCCCGCGTGTTGCGCGGCTTGGGGATCAAGATAGAGCGGATTGAGATCGCCCACCGCGCGCGCGAACTCCGCGATCTCGTCCGCGGTAATGGCGAAATCGCCAATCGCGAATTCTTGTCCGATCAGCCCTGGTTCAAGTTGTAACATTGAATCCCTACCTTCTCCCTCTTCAGGCCGGGCAATGGCATGAAGTTAAGGAAGTTTTTGTCGCAGGAGGAATCACCCCCACGCCACCCCTCGCCGGGGGTTTCAACCCCCGGTTTGCTGCGAGCAGAGCCTTTCGGCTTCACTTCATGCCATTGCTCAGCCGGGAGAGGGAACTTGGAACCCCGTCCCCCGTCCCCGGTCCCCGTCTTAGGAGGCGATCTTTTCGTAGAATTCCAACACCGGCGCGCCATCAAGCAGGGCTCCCATGTTCACGCCCAGTTCACCGAGATGCTTGCGATGCACCTTGAACGCGTCGTCATCAACGTACTCTTCATAAAACATGAACACCCGCGGATTGTCCTTCGCCTTGCACATCGTGTAGGCGCGATTCCCCGCCTCTTTGCGGACTTCGGGAACGACCTTCTTCATCGTGTCCTCGAACTCTTGCTCCTTCCCGGCCTTGATCGTGAGTTTGGCTGTCAATGTCACCATGATGCTGCTCCTTTTTGATGAGATACGATTCTTTTGCCTGAGCGGTGCGACTTTAGCAACCTGCGGGAGAATCGGCGCTCCCAAGATTGACCGGGGAGCCGCAATCTCATAGAGAAGTTCAAGAGCGATGGCGTAAAGCTCCTCTCGCCCAAGGCGGGTGCGGAGTTCGCGCGAGAGCAACACCCCGATGGCACGTAAACATTTCTCGGTCCAACCGAGCGGCTCCACGCTTTTGGTCGTGGATGACCAAGAAGAAATCCGTCTGGCCATGCAGTATCTGCTGGAACGCGAGGGCCACCAGGTCCTGACCGCCGCCAGCGGCACCGCGGCGCTTGCGCTGTTCCGTGAGCATGCGATTGACCTAGTACAACGTCAAGATGAAACAATCGGATAGAGTTTACGCAGCTTCACCCGTGCAT
>JANMSE010000130.1:0-4091 GCA_031389045.1 Deltaproteobacteria bacterium | reverse complement strand
CCGGTCCACACCAAAACTTTTCCATCTTCATCGACCGCGACACGTTTCGCATCGATAAGTTCAGATTTGAGGTCTTCAATATCCTCGTCGTCGAGTGCAAACTCGCGCTTCAAGACCCGATACGAGACCCGACCTTCGCGCTGGAGCAGAGTACGGACTTGTTCGACGATTTCGTAAAATTTCATTCGTTCGTCCACACTTTCACGGCAGGAAAAAGATTCTTTTGTAGAGTTACTGGCGCATTTTACCGGAGAAAGCAAGAGAAAAGGGAAAAGGCTGTAGGCAGAAGGCTATAGGAGAAATTCAGCATCACTGCCGACCGCTATCTTGTCGCTTCTCTTGCGAAGGCACCCCCTTCTGGCATAGAAGAGACCCGCGACAAAAAAGGAGGATGAACCATGCCCCACGTAGACGATCATGGAGTGAAGCTGTGGTATCGGATCAAAGGCAGTGGAGAACCGCTGGTACTGAGCGGCGGCTTCGGGCTACTGCACAATCAGTTTGATTATGTCGTGGACATCCTGGCTAAGGATTTCCAAGTGATCGACTGGCATTATCGCGGCGCCGGGGAATCAGATCGAGCCTGGGTTGGTGGGTATACACTTGATCGCTGGGTCGATGATCTTGAGGTCATCCTCGCGCATCTCAAGGTGAAGAATGCTCACCTCTGGGGAACCTCAACCGGTGCTCCGCTGTCAATCCGCTATGCCGCACGGTACCCGCAACGAGTGAAGAGCCTCATTGTCTACCCCAGCTTCAAGGCCGGAATCGCCACGCGCAAGATGTTCCAGGTTTTTCTCGACATCACGGAAACGTTCGGGTATGAGGCTCTCGCGCGGTTCACCGCATGGATTGGCTGTGCCGACCAAAACGTCTTTTCACAAGGTGGCAACGAGATTGCCTTGTTTGAGGCGGAAGCCTTCAAACGGAATTTCTCCATCGAATCGCTGGCAAAGACACTCGAAGTCTTTATCCATCTTGATCTCACCAGCGACCTGGAGAAGATCACAATCCCCACCCTTTTATTACTT
The DNA here is from genome assembly GCA_031389045.1 of Deltaproteobacteria bacterium. Taxonomy (GTDB): domain Bacteria; phylum Desulfobacterota; class Binatia; order Bin18; family Bin18; genus JABFSC01. The sequence continues at coordinate 3,060 of JANMSE010000130.1, read as the reverse complement.
GGTGACTCTGGGCAACTCGGTGGCAAGAAAGCCGCGGTTGCTGAAGCGACTCGGCTCTTTCGCGCCCATTGCCCACAGGCAACAGTGGAACAGATTCTCGATGGGGGCGGCACATATTGCATGATTGAAAAACCGCGAGAAAGTGCACAGGCAGTGAGCAATTTTATTAAAGCCTTAGCATAACACGAAAGAAGGAGGGATTCTCATGGCAACGACGGCGGAACTTGAACAACGAGTGCGGAATTTGGAAGCGCACGTGCAGGAGCTTGAAGACCGGGCGGCGATTCAGACCTTGCGCATGCGGTTTCACGAGTGCGTGAACGAAACCAACCCGAATGGGATTGGCCCCTTGTTTAGCCCCGATGCGGAACTCCATTACTCGCATCTTGGTACGGCTATTGGCCGAGAGACCATCACCCGATTTTTCCAGAAGGGTTTGTCGGAGTTGGTGCCGTTCGTGAAGCAGTACCTGCATAATCATGTGGTGACCGTGAACGGCGACACCGCCACGGGGCTCAGCTACCTGGAGGCAACTCCAGTGTACAAAGGTGAAAGCTATCTGGTGGCCGCGCGGTTTGACGATGAGTACGTCAAGGACAACGGACAGTGGTATTTCAAGAAAGTCACGCTGACGCCGCACTTCATGGTGCCGCTGAAGGAAGGCTGGGCGCAGGAGGACCGCATTAAGATGGGACGATGACGGGGAACGGGGAGGAGGGGAATGGGGGAATCGGGGAAATGGGGAAACGGAGAATAAGAAGCAATGTTTTTCTTGCTCCGATTCCCCGATTCCCCCATTCTGGTCCGTCTACTTTCCCTGAAACTTCGGTCGCCGTTTGCCCATGAAGGCGGCGACCCCTTCCTTGTAATCATCACTATTAAAACAGCGCGTGGACCATTCGCGCACTTTCTCCATGTCGCGCAGATTGGCGGCCTTGCTGGCTTCGCGCACGAAGAACTTATGCGCGGACACACTCAGCGGCGCGTTGTCGGCGATCTTCAGTGCATACTCTCGCGTATACGATTCAAGTTCGGCTTTCGGAATGACACGGTTGACGAGACCCATGTGGTACGCCTCTTGGGCGCTATAGACACGGGCCGTGACCAGAATCTCCGTGGCGTTGGCCGCGCCGACCACATGCACGAGTCGTTCGACACCACGTTCCACTGGATACGCGACACTGAGACGCGCGGCGGGAATGCAAAAGCGCGCGTCATCCGAACAGAGACGCAGGTCGCACATCACCGCGACCGAGCACCCGCCACCAAAGCAAATACCGTGAATCATGGCGACCACTGGCTTTTCGAGCGTCGCGAGTGAAGCCAGCGCGGCACCGCTCGCCCGATCGTAGGTCTGACTTACTTCGGCATTCGAGCGCACGGCGCCAAACTGCGAGATGTCGGCCCCGGAGATAAAGGCTTCCTCTCCGGTGCCACGCAGCAGCAGGACACGGATGCCCTTATCCTCCGCGACTTCCGCGACGAGTTCCGGCAACGCTTGCCACATCTCCAGGCTCACGGCATTGCGGCGTTCGGGTTTGTTGAAGGTGATCCAAGCGACCGGGGCTTCCTTGTGTAACAATAAATTTGGCGTGGACATGATGGCTCCTTTTGGGGGCGGGCAAGGGGGAAACGGAGAAACGGGGAAACGGGGAATCGGAGAGTTGCGCAATTCCATGTTCTTCTCCGTTTCTCCGGTTCTTCCTTCGCATCTCCGACTCTTTGCGAGATTACTGGAATGCTGGCATGATTTCCTTGGCGATCATGCGGGTGTTTTCATCAACGTAATTGGGCGGACAAGCGGAGGTCGTGACCACCATCGTCGCGCCCGCGTCGGTATATTCTTTCAGCCGCTTGCGGCAGTCTTCCGGGGTGCCCGCCAGTGCGTACTTGTCGATCAGTTTCGAGAAATCCTGATTGTACTGTTTACTGAGTTTCTCGTTCGCCATCTGCCGCGCGGTGTCTCGGTCGGCGTGAACGGCGGTGAAGATGAAGAGGCCCGGCGTGAACGGCACGGATTCGCGGCCATACTCCTTGCGGAACCGGTTGATGGATTCGAGACTCTCGTGCAGTTGCTCCGGGGTGTACATATAAGGAATCCAGCCATTAGCGTATTTGGCCGTACGTCGCATGGCTGGCTCTTTGCGGCCCGCCACCCAAATCGGCGGATGCGGTTTCTGGGTCGGAGCTGGTTCGATGGACACTTCATTGGTGGTGGTGAACTTGCCCTTGAACGTGACGTTTTTCTCGGTCCACAGTTTGGTGATCACTTCGAGTGCTTCGTTGGTGCGTGCGCCACGCTGATTGACCGGCACACCGCACGCCTCGAATTCCTTGGGGAACTCGCCGCCAATCCCAACGCCAAAGTTGTACCGTCCGCCGGACGCCACATCGAGCGCCGCTCCCATCTTGGCCACAAGAGCCGCTGGATAGAGTGGCAGCAGCACGACGGAGCTGAGCAATTTGATTTTCTTGGTGGCTCCCGCCGCGACCGACAACGAGACAAACGTGTTGCCGACCGGCCCATAGAACATCACATGTTCCCCGCTCCCCAGGTAATCGTAGCCCAAGTCTTCGGCGGTGCGCGCGAACTCGGCGATTCCCGTGACTCCTGGTAACGCGGTCCCAAACTCAATTTTTGCCATTGTGGCCTCCCCTCAACGATTTGTCCCCTGTCATAGCCTTGGAAGCGGCAAGGAATCAACCCATGTTGACAGAAAAACCGCCTCGCCTCTATCGTCACCAGCACGCAAATGGAAAATGATTCGCCTTGACCTCCTCGGACGGCGGTCCTTTTCCTGGCAAACGACGAGGTTCTACAGGAGGAGATTGGTGCGACGGCTTCTTCCGAGATAGCGGATTGCCGGGGTGGAGAAAGCCAGCTAAAGCGGAACCGACATTTACACAGGAGGAATTGCTTATGAGCGTGATGCGGCTCGGATTCGTGCAAGCCCGTGAAACAGACCTTGAGAAAGCAACGACGTATTACACCAATGTGCTTGGCCTCCAAGAGGTCGCCCGCCAGGACGGGAAACGCTACTTCAAAGGGTGGGATGAATA
>JANMSE010000427.1:0-5949 GCA_031389045.1 Deltaproteobacteria bacterium | reverse complement strand
GACGGGTTCTGAAAGAGTTGAAAAATGCCCGCGCTACCACCTTTCATCGCATTCACCGTCACCGCCGTCGGATGATAGCCCGGTGGACTGGTGAATTGCGGCGGGACTTTGTTCGACTCGACATACCACATGAGCTTGCGCGCTCCGGCGTAACCTTCTTCATCGGTGTCGCCCGTGTAAATCAGGGCCGCGTAGGCGAACCGATCCAGCGCGGGTTGCGGCAACGCAAGCTCGGCGCGACGCAAGCGATAGGCATCATAGACCGCTTTCGTACCTTGAAATCCCGTCAAGAAACTCGCGGCGGTGTAGCCGTGCTCCGCGACCTGCCGCGCGCTCTCTGGACTCAAGGACGTAATCCATACCGGCGGATGTGGTTGCTGGTACGGGCGCGGCCAGATGTTCACTTGGCGCTGATGAAAATACTTGCCTTCCCAATTGAACGGTCCGTCGTGGCTGGTCCACGCTTTGAGGATGAGATCATGCGCTTCCCAAAAGCGTTCCATCATTTTGGTGGGGCGATGATTACCGGCGGAGAGTTCGTAGGGAACGCCGCGCACGAAGCCGACGTCCAAACGTCCACGTGAATAGACATCCACCATCGCCATTTCCTCGGCCACACGCACCGGATCGCGGCGGTTGGCGATGGGATTCCCCAGAATCAGCAAGCGCGCTTTCTTGGTCTCACGAGCGAGGATACCCATGATGATCGGAGCCGCCGGGTTCAGGTTCGTGGCGGTCTGGTGATGCTCATTCACCATGATCTCCAACCCCAGCTCTTCGGCGATGAGCCATTCGTCAATGAACCGATGATACAGGTCCGCGCCGATCTTGGGGTCGTAATAGCGATTCGGCAGGGTCACCCGGATCGAATCGTACTCTTTGGCGTCAGGCAGCAGATGATACGCATTCTCACTAAAGTGCCAGGCTTGCATAGGGAAACTCCTGAAGACTTGAGGCTTGAGACTCGTGAAAGGGACGACGTCAGAGCGGTCTCTCTTCGGTCCCCGGTCTCCGGTCCCCGGTCGTCCCCCCAACAAACGCACCTATTCGCTCAACACATGCCTCCGGTTGTTCAATGTGTGGCAGATGTCCTGCCTCGTCGATCAATTCTAGCGTCGCCCCAGGAATGGCTTTCTGGTAGGCCGCGCCGTAGTAACCTGGAGTGACGAACCGGTCACTCGCGCCCCACAGGAGCAGGGTTGGGATATCAATACGATGCAGCCGGTGGCGGAGTTTGGGGTTGTGGAAATACGGCTCCCACGCGTACAGCGCGGTGGCTTCACGATTGCGAGCGATCCCGGTCAGTTCGTCATCGGAAAGCGTCGCGTAATCAACGGTCGCTCGCGCTGGGTCATGGTACTTGAGTCGTGTCACTTCGGTCGGCGAGAGCGCGAAGATGTCGGGAATGTCGCGGGTTTCGCGGTCACCAACTTTGATGCCCACGGGCGCGACGAGGACCAGCTTACTGATCCGTTCGGTTGATTTCACCGCCATTTCCGCGGCGATCCAGCCACCGAGCGAGCAGCCCACAACCACGACATCACGCAGATTCATCTCAGCTAACACATCAAGATAGAGGTAGGAGAGATCGTCAACCGTGTCGATGAATGTGGAATCGGGAGAATGGCCAAACCCTGGATGTGCGGGGGCGATGACACGACCGTACGCGGCAAGCGAGGAGAGAAACGGCGCACGGAGGGTCAGGCCGTCTTCCTCGTGCAGTACCACAAGCGGACGCCCTTGCCCACGGTCAACGACTTCGAGTTGCACTCCGTGAATCGTGAGCGACCTCGCTTCGGATGTTTGTGTTGCCATAGTCGCCCTTAGCTAACACAATGAATCTTCCAGGTCAGCCCCGTGAGTACGGCAAGTTCATCCCCTTCCCTTTGTCTTTCCGTGTTGTTGTGGCTATCGTGGCCACAACGAAAGACCCAGGGAAATACCGTAACAAGAAAGCCATTGAGAAGAGCACGAGATTGTCCACGGGGGGGACTCTCTCAGCATAATTCTCCTCCCCTACGACAGCTTTTTGACACGGACTCGTTGATAGTCGCGGATCGCGGTTGCCAATGGATGCGCACCAGCAATGCGTAAGTGTGTCAGCGATACCACCAAGGCCTGGTTGCCAGCACTAGGAAACGCGAGGCCACACACGATCCCGCCTTCATCACCGGAGTAAAAGACCTGGTCAATTTGCACCTGGCGACTGGCAGGAAGGATGACCTTCTGCTTACGCATCATCTGCCGTAGTTCAGGTGTCACTTGCGCTGGAATCGGCAAGTGCGTTTCCATATCTTTCATAAGCCGTGAGACCACGGTGGGATCATCAATCATCGCGTACCCCCTTCCTTTCCCGCACGAGCTGTCGTGTCGGTGTTCAGTGCCCCCAGCATCACTTCCTCGCCACGCGCGGAGGCATTGACGTACAGTGGCTCGATCGCGCTCAGAAACTTCTCTTCTCCCCGCCAAAAGGGAAAGTTGCCCAGCCGTTTCACCACCGCTGCTGGCGTGGTCGGTGTCCGCACGGCACCCCACATTTCCTCCGAGACAGGGCCTCGTCCCCAGAAGGCCGCGGTATCGGTTGACAACGGTTCGGGTGGGAGTGGGGGTGCTGGGGCTGACACTTGACAAGCGGCGACCTTTCCTTTTTTCCCAGCCTTTTGTTCCTGTCCCTCGCCACGGACAAGCAGGGGAATGAAGTCCTGGCGTTCCATGCCACGCAGCTTGAAGAGCACGAACGGGTCACGGTCGAACTCTTCCCCCAGCAGATAATACACGGCGGCGATATGCTTGCACGGGTTCGACCAGTCCGGGCAGGAGCAATCAGTTTCTAAATCCTTTTGTTTAGCGGGAAACAGCGAGAGTTCCGCCTTGCGGAATGCCGTCTCAATATCCTGGGGCATCTCGCCCGCCAGGAGTTTGGCGGTGAAGATTGCTTGCTGAGCCAGGACCGCGGCCAGCTTTTGCCACTCGGCTTTCGGCAGCACCGTGAGCTTGATCGTGACTTTGTAAGGGCTTGGACGCGAGCCTTGGACCTGTGCCGTGATCATCCCTTTCTCAATGGTGATGGACAGCACCTGCCCACTGCGCGCATACGACCGGCCGCGTCCCAATCGAGCGCCAAGATCGAAGCTCTCGAGCACGCTAATCCAGCGTTTCGCCCACCAGCTCTCGCCAAAGGTGCCACGCTTGCTTTGGGCCTTGATGCCCCCCTTGGCCGCGCGGGGCCGTGAAGGGGGGAACCGCTCATAATAATAGGAACCCCAACCACGAGACATACGTGTGTTTCTCCTCTCCCAGACTCCCAGACTCCCAGACTTCCTCACTCACTGACCGCCTCTTTCCGTAAGGCGAACAGTTCCTTGAGGGCCGCCGTTGACAACTCGGTGAGCCAGCCCTCGCCCGTCCCGACCACGGCCTCGGCCACCGCCTGTTTGCGTTCGATCATCTCATCAATCTTTTCTTCCAGAGTCCCAATACAGAGGAACTTGTGTACTTGCACGTTCTTGGTTTGGCCAATGCGAAAGGCCCGGTCGGTCGCCTGATTCTCGACCGCCGGATTCCACCAGCGATCAAAGTGAAAGACGTGGGTGGCCCGCGTCAGGTTTAAGCCGGTGCCGCCAGCCTTGAGTGACAAGAGGAACACCTGTGGACCTTCCCCTTCCGCCTGAAATCGTTCCACCATCCGATCACGTTGCGGTTTCGTCGTTCCGCCGTGCAGAAACAACACCTCGCGTCCGAAGTGCTCCTGGAGATGGCGGCGCAGCAGGGTGCCCATTTCCGTGAATTGGGTGAAGATCAACACCCGTTCACCGAGTGGAATGATCTCCTCCAGCATCTCCGTCAAGCGCGCCAGCTTGCCCGAGCGACCGAGTAACTCGGAGTTATCCCCCAGGAATTGCGTGGGGTGATTACAGACCTGCTTGAGCTTGGACAACGTCGCCAAAATGACCCCACGCCGTTGGATTCCCTCGGCGGCGTTCAGTGTGGGTACGGCTTCCTTGACCACCGCCGCGTAGAGCGAGGCTTGCTCCTTGGTGAGCGTGCAAAAGACTTTCATCTCCATTTTTTCGGGCAGGTCGGCGATGATACTCTTGTCGGTCTTGAGTCGCCGCAAGATGAACGGTCCCGTCAAGCGCTTCAGTTGCGTGACGGCATCCGGGTCGCGCCGCGCCTGAATCGGGACAAAAAACCGGCGCTTGAACTCGCTCTGGTTGCCCAGGAAGCCCGGATTGAGGAACTCCATGATCGACCACAGATCACCGATGTTATTCTCGACCGGCGTGCCGGTGAGGGCCACACGATAGTCCGCCACGAGCGTACGCGCGGCTTTGGCTTGTTTGGTTTCTGGGTTCTTAATGTTCTGCGCTTCATCCAGAATCACCCCGGCCCACGGTACCTCTTTCAATATCGCGAAGTCACGGTGCAACAAGGCATAGCTCGAGAGCACCAGCGCGTGTTGCTGGGCGGCGGTCGTGAACTCCGCACTTTTAGTCCGGGTCAGGCCGTGATGCACGAGCACCGGTAAGTCCGGCGTAAAGCGAGCCGCTTCCTTGGACCAATTCCCTACCACCGAAGTGGGGCAGATCAATAATACTGGACGTTTGTGGCCGCCTTCCCATTCTCGTTGGAGCAGACTCAACGTCTGAATCGTTTTTCCTAACCCCATGTCATCGGCCAGACAGGCCCCCAGTCCCCAGCGGTGGAGAAACTCCAGCCACGAATATCCGCGCGCCTGATAGGGCCGTAACGTGCCGTGAAACCCCGGCGGGGGCGACAACTCCGTAAAGGGCACGCGCCCGTCAAGTTGGTCCAGCAACTCGGCGATCCACCCCTCCGCCGTCACCCCGTCGAGTTCCATCCCACCCGGTGGCTGCCCAGCACCCAGCGCCATGCGGACCACGTCACGGACCGAGGCCCGTGTCGCCGCCTGGTTTTTCCAGAAGGCGAGCGCGGTCTCAATCTCCGCCGCGCTCATCTGTACCCACTGGCCGCGGACACGCACGAGGGGTTGTTTGAGCGTGGCCAGCGCCTGAAGTTCCTCTAGTGAGAGGACCTCATCCCCCAACGCCACTTGCCAGTGAAACTCGGCGATCGCATCAAGCGAGAGCCCGCTGTTGCCGCGCAGCCGTGGGCTCTGCACCTGGGCACGCGCCGTCAGGCGGAGTTTCGTCCCTTTCCGTGTCCACCAGGCGGGCAGGAGCACACGCACCCCACACAGTTCGAGCGCTTGCGCCTTGTCCGTGAGGAACTGATACGCACCAGTGGTATCTAGCGCATAGCCCTGAGGCGTCGCGGTCTTGAGACTCGTCTCCACTTCGGGACAAATTCCAGTCACTTGCCCCAAGGCTCCCAGCAAGTATTCCCGCACGTTAAAGTCATTGTGCTGCTGGAGCGCGGCGGTGCCACCCGTGGCGGTGCCATTTTTGGCACGGCCACTCGTGGCGGTGCCACCCGTGGCGGTGCCATTGGTGGTCCCCCACACTTGTTGGGTTTCCAGCAGCAGACTGGGGTCATCGGTCGCTTGCAGTAAATACCGGACATACCAATCTTCACGCTTGGCGCGGCCACTCGTGGCGCGGCCACTCGTGGCGTGGCCACCAGTGGCGTGGCCACGTCCTAAGCTCTCTTCACCGGGAGCCGGGGGCTCTTCCAATCGCAAACATAAGCGGAATGGGGTGGCCGCCTCAACCGCGATGGGGCGCTGCCATTCTCCAATCTGCTCGACAAACTGGGATAAGGTCTCCGCCTCTCCATCCATCGTGCCGTCGCCCGTGCGCAACCGGTAGAGCCACTGATCGTGCACACTATTAAAGGACGATGACTGTTGTGCCTGTCGGCGACGGCTAGCGGCGGGGGCCTTGAGCGTGACCGCCGTGCCGTTTGATGAAGAGCGAACAAGCTGATCGACCATCGCGCCGATCGTGGTCGTCAGCACGGACGCCGCTG
>JANMSE010000122.1:0-1675 GCA_031389045.1 Deltaproteobacteria bacterium | reverse complement strand
CCGAGTGTATCCTCTGACACGAGGCCCGGCGGCGACCTTGGGCCAGCCGATTGACATCACCCTTCCCCGCCCACGCAGCCGTCACCGGCTCAGCCTGGTCCCGGAATACCAGCAGGCGCGTCGGGCTATCGTGCGATTCTTGGAAGGGGAAAAGTATCACGACGAACACGAGGCGGTGGCATCACCCGAAGTGAAACGCCCCGCCCTCGCCCTGAACCCGGCCCTGAAGCCGGAAGGATAACCCGCGTATCGGAGGCGGACACGATGGACCCGTGGATGATCGAACTGTGGAAAATACGCAAAGAGTACCCCGCGCCAACCGGCCCGGCGGTGATCGTCAGAGATTTCACCTTGAAGGTCCGGGCCGGAGAATTCGTGTGCATCGTTGGACACTCCGGGTGCGGCAAATCCACGGTGCTCTCGATTTTGATGGGGCTGAACCAGGAAACGTCGGGCAATGTGATCGTCGCCGGCAAGGAAGTCACCGGTCCGGGACGTGACCGGGGGGTGGTGTTTCAATCCGCCGCCCTGCTGCCGTGGATGAGCGTGCGGGACAATCTGCTGCTGGCCATTGAACCGCGTGACGGAGCACGCACCCCCGACGAACGAGGACACGTCGCCGACCGCTACCTCACGCAAGTCGGCTTGGATGGGCTCGGCGACTGCATGCCAGAGGAACTCTCCGCCGGCATGCGCCAGCGCGTTGGCATCGCCCGCGCCTTCGCTGTCGAACCCCAGGTGCTCCTGCTCGACGAACCGTTTAGCCTGCTTGATGCCCTCACCCGCTTTGAGCTGCAAGATCATCTCGTGCAACTCTGCGAGCGCACCCGCAAAACCGTGCTCATGGTCACCCACGACGTGGATGAAGCCCTCTTGCTCGCCGACCGCATCGTGATGATGACCACTGGGCCCGCCGCGACCATTGGCGGCATCATGCGGGTGCCCCTGCCCCGCCCCCGCGTGCGCGGCAAAATTCTCGAACACCCCGCTTACTACCCTGCCCGCGACCAACTGTTAAGCTTTTTAGAATCCGGCACTGCATTACCAGACACGGAGAAGGAGGAAGAGGATGAGGTCAGTTATCCGACGTTCACTCGTGGTGCTCACGAGCATAGCGACGCTCGGTAGTATTCCCGCCACGGCACGGAGCGAATATGTCCTGTCACACATTTCCCCTAAACTGTCCGTGAGCGGCAGTCTCCGTTTACGCGGCGAGTTTTGGGGCTGGTTCGACGACAAAGGCCCCTACGAAAGCAACTACAATTTCATGGGCTCGGTCGCGCGGGGCATGGTGTCCTGGAAGGACGATGCCTTCGACGTGGTCTTCGAGGCGCAGAACTCCTCGCTAGTCAATCTGCCAGACGAGTCCGTCGCGCCCGCCCCGAAAGGGGCGCTGGGTCTCGGCGCGGTCTATTTCGCCCATAATCGGCGGCGCAACGACACCAACATCTTCCTCAAACAAGCCTACATCACCTTGAAGAAAGTGGGCGTCGAGGGCCTGATGCTCAAAGGGGGACGGTTCGATTTCTCCGAAGGCAACGAGGTGTTGTCGAAAGACCCCACGCTCGATTGGCTCAAGAACGCGCGGCTGTCGCAACGGCTGATCGGTTCCTTTCCCTTCTCCCACGTCGGGCGCGCCTACGATGGCACCCACATCGGATTCACCCGTGGTCCC
>JANMSE010000380.1:0-1870 GCA_031389045.1 Deltaproteobacteria bacterium | reverse complement strand
CAAAGGCTAGATGCAAAACCCCGGTTACGAAGCGCTCTTGCCGCCTTCCCGCCCTCGCTCCCAACAGCAATCTCGTATAGAAACCCGTCACGATGCTTCAGCGAGTTCGCGTGATTGTGCGTGGTCGGGTGCAAGGAGTATATTTCCGTGCGTCCACACGGGATCGTGCCCGACAACTGGGTCTCGCTGGTTGGGTACGCAATTGCGCGGACGGCAATGTCGAATTGATCGCCGAGGGTGAGAAACCAAAACTTGAGCAGCTTGTCACTTGGTGTCACAGTGGGCCGCGGGGAGCAGCCGTCACTGATGTCAAGGTTGAATGGCAAGAGACAGCGGGGGAGTTTGTCGGGTTCGTGGTGAAATACTGAGAGTAGTGAAGAGTGAACAGTTGAGAGTGGAGAGTGAAAAAAGGAGAAATGTATGCCGAACAAGATCAACACCGTCACCGGCACCTGCACGCCGCAGGAATTGGGGACCACGCTGGTCCATGAACATCTCTTGATTGCGTGGTCCGGCTGGGAAGCGGACAGTATCGTCGTCAAGGGCTTCAAACGCAACGAAGCCATGACGATATGCGTTGACCGCTTGAAGGAGCTGAAGTCGCTCGGCGTGGGAACATTCATGGATCCATGTCCGTCGGATTTGGGGCGCGACCCGGAGTTCATGGCGGAAGCCTCGGTGAAGTCGGGTCTGCGGGTGATCTGCGCTACTGGTCTCTATAAAGAAGACCTGGGCGGGGCCTATTTCAAGTTCTATCAACACTTTGGCACGGGCGCGGATGAAATCGCGGAGCTGTACACCCACGAACTCACCGAGGGAATTGGCGATACGGGCGTCAAGGCGGGCTTCATCAAATGCGCAACCGGCGTTCTCAAGGACGAAGTCGGACGGCCCCATATCACGCCATACGAGGACATGTGTTTGCGCGCCGCCGCGCGCGCGCACAAAGCGACGGGCGCGCCGATCACCACCCATACCGATGAAGCGATGCTCGGCCTTGAGCAACTCGCGCTCTTTCAGAGTGAAGGCGTCGATCCCAGACGGGTGATCGTTGGGCATAGTGGCGATACCGCGAATCTCGCGTATCACTCCGCGATCATGGACCACGGCGCATATCTGGGCTGTGACCGGTTTGGCCTGGAGATCATCTTGCCGGACAAATTACGGCTCGCCTCGGTGATCGGCCTCTGCGGGGTCGGGTACACCGATCGCATTGTCCTCTCGCACGACTCGGTGGGCTGTTTCAAGGGACGCGCGATGGTCGTCCCGCCAGAGCAGCAGCATCTTCTCGCCAATTATCATCCGACTCACCTGTTCAAAAACCTGATCCCACAAATGCGGGAAGCTGGGGTGAGTGAAGCGAAGATTCGCACGATGTTGGTGGATAACCCCCGACGGTGGTTCGCGGGCGAATAAGATTCTGAGTGCTAGGGGCTGGGGGTTAGGGGTTGGAAAATCTCATCCCCAGCTCCCAGCTCTCGTCCTTGTTGTTCGTCCTTTTGCTTTTTGCCTTTTTCCCCTCAGTCCTCGTCTTCCTCACTTTTGCCCTTTGACTTTTGACTTCTCCCCTCTTCCGCCGAGTGAGAGGAAGCTGCCCATCGGGTTCGCCAAACTCCTCACGATAGTCCTTCTGACTGCGGAGAATCACCTCATAGGCTTCGTGTTGATCGTAGACGTGCACAATTTCACACCGACGCTCCGTCGCATCAGGCGCGTCCTTATACGTCAGGAAGTAGTGACGCAGCCGCTCCACCAGAGTGGTCGAACAATAGGAGATCGCGCGCCAGTTGCCATAGACCGCATCGTCACGCAGCACCGCGATGATTTTATCGTCCGCTTGGTTACCGTCGATCATGCGCAATCCGCCAAT
>JANMSE010000367.1:0-2927 GCA_031389045.1 Deltaproteobacteria bacterium | reverse complement strand
GTCAATTGTGCAAGAGCCGCTTGCATAATTGACCGCCCTCACCATGCCACGGCAAAGGCCCCAACAATCTCCAACCCCGTCCGCACGGCGCGCTGGGCATCGTCCTCGTGGGCGGCTGGATAGCCGAAGTAGACCAGCAAGCCATCGCCCAAATGTTGAGCAAGGTGTCCGTCATAGCGTTGGATCACCGTGGTGCAGGTCTCTTGATAGGCGCGCACCACCGTGCGGTACTCTTCGGGGTCAAGTTGCTCGGAGAGCGTAGTGGAGCCCACTAAGTCACAGAACATCACCGTCAACTGCCGCCGCTCCGCTAGGTGTTGGGTGCTAGGTGCTAGGGGTTGGGTAGTTCGGAATTCGACATTCCACCCTTGAGAATTTTGGATTACTCGCTTTGTCTCCGTTTCTCCGGTTCCCCGATTCTCCGATTCAGCTTTGCGTTCCCCGCCGACCCACACCAACACTTTGCCGTTCTCGTCAACGGCCAGACGTTTGGCCTCAATGAGTTCATCCTTGAGAGCGTCAAGCACGTCATCGTTCAGGTCAAACTCTAGTTTCAGCGCCCGATACGACACTCGCCCGTCACGCTGCAGCCAGGCGAGCGCTTGCGCCATCACTTCGGAAAATTTCATCCGCTGGTTCCCTTCGTTGGACGATCTACTAATCTGCACCCCATACTTCTTCCGCCACTTTGACTACAAGACCTAACTTCGCCTTTTCGTCATTGAGCGTGACTTTGTTGCCATACATCTCACTATGACGGTTTGATCGAGAGGACTCCTCCGCGGATCCACTCGCGGCTCACGTCGAACCGTCTAACACAGTTTCACGACTTCAACCATGAGAAGTCATTTGCCAATCTTGGTGTTTCGATCTAAAGGTTTCCGCACAGCGTAGGTACGAAGACAACAGTTTGCTCAAAAGGAGATATTTCACGATGACTCGGACCATGAAAGCACTATTCGTTGTTCCTGGGCCAGAGGGCGGAGTATACGAGTTCCGCGAGATCCCCGTACCAACTCCGGGGCCTGGCGAGGTTCTCGTGGCCGTGCATGCCGCGGGGACCAATCGCGGCGAGCTGCTCGCGCGTCCACTCCTGCGGTCAGACAATCCAGCGATCAAGCCGATGCGCACGGGCATTGAGTTCGCCGGCGAAATTGCTGCACTCGGTGAGGGAGTAAGCGGATGGACACCCGGGGATCGCATCATGGCGCGTGGTGTTGGCTACACCGAATATACCGTGGTGTCTCAGCGCGCCTTAATGCGGATTCCCGACGGTATGTCATGGGCTGAGGCTGCTGCCATCCCGAATGTCTTTGTCACTGCGCACGATGCCATCGTCAGTGCTGCCGCGGTCAAGGCGGGCGAGTCCGTGCTCGTCACTGCTGGTGCCTCGGGTGTCGGCACGGCGGCGATTCAGATCGCGCGTGTTCTCGGTGCGCAACCGGTGATGGCGACAACGAGGTCGGCGGCCAAAGGCGATACGCTACGGGCGCTTGGTGCACATGAAGTTATCAATACCAGTCAGGCAGGTTGGGTAGAGGCTGTTCTTACAGCGACAAATCAGCACGGTATTGATGTGATCATCGACCAAGTTGGGGGGGCGATGCTCGCTGATAATATCCGGGTACTAGCAATCAAAGGGCGGCTGGTGAGCGTTGGACGTAACGCGGGTCAGGTTGGCGACTGTAACCTTGACGAGATCGCACGCAAGCGTGCCAGCATCATCGGTGTCACCTTCCGCACCCGCACGACGGAAGAAGCATTGATGTGTAGTGAGCGATTCGCTACCGATCTGTTGAGTGCTTTTACCACGGGGACGCTCAAGCCAGTGCTCGACCGCACATTTCCGTTTGAGCAGATCGCCGATGCGCATGCGTACATGCTGAGCGATGCGCAAATCGGCAAGATCGTGGTGACCATGCGACCGTCGTAGTGGGGTGCCATTCCACCGTAGAAACAGAGACAAGAGAAAAGTCAGGAGGATCATCATGCAATTTGGACTGTTCACGCTGTTTGACTTTTTTCCCGACCGTCAGAATGAGGTTGTCTATTATCAAGAGACGCTGGACTTTGTGATCTACGCGGAGAAGCTGGGATTTGATTCCGTGTGGATGGGGGAAGAGCACTTTTACTCGTTTGGGATATGTCCGAGTCCGCAGCTCTTTCTCACGGCACTGGCGCGGGAGACCACCCGCATGCGCCTTGGTAGCGCGATTAGTCTGCTGCCGTTTGAGCACCCGCTCCGCAAGGCCGAGGACTTCGCCATGCTCGACATCCTCAGCGGCGGGCGACTCAACTTTGGGGTTGGGCGTGGAGTGATTCCCAAGCATTTCGAGGGATTTCGCATCCCACCGCAGGAGAGCCAGGCGCGCTATGCGGAGTCGCTCGCAATCATTCGCCAGGCGTGGACGCAAGAGAGCTTCTCCTACGAAGGCAAATTCTGGCAAATCCCCGAACTCTCGCTTTCGCCAAAGCCGCTGCAGAAACCGTATCCCCCAATCTATCGCGGGACGCTGAGTCTGGAGGCGTTCGAGGCCGCGGGAATCGCGGGGGATAACGCCTTTGTGGTGCCCTGGCTCACCGCGCCCCATGCCGAGGTCAGGAACCGAGTGCAGCGGTATCGCACTTTACTCAAGGAGCACGGTCATCCAGCGGATAATGCGCGCAGTGTGTTCATCTTCTTCATGTTCATTGACCCGGACTACCGCAGTGCACTCGTCGAAGGGCAGGAAAGCACGCGCCGTTATGTAGATTTGTTCACGTCGTTTACTCCGCCAGAGCTGCTGGCCGAGTTGCGCACAGGATATGGTTCTTAATGGCCTTTTTGCCCGTGATGCACTTGTGTCACAAACGCGGCAAAGCATCCGGGTAGAATTTGATTTTAAAGACAGCGGAATAAGCAGTCTCCAGCGTTTGAGTCGTGACAC
>JANMSE010000306.1:0-16067 GCA_031389045.1 Deltaproteobacteria bacterium | reverse complement strand
CTGTCAGTCTGTGACGCTATCGGTGCCACGGGAGGAGCTTGCAACCTCCACGGCTCATCACCCGCTCAGGATGAGTGGGACAGAGTCCCACCGTGGAGGAGGGAGTATCCGAGTCTTGGTTAGCGTTTTTCCGTTATGGAGCGCGCCGCTTCCTGCAAAATGTGGGCGCTCTGTCGCAGGGCCTTCTCTTCCTCCACGGAGAGGTCGGGCTGCAACGTCGCTTCAATCCCCCGGGCGCCTAAGAGCGTGTCTAAAAAGCCGCCGTTCACCCTTCGACAAGCTCAGGGTGAACGGGATGCGTCCTATATTCGTTGGGGTTTCCCCGTTTGTACTGAGCCTGTCGAAGTACAAATCCCGACTTTTTAGACACCCTCTAAGACACGAGGAAGCGAAAGACAGACGCCATCAAGCGTCCCCCACCCCTCAATCGGGGCGGATACGGTCAACACCGCCCGCTCGTCATTGCGTACTGCCCGCACGATGCGGGCAAGGCCCGCACCGATCCCGTAGTACGTCGCACCCTTCCCCGCAATGATGCGATAGGCCGCGCGTCGAACGCTCTCGTCAATTCGCGCCTTGACACTGTCCGTGATGGGACGAGCAACTTGTTCGGCGAAGGCCCTCACGGCGATGCCGCCAATGTGAATGCTTGACCACACCAATACTTCCGAGTCACCGTGCTCCCCGAGCACATAGGAGTGGATCGAGTGAGAAGAGACGCCGATGTGCTCCCCGAGGAGGGTGCGGAAACGCGCGGTATCAAGCAGCGTCCCCGAGCCCAGGACGCGGCCACGCGGGAGATGCGCGATTCTTGTCACCACAGCGGTCATGATATCCACGGGGTTGGATGCGACAACGAGGACCGCATCGGGCGCCTGTGCGACCACCTGGGGGACCACCTGGAGAAAGACGGCGGCGTTGCGCTCCAGCAGTTGTAGCCGCGTTTCGCCGGGCTGCTGAGCGACGCCACAACACAACAGCACGATCGTTGCCTCGCTGAGATGCGTGTAGCCACCCGCCGAGATGCGGACCGGGGAAGCGAACGGCGTGGCATGAAGAAGATCTTCCGCGTGCGCGTGGGCGAGTTTCTCGTTAAGGTCGACCAGCGTCACTTCACTGGCAACGCCGCTCATCACCAGCGCATACGCGGCGCTGCTGCCGACCATCCCACTACCGACAATGCCAACTTTCATGGGTGTCCTCATTCACAAGGTTGTTGTCGTTGTTCCCGGCTCCCGCCAGAGGATCTGCGCGGCCTCTAGAGGAATCGCGGCCTGGGGGTGATACGGAACGACGCGCGGCGTGTAATCCGACGCGGGGCGATCCGCCGACACGCGCGCGGTAAACAGATACCCATTGACAGCGCCAATTAATGGCTCGCTTGGGATCATGGGTGCATGGAGTGGGCCATCGCCCTTGTGGCCGTCACCATACAGTTCCACGCGCACGGTATTCACGCTCACCTCGCCGAGGTAGACCTGAACGTGAAAGAGGTGCTCGCCGTTGACGGTGGTCACCTGGCAATCGCCAAAATGAACCGTGGGCCACCCAGACCGGAGGGAGTGCTGCCAGTGCAGCAACCGCGCGCCGAGGGCTCCGCCCTCCTCTAGCCGGTTCTGGTACGCCACCGCCGCCGGGAGATAATACCGTTCCGTATACTCACGAACAGTGCGGTTGGCGGAAAAGCGCGGGGTGAGCCGGGCCATGCTCTCGCGCATGCGCGTCACCCACGCCGTGGGTAATCCCCGCTCGTCGCGGTCGTAAAACGCGGGGATCACTTCCTCTTCGAGCAGCGCGTACAGGGCATCGGCTTCCACGCCATCCCACTCGGCTTCATCCTGATGTTCGTGCCCATCACCAAGGGCCCACCCCACCTCTGGGGTGTACGCTTCCGCCCACCACCCATCGAGTTCAGAGAGATTCAGGCCGCCATTCACTAAGACTTTCATGCCGCTGGTCCCGCTCGCCTCCCACGGATGGCGTGGGGTGTTGAGCCATACATCCACACCTTGCACCAGGTTTTCGGTCAGTAACATGTCATAGTCACTCAAAAAGATGGCATGCGCGCGAATGTGGGGTTGGCGAATGAAGCGCGTCCAGGCTTGCACAATCTCCTGTCCCGGTTGGTCCTGTGGATGCGCCTTGCCCGCGATAATGAGTTGCACGGGACGGGCGGGAGTGGTGAGGAGACGCGCGAGCCGGTCAGGATCATGCAGAAGAAGGTGCGGCCGCTTGTAGGTGGCGAACCGCCGGGCAAACCCCAGGGTCAAGGCGTTCGGATCAAAGATCCGCGCGGCCCATGCCACTTCCGCTGGCGGGGCTCCAGCGGCAGCCAGTTGCCGAGCCAAGCGTTCCCGGGCGTAGGAGACCAGTTGGGCGCGAGCCGCCGTGCGCATTCGCCACAGGGTCGCATCGGGGACGCGCCGCAGGTTATCGCCAACGGCATCCATTGTTCCCCGCCAACGATCCGGTCCACAGGCCTCCGTCCACACCGTGTCGGCTTCCGCGGAGTCCCACGACGGCACGTGAATGCCATTGGTGACATGGTCAACCGGGACTTCGCCCGCCGGCCACCGTGGAAAGAGCCGCTGAAAAATGCGCCGACTCACTTCCCCGTGTAACCGACTCACGCCGTTCACGGTTCCGCTGCCGCGCAGAGCGAAATAGGCCATATTAAATGGCTCCTGAGCATCAGCCGCATTCGCACGCCCCAGCGCCAGCACATCCTCAATCTCAACGCCCAGCTCGTCTCGCGCATACGCGCTGAGGTAGCGTTTGATCAACTCCGGTGAAAAACGCTCGAAGCCCGCCGCCACCGGCGTATGCGTGGTAAACACATTCCCCGCTCGCGTAATAGACAGGGCGACCGCGAAGGGGAGGCGGGAAGCCTGCATCAACATCCGCGCGCGCTCCAGGATGGCGAACGACGCATGACCTTCATTGAGATGACAGACTTCGGGACGCAGGCCCAGCGTATGCAGCAGCCGCCACCCACCGATGCCCAGCAACAACTCTTGCACCAGGCCGACTTCTGGTCCGCCGCCGTACAGTTCGCTGATGAGCCCGCGCTCCGCCGGCATGTTCGCGGGGTCATTACTGTCGAGCAAATATAGCTTCACTCGGCCTACCTGCACTTGCCAAGCGCGCAGCCAGAGACGCGCTCCCGGCAGCACAATCTCTAGACGCACCCACTCGCCATACTCGTCGCGTACGGGGGTAATGGGAAGCTGCATCGGGTCATTGTACGGGTACAACGCCCGTTGCGCGCCCTCCGCAGTCAACACCTGGCGGAAGTACCCTTGCTGATACAACAGTCCAACCCCCACCACCGGTACGCCCAAGTCACTCGCGGCCTTGAGTTGATCGCCCGCGACGTTGCCCAACCCGCCGGAATAGATGGGCAACGCCTCGCTCAGCATGAACTCCATGCTGAAATAAGCTACGGTGCTCAGCGGCTGATGCGCATGGTTGTGTTGGTGCCAGGCGAGAGCCTGGGCATGCTCTTGCTGGCGACGCGTGAGTGCCGCGAGGTGCTGGCGGAAAGCAGGGTCCTCACTCAAGGCCTTCAGCTTCGTGCGAGAGACCGTTTGAATCACGACCCAGGGATTACGCGTGAGACGCCACAGCTCGGGGTCAAGTTGTTTCCACAACTCGTCCGCCGCATGACTCCAGGACCATTGCAGATCCAAGGCGAGCGCGAAAAGCTGCTCACTCCCGTCGATGTCACGGGGAAGAAAATAGTGCTGGTGTAGGTTGCTCATGGTCTGTGCTCTTCCCTGTCTGAGCGGCGCGTGCTCGCGTGATTACCCTAACAAGGAGATAATCGTAAAATAAATCAGCAAACTCAGCACGTCTTGAATGATGGTCGCCACCGGGCCGGAGCCGAAGGCCGGATCCTTGCCCATCTGGGATAACAGCCACGGTAAGAACAGCCCGATACTCGTGGCGATCCCACCCGCGGCCAAGAGCGCAAGCGCCACAGCGATGGCAAGACGCACGTCACCAAAAACCAGCCACACCACGGGAAAAATCATCCCACCCAGAATCAGGCCGAGCAGTAATCCCACCTTCAGTTCCCCAGCGAGCAAAACCCGCAAGGAGGCGTTACTGAAGGACAACCCCCGCACGGCGACGGCCTCGGTTTGGGTCCCAATCGCATCCGCCAAATACACCAACCCCGGCACGAAGAAGGCGATGGTCACCCGTGCGGCCAGCGCCTGCTCGAACCGGGAGACGACCCAGGTCGCCAACATGCTGCCGACCAGCCCCACGAGCAGCCAGGGCAGCCGATCGCGAGTCCGGCGTAACACGGGCGCCTCCAGGGCACTCCGAGCGTGCGAGTTCTCGCTCAGAATCCCGGCAAAGCGATGCAGATCTTCGATATGCTCGCGACGGAGAATTTCAATCAGCGCCAGCGGCGGCACCACGCCGAGAAATCGTCCCCGTGCATCCACCACAGGGACCTCCGCCACGCCGTGTTGGATGGCGACACCCGCGACCTGCTCTTGATCCTCGTTGAGGGACACCGTCGGTGGGGGTGCCATCATAATCTCGCCCACGAGTCGCTCCGGGGGTTGCGAGAGCATGTCCGCCCACCGCACCACCCCTTGGAGCTTGCCCGTGACATCGACCGCGTACACCGTCCCCGCCGCACCGTAGGAATGTCCCAGCAATCGTGACAGGAAAACGCCCACCGACTCTTCCGCCCGCGTGATCGGGACCTCGCGCACCAGATGTTGGGCCGCGGTTTCAGAGAGGGGGTCGTGGTTTGTATCCGGAGCGTTCCCCGTGCTCATCGTTGCGTCCTCTTTCACTCGTCGTGTGAGATCTTCCATATATCACCGCGCTCCTTGGGTCTTCCCTCGTCGCATTGGCGCCCGCCGCGCCCGCGCCGCGCAGCGTCTTGGTCGCTTCATTGGCGAGAAATGGCAAGAGCGTGCCCGCGCCAATGACGAGGCCGTCCACCCACGAGATCGGGGTGATGCCTAACAGGGTCCGCAACCCAGGAACAAGCAGGGTTAAGGCTTGGAGGCCGAAGGAGCCAAGGAGCGCGATGGTCAGATATGGGTTCGGCGGCAGGGCGGTGTGCGCGAAGACCCCGTGGCGTTCGGATCGTGCCGTAATCGCATTGAGTAACTCGCCGACGGTCAGCGTCGTGAAGGCTAGGGTCCCTGCCTGTGGTCCCATGCCGTAGCGTAGCAAACCGTAGCCATAGGCTCCGAGAGTACCAGTCGAGATAACCGCCGACTCCAGGCCAATGCGGCGCAGGTCGGCGGCCGAGAGGATCGGGTCAGCCGGGTTCCTGGGCGCTTGGGTGAGCACATCGGGCTCCGGGGGCTCCAGGGCTAAGGCGAGTCCCGGCAAGATGTCCGAGATCAGATTGATCCACAGCAGTTGCATGGCGTTGAGCGGCTGGCCAAGACCGGTACTCATGGCCGTTGACATCACGATGATCTCACTCAAATTCGTGGCGAGTAAAAAATGCACGGCTTTGCGGATATTGCGGTAGATGGTGCGGCCTTCACTGATGGCGACCAGCATCGTGTCCAGATTATCGTCTTCCAGCACGACATCGGCGACCTCACGCGCCACGTCCGTCCCAGTACGCCCCATCGCGATGCCAATGTCGGCGGCTTTCAGTGCCGGTCCGTCATTCACCCCGTCGCCGGTCATCGCCACGACTCTCCCTGCCCGTTGTAAGGCCTGGACGATTTGCAGCTTATGCGCGGGGCTCACGCGCGCGAAGACGTGGACCTTCTGCGCCAGGGCGGAGATCACGTCCGGAGCGAGATTCGCCAGGTGGGTCGAATCCAGGGTCTCCAGGGGACCGTTGCGACTGAGCGCGAGCTCCTTGCCAATGGCATAGGCGGTCGGGCTTTGATCCCCCGTGATCATGACGGTATCAATGCCAGCCTGATGAAAGCCGGCGATAACGTCGTGCACCCCAACGCGGACCGGGTCGGCCATGCCAACGAGGCCAAGCCAGGTCAGTCCATTATGAAGATCAGGTGGCGCGGTGTCCTTGGCCACGTAGCCGTAGGCAGCACCTAACACGCGGAGCGCTTCCCCAGCCATGCGGTCGTTCGCGGTGTCAATGGCCAAGCGATCCTCGTCGGTCAAGGGAAGTTGTTGCCCGTCCCTGAGCTGCGAGCTGCACAGGGCGAGCACTTCGCTCGGACTTCCTTTGACCGCGACAAAGAGTGAGGACTCCGGCGCGGCGCTGTCGTTGCCCGGTGGCATGTCGTGCACGGTGCGCATATAGTTCCGATCTTCGGCCCGCAGCGTGACCCGTAGCGTGGGAAAGTCGGCCCGCAGGCGCAGGACCTCAACGCCGGCGTTGATCGCCAAGAGAATCAACGCGGTTTCCGTGGCGGACCCGTGCACGCCGTAAGTTCCGTCGCGCTGCTCAATGACCGTTTCGCTGCACAAGACACACACCCGCGCGAGCGTTGTGAGGTCTTCGCACGCCCGTGGGTCAATTTGCACGTCGTTCACCAGGAACCGGTTCTCGACCATCCGTACGCGTCGCATGCCGGCGTACACGGCGACGACGGACATACGATTGAGGGTCAAAGTGCCGGTCTTATCCAGGCAGATGGTTTGCACACAGCCTAAGGTTTCCACCGCATCCAGGCGACGGATCAGCACGCGTTGGTGGCGCATGGTGCGAATGCCCAAGGCCAGCGTCGTTGTCGCGACGGTCGGCAGCCCTTCGGGGACTGCCGCCACGGCCAGGGCAATGGTGCTCGTGAGCATGGTCGCCACCCCATACCCGCGCACCACGCCGATCCCAAACACGACCCCACACACCACGCCGGAGAGCAGCACGAGTTGGGTGCTCAGGTCGGAGAGCTGGCGTTCCATCGGCGTGTCCGGCGTCCGGGCCTCGCCAGCCAACGCTTGAATCTTGCCGATTTCCGTGAAGCGCCCGGTGGCCACGACGACCGCGACTCCTTGGCCGCTCGTCACCAGGGTGCCCATGTACACCATATTGACGCGATCAGCGAGTGGCACGTCCCTGTCTGGCACGGGACCTGTGGTTTTGTGCACGGGCAGACTTTCGCCCGTCAACGCGGATTCGTCCACGCTCAGCCGCTGGACGTCCACCAGCCGACTATCCGCCGCGACATAACTGCCAGGTTTCAGCACCAGGAGGTCTCCAGGTGTCACCTCCGTGGCGGAGACTTCTCGCGGTTGCCCGTCCCGCAGGACGAGCGCGGCGGGAGTCACCAAGTGTTTGAGTGACTGCATGGTTTTCTCGGACTGACTTTCCGTGACGTAGCCGATGGCGGCGTTGACGGTGACCACACCCAGGATGACGACCGCGTCAACCATCCCACCGGTGAAGAACGAAATACCGGCGGAAGCCGCGAGTAAGGCCACCGGGAGCGAGAGGAACTGGTTGAGCAGCAGGCTCCACTCGGAACGGGGCACGGCCTCGGGCAACATATTCGGACCGTAGGTGTGGAGCCGCTCCTGTGCTTGCGACTGCGACAGCCCGCAGTCACGTGGAGTCTGCCAGGATGCGAGGACTGCCGTATCCGACATGGCGTGCCAGTCTTTGTCCTGCGGTGTTGCCGCACGCGAGATCAGCTTGCGCAACGCTCTGGGCTGCGACGGCAGCGCGGTCGGTCGTGGTCGGGCCTCACCGGCGTATGCTGAGAGCGGGGCCGCGACCGGTTTGGGTGGAGGTGCGGTGCCGTTACCGGTGGAGTGCGACGGCGCCGCCTGCGGCTCACGCATGAGCTGGGCAATCAATGTCGCGATGTCGGCTACCGAACGGTGCCCGTCATAGAGCACCAACACATTCCCCGTCAACGGGTTTGCCGTCACCTGGTGGATACCGTCGGTGCGGGTGAGCCGCGCTTCAAGCCATTGCTGGACAGCGGTCGAGCGATAGAGACCGGGGACTTTGTACCGCGCTCGTCCCGCGAGGGTGGCATGGATCGTCTGGATCACAAAGAGCTTCTCTCCTTGGCCGCAGAACAGCCACCCCGCGTCACGACGCCTTGCGCCCCTTCGTCGTTTCCGGCTGAGATGGGTCTGGGGACGAAGACGTCCGTGGAAGCACGCTGCTCATAACATCCTTTACTCCCGATACCGCGCCGACTAACACATCCCTCACCGCCCGGACCGCACTGTTCCCGATGGTACCCGCGGCCTCGACGGCTCCGGTGACCGCCGCCTTGGTGACGCCACCCACATCCCCTCCAATCTCTTGCGCCGCCTCGATCGCCCCATGGACCGCGCGACTGGCAGCCACCGCGACATCGGCCCCGATTGCTCCGGCTCCGGTCACGATGCCTTTGGCCACCTGTTCGGCCCCACTCAGGATATCACCCCCGACATCACCCACCCCCATGACCACGCCCTTGGCCACGCTCTTCACACTGAGCATGAGACCGGCGCCCACCTCTTCCGTCGCTTGCAGCGCGCCTTGCACGACATCCTTGGTCACTGTGAGGCCTTCGGTCGCGATCGAGCCGGTGGCGCGCAGCGCGTTCGAGACGGTATTACGTACCAAACTAACAATCTCAGCCTCAATCTCGTTGAGTCCCTTGAGGCTGCCCACGATCCCATCCTTGACCGCCGTCCCAGCAGCACCGATGGTGCTGCCTCCGTTTGAGGTTGTTTCATGTGCCATGTTGTCGCTCCTTTCTCGTGTGGTGCCATATTCACCTCTCTTGTATTGCCCTTCAATGACATGGGTGTGATGTTTGTGTGACAAATGGAGCGGAACAACAGCATGGTGAACTGCGCGCACGATTCGCGCGCAAGCGCGAAAAAATCACGGGTCGTGCTTTTAACGAAACTTCCCGCGTAGCCCGGGCGCGGAGGTCACCGCGGGGGAGACCGCGGTCTTCTCGTCATCACATCACACACTTGTCATGCTCACGACATGACGCTGTCACAGTGGATGAGGAACTATCACCTCGCAGCGTACCTGTCGGCCTTCCGTCAGAGTTCCTGTCCCTCCATGCGGTGCCAGCGCACTGTGCCGCCGCGGGCGGCATGGCGTTTGCGAAGGCTGTGTACGTATAACACTGATCTCAACCACAAATCGTAGCACCATCGTGAGTACAACATTTTCATACAGGAGGAGATATGGCTGGCAATGAGAGACAGCACTTGTGGGCAGTCGTGCTCGCCGGCGGCGAGGGCACACGGGTGCGGGCCTTTTTGACGCAATTATGTGGAGGACGTGGCATCAAACAGTTTTGCGCGGTCATCGGCAAGCGGTCCATGCTTGAGCACACCTTGGCGCGCGTGGAACGATGGATCCCACGCGAGCGCATTCTCGTCGTGGTGAGTCGTGACCACCAGCAGGAAGCCGCCGCCCAACTCGCGCACTGGCCCGTGGAGAATGTGATCGTGCAGCCGCGCGGACGCGACACTGCGGCTGGGATTCTCCTTCCGCTCGCCTATATCTCCCAGCGTGATCCCGCGGCGACGGTGGCCATTTTCCCCTCGGATCATTTCATTGTGGCCGAGGATCGGTTCATGGCCGCGGTGGAAGAAGCACGGAGGGAGAGCCGGTCTTTTCCCGGAGAGTTAATTCTCCTCGGTGTCAGACCGGACGGGATGGAAGAGGGCTATGGCTGGATCGAACCCGCTGGAGAGGAACACGGGCGGCGCACCGCTGGGGTGCGGCAATTTTGGGAGAAGCCGAGCCCGCTCCAAGCTTATCTACTCCACGAGCGCGGCGCGGTGTGGAATACGTTTGTCGCGGTCGGCCAGGCGTCCACCCTCTGGGACATGGTCCACCATGCCGCCCCCGAGCTGTCCGCGGACTTCGCGGTGATTCGCCAGGCCGTGGTACAGGCCGATCGAGCGCAGGTGATCGACACGGTCTACGAACAGATGCGACCGGTGAATTTTTCGACGGCGATCTGTCAATGCCTGCCCCGCAGACTCCGCGTTTTTCCACTCCCGGAGATTGGCTGGAGCGACTGGGGCAGTGTTGAACGTATCCTCTGCACCCTGCAGCGGCTCGGCAAGTTGGACGATGTGGTGACACGTCTCCGCCACCGGGGGCATGATGTGCCGTCCTCTGCCCTCCAGCAAACACGCGCGCCACTCCCCTTGCTGACCGCGAAGAGGCTTGAGCCATGAGTCACACGCCACCGCTTCTTCTTCGTCACGAGGCGTCGCCACTGCCGCTCGCCGTTCACTCACCTCCGTGCAATGAGGAAGAAGCGGTGTCCACGCCCAGCGTGCCTCCGGAGCTCGAAATTCGTGACTTGTGCCTGAGTTTTGACCAGAAATCCCTGACGTTAGATCATGTCACGCTCGACATTCCGCGCACGCAGGTGACGGCGTTGATTGGTCCTTCCGGCTGTGGAAAATCGACCTTGCTCCGGTGTCTCAACCGCCTCAATGATCTGACGTCGGGCGTCACCATTACCGGCAGTATCAAACACGCCGGGGTGGAAATACTGGATCCGCACCTGGACGTGACCGGGCTGCGGCAGCGCATCGGCATGGTCTTTCAGAAGCCGAATCCGTTCCCGCTCAGTGTGTACGAGAATGTGGCGTACGGCCCTCGGCTCCGCGGGCTCCATCACCGCACCCAGTTGGACGAGATTGTCGAACGCAGTCTGGTGCGCGCAGCCCTCTGGGGTGAGATGAAAGACCGGCTCCACGAGAACGCGCTGGCGCTGTCGGGTGGGCAGCAGCAACGCTTGTGCATTGCCCGCGCGATTGCCGTAGAGCCGGATGTCGTGCTGATGGATGAGCCCTGCTCCGCGCTTGATCCACATGCGACGACGGAAATTGAAGCGCTGATTGACCAACTCAAAACCCACTACACCATCATCATCGTCACGCACAATATGCAGCAAGCCGCGCGCGTCTCCGACTTTGCGGCGTTCATGTATTTGGGGCGGCTGATTGAGGTCGCCGACACGCGCACGCTCTTCCAAGCCCCGCGTCAGATGGAGACAACCGCTTACCTAACAGGCCGCTTTGGCTAAATCCGATCAAGACCCATTAGAGGGCGGGTCTTCGGGGGTTAATGCGCACTGATATGCACGGTGCTCGCTTGAGGTCCTTTCTGGCCAGACTCTTCCACGAACCGCACCTCGGTGTCGATGGTTAAGCGCTCGAATCCCGGTTCGAGTACGCTGTGACTATGGAAATATACCTCCCGCCCATCGCTGGTGACCAGAAAGCCGTAGCCTTCATGGGGGAAGAGTTTGGCGACGCGTCCGTTCTGCAAGGGTGCTTCGTGGGTCTTCACGTCCCCGCGCTGCTGACGGACATAGTCTTCCAGGCGACGACGCATGGCATCGAAGGCGTTACGAATGGCGACGGGCAGGTCATTGTCCTCATGCCGATTCACTACCAGTTCTGAACCGGGCACCGTGACATCAATCCGCACCTTGAAGGGACCTCCCCGACGATGATGGCCCACGGGCGCTTCGAGCACCACGTGGCAACGGATAATTCGGTCAAAGTAGGTGTCGAGCTTCGCGGCTTTGTCGCGAATGTCGCTCTCCGTTGCCGGGGTCAAACGAAAATCATGCGCGGTGATTTGTAAGGGAATCTCCATACTCACTCCTCCTCAGACACACGAGATTGGTCTTCTGAGCTTTCCAGAGAAGCAATTCGTATGCCGTCGCGACTCACGAGACAAGCCACAATCTCATTGTCCTCCTCTCTCCGAGAAGGAAGTATTCTTAGCCGTAAGAAATTTTTCACGCTGGAATCGCAAAAGTAAGAATCTTCCTCCACGCGCTCGCAATGGTTGACCGCGACAAAGGCCGCGGGAAGGCACGATCATTGCTTTTCGTGGTCAGTTAGAAGGAGGAAACGTATGAGGAACAACGGTCGTGTATACCATTTCACCGTCCTGATATTTGGGGTGCTCGTCTTCTGGGGAGCCTTCCTCGCGAACAGTGCCGCGCAAGAACAAGAAGTGGCGGCAGGCGGGAAGCTCCTCTTCGAGGATAACTGCATGGTCTGTCACGGGAGTAATGCCAAAGGCGACGGCATCATGGTCACGTTTGGCTTGTTGACAGTGCAGCCACCAGACCTCACCCAGCTCGGTAGCCGCAATGACGGACGGTTCCCTTTTTGGAAGGTCTACCGTCTCATTGATGGGCGCGAAGTCGTGAAAGGTCACGGCTCACAAGACATGCCGCTGTGGGGAGACGAGTTCCGTCTTGAGGCAGGCAGTAGCCTGGACGCGCAGGCCCAAGTCCGGGGGAAGATACTCCAGCTCGTCTACTATCTCCAATCCTTACAAGCCAAAACCGACGCGCCCACGGCAAAAGATAAGAGCGGGCCTGCGAAATGAGTTCGGTTCCTGCCGTTCCCGCGAGCAGTCGCGGGAGCGCTTCGGGCAGGCCGATGAGGACGCGTCGATCTACCGGGGATCGAGGCGAAGGATGTGTCCATCTCGGTTTTGGGCAACCAATTGACCTACTGTTCCCTTTACGTTTTACGCATTTACGTTTTACGTCCTATTCCTCACGTCTTACAGAAGGAGGCCCACCATGCCGGTCCTACGGAGACTCCACGACTATTTGGATGAGCACAAGACCAAGTATCAAGTCATCACTCATTCCACCGCCTACACCGCGCAAGAGGTGGCCCACGCGCAACACCTGCCGGGCAAGCTCGTGGCGAAGGTGGTGATGGTAAAGAAAGGGAACGGCACGCCAGTGATGCTGGTGTTGCCGGCTTCACATAGAGTGAATTTCTCTTGGCTGCAAGAGATTCTGCATGGCCACGCGACGCTGGAGCAGGAACGCGAATTTCGCGATTTGTTTCCGGGGTGCGAGACCGGCGCGGAACCGCCCTTTGGCAATCTGTTTGACCTCGAGACCCTTGTGGATACCGCGCTGACGCAGGATGAAGAGATCGTCTTCAACGCCGGCTCGCACTGGCAAACGATCCGCATGCGCTATGACGACTACGCGCGGCTCGTGCGCCCCCGCATCGCCAAGTTCGCTGAGCATCTGTGACAGGGCGCTGGCGGATGTCCGCCAGCGGCTCGACAGGAGGTGGGGGAGCCAAACCTTCGTTGGCACACCTTGCCCTAACCTTACTAGCGAACGCCTGCACACGGCTCCTGGACGAAACGCATGCGTACAGGCCCGCGTTATTCCGAACTAGCCGTTCGCGCATATCCTCAGTATACTCTCCGGCGATGGCAGACCTGCGCTTCGATTGGGATCCAAAAAAGCACCGCGACAATCAACGAGACCACAAGGTTTCATTTGAGGAAGCGAAGACCGCGTTTGCCGATGAGCGCGGTCTCTTGATGGCTGATCCCGATCATTCGGAAGATGAAGACCGGTTCCTGCTGCTTGGCCTCAGCGCTAGGCTGCGGTTGTTGGTGGTCTGCCACACCTATCAGGAAGAAGACGAGGTGATTCGCCTCATTTCGGCCCGTACCGCGGATCGGTCGGAACGCACACAATACAGTAGACGGTGGAAACGATGAGAAAGCATTACGATTTTTCCCAAGCGAAGCCCAACCCTTACGCGAAGCAGTTGAAGAAAGAAGTTACTGTGCGACTTGATGAGGGGACGGTGGCATATTTTGAGGCGATTGCCTCCGAGACTGGGATTCCTCCTCGGACGCTGATGAATTTGTACTTGCGAGAGTGCGCGGCAAGTCGGAAGAGACTGGCACTGCATTGGAAGCCCGCGGCATGAAGAGCCCAAACTCCCTCTCTTGACTGTTGCGGCTCTTGGCGAGCGTTCATACGGGGTGCCCTCCTAACATTTCCTTGGCGATAAGATGCGCCAGCAGGTCGGCTTGATTCAGCGCGACGTCCACGCCCATCGCCGGGGTGAACATCCACGCGTGTGTGGGCCGGTGCACGCGAGCGATCGTGCGTGGCACGTTGAACTCAAAGCGGGCAAGGCTCATCACCACGAGATTGGTGGCATCCGTTCCTGTGACCGCCGCGACGACATTGGTCTGCCGAATGCCCGCCGCTTCCAGCACGGCGGGATCCGTCCCATTCCCACAGATCACTGACTCTGGCACTACCATCTGCTGGAGGCGTGGAATTTCGTCGGGACGTATTTCCACGATCTTCACCGTATGATTGCCCGCCCGTAGCAGTGAGGCGAGGAAACTCCCCACTTCACCGCCGCCGATCACAATGACGTTCATGTCTATTTTATCCTTTCCTTATGCTACGCGTCCGCGAATAACGCTTCCACCCGCTTGGCCGCCGTGGTCAGCACGGTCAGGTGCACGAGGTCGCCCGCGCTGAACGTGGTGCCGAGCGTCGGTAAAAACGTGCGCCCATGACGACTAATGGCCACTACCTGCACTTCGCCTGGGATGGTGACCTCGTTGACGGTCCGCCCGACCAACAGCGGTGGCACTTCCGTTTCGATGAGGTCCACTTCACCGGTCCCCAGACTCGCCGTGGGTTGGAGTCGGGAGTACGACAGCAGTTCGGCAATGCGGGCGATTCCCCACGTCGCCGGATTTATGGTCTGGAGGCCGAGGCGACGATAGACCTCGGCTTTGTGGGGGTCGTACAAGCGCGCGACGACCCGGGGCACGCGAAACACCCGGCGTGCGAGGGACGCGGTGACGACGTTGACCTCATCACTGCCCGTCACGGCGGCGAGGCCATCGGCGCGCGCGATCCCCGCCTGGAGCAGTGTGTCACGGTCCAACGCCGAACCGATGATCAGACGCTGGTGATCTCCCGCGCCCAGACTGGCACGGACCGCCGGATCGTGATCGACCAGCACAACCGTATGGCCGCGTTGAGTCAGGGGACGTACCAACCCCGCGCCGACGCGCCCACAGCCGATGATGATGAAGTTCATAAAACACCTCGGGGAAAGTAGTCAGTAGCCAGCATGAAGAAGTAGTCAGTAGCCAGCATGAAGAAGTAGTCAGTAGCCAGCATGAAAAAGAATGAGCGAATGTGTGAACGGGCGAACCGGAGAAGTTGAAAAAGTACACGTCATCGTGGATTTTCCCTGTAACTCTGAAGCTACTGACTACTGACTACTCTCTTCCGTATCTCCTCCGCCACCAGTAACACCGGCGTCCACGCCAACAAGAACAGCCAGTAGTGCAAAGGCAGTGCCGCCGTGCCAAAGACCCGCTGGAGCGGTGGGAAATAGATGATGGCGAAGACCAGCGCGAGTTCCGTCGCGATGCCAATCCAGATCAGTCGATTGCCAAAGAACCCCATGCGGAAGATGGACACCCGTTCCGTGCGCTGGGCAAACAGGTTGCCAATCTGCGTGACCACGACGGAGCCCAGCGTCATCGCCGTGGCCGCTTGATACAGCGGGCCACTCGCCGGTAGGTCGCGCCACTGCCCCCAATACCCGTTGGTCCAATACATGTAATAGAACGCCGCCATGGCCGCGAGGCTTTGGATCATGCCGAGCCACGGATAGGCACGCAGGAGCAGGGAGGCGGTAATCACGTGGTCCTCACGGCTCCGTGGCGGCGTGTCCATCACGCCGGGTTCGGGCGGCTCCGCTCCTAACGCCAAGGCGGGGACGAGATCAGTCCCTAAATCAATGGCCAGAATCTGCATGACGGTGAGCGCGAGCGGAATGCGCCCTCCACTCAACACGAAGAGCACGAACGGCACCGCCTCCGGCGTGTTGCTAGTGAAGATGTAGGTGAGGAATTTCTTGATGTTGGCGTAGACGGCGCGCCCTTCCTCGACCGCGTTGACGATCGACGCGAAATTATCATCGGTCAGAATCATGTCAGCGGCCTCTTTGGCGACATCCGTGCCGGACCGCCCCATCGCGATCCCGATGTCCGCTTTCTTGAGCGCGGGGGCGTCATTGACCCCGTCTCCGGTGACCGCGACCACATGTCCGCACGCTTGCAACGCGGTGACCACACGGAGCTTATGCTCTGGGGCCACGCGCGCGAAAATGAGATCCGTGTCACGTGTGAAGGTCGCTTGGATCGTTGCGGCCAGTGTCACGTCATCCATCGTGGCGAGGTCGGCCCCAGTGAGGAGTTGGGGGGGGGCGCCACGGATAATGCCGATGCGGCGGGCGATACTTTCCGCCGTGAGACCGTAATCACCGGTCATCATAATCAGGCGAATGCC
>JANMSE010000296.1:0-2490 GCA_031389045.1 Deltaproteobacteria bacterium | reverse complement strand
GATCCATCAGCGTGACGATCCCGACCGTCACTATGACATGCTGATCCAGTATAACCACCCGGCCGCCACTCGAGACAAAGGCGGATTTGCGGATCATGTCGCCAAGTGGTACGACCATGAACACAGCAACACCTCGTGCAGCGTAAAGCCGGGCGGGGTGCCATGCACCAGCCAGAACCAGTGCGAGACGGTGCGCCGGGCGTATGGCGTTACCAGCGTTGAGTGGTACGCCAATCAAGAGGCCGCTATCGGTTCGACGGAGCTTCACCCCTACAGTCCGACTGATCCCCAGTGCCAGTATATATTCTCCCCGCCACTATGTGCGCTGTTGGAAGAGGAACTCCACGATGAACACCACCTTCCGGGGCGCTTCGTTGCCTCGCGTGGGCTCCAGGAAGGGTACACCCTCGGTTTCTTCGGCGGCTCTGATAGCCACAGTGGCAGAAAGAACAAGCCAACCAATTTTCCTCAAGCAGAAAACCCTGGGAGCCGTGGCGCGGGCGGGCGGTCCCTCACAGTGGTCTATGCCGACGATGCCACGCGTCCCGCGATCTGGGATGGATTGTCACATCGGCGTGCGTACGCGCTGTCGCGCTTTCGTGAAATTGGTCCGGTCCACAAAGGGCGGGTTGACTTCTTTACACTCAGTAGCGGGCTCACTCGAGAAATTGAGATGGGTGAATTCGCCGAGACTTCGCCCGCGGGATCAACTCAGGATTTTACGATTTCGGCCGCCACCGAGGAAAGAACCGTCGGCGTCTTCCCACGAGAATTGCGGCTCTATGCCGTGGGAATCAACACCCCGCTCAGTTACCGCACCGACATTGATCACTCCTGGCTCGACGACGAACCCCATGATCTGGGCAAACTCGGGGTCCTGCTCGGCAAGGTCGTGAATTCGACGTCCGCAACCGAGTTTACTCACACCTTTACCAACATTCCCGTCAATCCCGGCGACGCCGTGTTTGCCGTGGTCATCTACTCGGACGAGGAATGGGTTGATGACTATTACGATGAACACAAAGGGAAACTCGATGAGGACGATGATGGGCAACCCGATCCGGGGAAGGTCCCGGCCCGTCACGGCAACAACAATACCTGGGCGCGCACAACGCCGATTTGGTTCTATGCCGCGAATGAACAGGCAACGCAAACCGCCTCGTGCTCAACGGTGGGGTTCGCCGGCTCTTCGTACACGGTGCCAGGGGCCGGAGGGGCGAGCGATATGGGATTTCCGGGCGATACCGCGATTCTCCCGGTCGCCCAGGCGAACGGGTACAATCTCGAATGGAACCAGTGGACGATCTCTGTTCCCGAGGATTACCAATATGCCGATCTCTCCTTCTTTACCGAAAAAGACGAAGACCATATCGGCCATCTGTTTGCCATCCGCGTCGATGGGCAACTACTGTATGCGGGCCGCGCCGGGGTCGACCACGACGCGGACACATTGGTCGAGAAGAAGAATCTCTTTTTTCCGCTCAAGGCAGGGCTGCATAAGATCGAAGTCCACATGGACGACCAGGAGTACACCGAAGAGGATGACAACTATCACTGTAACGACTACGACGGTCCGCCGGGCTACGTGGATGCGATTGTGTTCCATAATGCCCCTAGCGATTCGTGCGACGACACGACCCCACCGCAGATCACGTGTCCTACCAACGTGACGGTGAGGTGCAGCACACCAGGTGGGGTACCGGCAAGTCATCCAGTAATCGCGGCATTTCTCGCGGGGGCCTCGGCAACCGACAACATCGATCCGAGTCCTGAAATCACGCATAATGCCCCCACGTTCTTTCCGAGTGGAGCGACCACAGTCATCTTCACCGCGATTGACGACGCTCACAACACCGCTCAATGCAGAGCAACGGTGAGAGTGGGCGACACCACGCCGCCCGCTCTCTCGGCATTCGCTCTCACGCCGGCCACACTCAGTCCGCCCGATCACAAATTGGTGAAGATCACGGTGCCGACGCTTGTTGCTACCGATGTGTGTGATGCCGCGCCGCGCATTTCCTGTAGCGTCGAGAGTAATGAGCCGGCGAACGGACCCGGCGATGGCGATACGCCGTTCGACATCGTCTTCAACGGCGAAAACATTGCGACGCAAGGGACCGGCCTCCGACAAATTTCGACGAGTGCGGGATCGGGGACCTTCTCGTTGGACCTCCGAGCTGAGCGCGCTGAAAAAGGGAACGGACGCACCTACCGCGTAAGTTGTAAGGCAATGGATGCGGCTGGTCTTCACAGTCAAGCGCAGACTACGACGGTCAAGGTTCCTCACTAAGGGCTAAGGTAATAGTATTCGGCACAAACTTTGACAGGCATCATAGGGCGCTGCCCCTCTCTCTGGCTCTCTCCCACAGAGGGCAATGGCATTAAGTTAAGGGCGGTTTTGTCGTGCTGGAAGCTGGCCCCGCACCTCCGCTCGCTGGGGACTAAACTCCCCGGCTACCCTCAAACGCCCCGCTGGGGCGTGTCGATCAG
>JANMSE010000288.1:0-10120 GCA_031389045.1 Deltaproteobacteria bacterium | reverse complement strand
CGTATACGGGGTGTAAGGCATGTCCTTCGCCATCGGTCCAGTCAAGCCACTCTGGATTGCTTCTTTCGCGCGACTGACGATAGCGGTCTCGGTGAGCGGCTCTGGATCACCCGGCTGGAAGAAAAGGTCTGAGCACAGCAGCGTCCGTGTGGTCTCGTCGAAATAGAGACCCGCGTCCCACCCATGAGGCACTTGTGGCGTTGAGAGAAACCGCAGGCGATGCTGTCCAATCGTGAGCACTTCGTCATCCGCGAGCGCGCGCGGGAGGCGGTCCGCGAAGTCATTGAGCATCACCATCGCGCCCACGAAACTGCCGAGTGCCTGAGCCTGAGGAGCAATGGCTAGCCATTCGTTCAATGCTCCACACTCGTCGGGTTCAAAATGGCTGAACCCGATCCACCGCAACTTCGTGGGATCAATAATCGACGCCACGGCTTCCCGCGTCGTGGAAAACATTTTCTTAAGGCCGGTGTGCATCAAGAAGGGTTCCGCATCCTTGATGAGAAACTGGTTGAATTGGATGCCGAAATCAGGATGGAAGGTGGATATTCGGTAGGTGTCCGGTGCGATTTCCGTGATGGTGCTTTGCATATTATTTCCTTGCGAGCGACTCCGCGATTCGTTGCTTCAACTCTTCTTTCGGCTGCGTCTTCGCCATGCGTATCATTTCTAGCCCACTAGAAATGAGCGTGCTGAGTATCTTCGCCAATACCCCAAGGATAAGGACACCAAGGAAGAGAAAAAGGGCGGTTCGTACTGGGTCCGCCACATTGACTTCGAACGTCTCCTTGCCAATGCTGCCGTAGATAGCGCGGTCGCCTACCTGGATGTGCGTGAGGATGAACTGCACGATCTTCACTTCTTCCGGGGTGTTGATGACGTGGTAAACCAACAGCCCGACATAGGCGAGGAGGAGACCGCCTGCTCCAACGAGCAGGACGCCAAGGATCATAAGCAGGGGAGGGGTGCCGTTGTTGTTATTCATGTGAGATTGCCAACGGATTGAAGCGTGTCGGGAAAAATAAGGGAAAGTTCACTTGATCTCCCTCATCCTCGCCCTCTCCCATCCGGGAGAGGAAACTTGAGGAACCCACGAACTGAATGACATTAAAAATCAGGCAAGGTTCATTTCCCGCTCGCCATTTGCCAGGTCCCGTCGAGTTCAGCCATGACCGCGAGTATGGCATTACGCAACGCCGCGACGAGTTCGTCAATTTGTTCCTTGGTGATAATCAGTGGCGGACAGACCGCGACATTGTTGCCTCCCGCGACACGGGTAATCACGCCAGTATCTAATGCTTTTTCCCAAACCCGCTGGGCAATGCGCATTTCCGCCGGGAACATTTCTTTTGTTTCTTTGTTCTTCACGATCTCAATCGCGGCGAGCAATCCTTGCCCCCGTATGTCACCGATGATCGGCAGCTCACGGAGCGTGTTGAGTTTTTTGAGTAGGTACTTTCCTTGCTCGCGAGACTTCTGGACGAGCTTTTCCCGCTCAATGATTTCGAGATTCGCTAACCCAGCCGCGCAGACGGTCGGATGACCAGTGTAGGTGTAGCCATGCCAAAATGCGTAATCATCCCCGGTCGCCAGGAACGTCTGGAAGATATCTTCCTTGAACAGCACCAATCCGAGCGGAAGGTAACCGCTGGTGACGCCCTTGGCGCTGACCAGCACGTCTGGCGTGACCCCAAAACCGGCGGAGGCGAACATGGTGCCGGTCCGTCCAAAGCCGGTGATCACTTCGTCACAGACCATCAAGATATTGTGCCGCGAACAGATGTCGCGCATCTTCGGGAGCCACTCAGTTGGTGGCACAACCACACCGCCGACGCCTTGAATCGGTTCAGTGACAAACGCCCCGATGGTGTCCGCGCCTTCGCGTTCGATGAGCCGCTCCAGTTCCGTGGCACAGTCGATTTGACAGGCGGGATATGTCTTCCCCAGTTCACAGCGGTAGCAGTAGGGGCGCGCGATATGGAGCATGCCTGGCAGTCCAGGCGACATCTGGTTATTGAAAATGGGCATTCCCCCCAGCGACGCGGCACCGCTGGAAGAGCCATGATACGCCTGATTCAGACTAATGAACTTGGTTTTTCCCGGCTTGCCTTTGGCTTTCCAGTAGGCACGAGTCAGCCGAATGACCGACTCAATGGCCTCGGACCCACCGGAAGTGAAGATCACGCGCGTCAACCCTTTGGGGGCGATTTTCGTGAGCTTGGTGGCGAGTTCGACCGTGGGCACCGCGGTGGGACCCATCAGCGTGGGCGCGAACGCCAGCTTATCCATCTGAGCCGCGACCGCGCGGTTGATCTCTTTCCGCCCATGCCCAACGTGGACATTCCACAAGGAAGAGAGCCCGTCGATGTAGCGTTTGCCTTCCGTGTCCCACAGATACACACCCTGTCCCTTCACAAAGATCGGCACGCCTTTCTTCTGGTGCATCTGGAGGGGCACGAATCCGTGGACGAGGTGGTCACGATCTTGTTGGTGCAGCGCTTTTGCTTGGCGTGCATCCAGTGCCACGCTCGGAGCTTTTGCGCGTGGACGCATCTGGACGACTTTTGCCGGTGATTTCGCTTTGTGTTGCATACGGTTCCTCTATTATTTGAGATCAATATGTTTGACCGGGACAAGCCGGTGACCCACCATATCCACCACAGCTTGTGATTGTTCGAGAATGAGATATCCGAGAAGAGGTTCATACCCGCCGTCCGTTTGTACCATCTCGAGAAACACGACTTCGTTGTGAATAGGCCGAAATCCCTCAATCTGAATCTGCACTGGCCCGGCGACTTCCCCGGAAATAGTACGCTGATCCGCGGTCTCAAATTCTCTGATCTGAGAAGTCCCCAGTGTTCCGAGGCGATCTCGCCATGCCGCGGGTAAGACCAGCGGGGCCGCTCCCGTATCAACCAGGGCATCGCAGTGAATAGCGCGAGAAGGGTCAAGCGCGTTGGTGATCCGAACCTGTGCGACAATGCGTCCCATGCGTCATCTCCTTTGTCTTGCGGATGCGATCATACAGACTCCGGGAACCGAAGAAAAGTCAAAAGGCAAAAGTCAAAGGTCAAAAGGCAAAAGTATGAGAAAAGGACTGAGGACTGAGTTTAGAACCCGAAACCCGGAACCCGAAACTTTTGCCCTTGGACTTTGGACTTTAGACCTTAGACGCTGGACTCCGGCCTTGCTTGGGTTGCCGCTCCTGTCTCCACGAGCGTGGCGATTTGTGCCGGGGCAATGCCGAATTCCTTCAAGATGTCGATCGTATGCTCACCGAGTCCAGGCGCATGATGGCGTACCTGTGGTGAAGTGACGCTGAACTTGCCAGGGACGTTGATCCCGCGAATCCGCCCCGCCACTGGGTGGTCGTATTCGAGAAAGGTCTGGTTCTGTATCAGTTGCGGATCGCGTAACGCCTCATCGAATGTGTAGACGGGACCACAGGGGACATCCGCCGCTTCAAAGATGGAGAGCCACTCTTTCGAGGTTTTTTGTGGCAGGAACTCATCAATGGCGGCGAGGATATCCGGGAGGTGGACCGCGCGTATTGCTGGTGTTGGGTATTGTGCAATCCACTCCAGTTTGCCCATCGCGGTGCACATGCGTTTCCACTGGTCATCAGTGGCCGCGCAGGCGACGATGTAGCCGTCTTTCGTACGCATGGGTTGCAGCAACGCATTGGAAATCGAGAGGTGGCGATACTCGTCGTCAGGGATAAACGTATAGCCGAACATGGTGTCCGGTCCGATAAAGGACATGAGTGAGTCGATCATTGAGAGGGTAATTTCTTGACCGATCCCTTGCCGGTCAGCGGCCACGAGAGCGGCGAGGACATGGTAGACCGCATTCATGGAGGTCATCTTGTCGGCGATGGCCGTGCGGATAAACGTGGGCTTACCGTCACCGCCTTGGACAAACGCGAGCCCGGAAATGCCCTGGATCACCGGGTCGTAGCACGGCTTGTGTGCGTATGGTCCTTCGGGTCCAAAGCCGGAGATGGAAAGATAGACCAGCTTGGGGTTATATTCACGAACCGTCTGATACCCGAACCCCAATCGCTCCATGACCCCTGGACGGAGGTTGTGGACCATCACGTCACATTGCTTCACCATCGCGAGGATCGTGTCTCGCACGGCGGGCTGTTTGAGGTCGAGGACGATACTGCGCTTGTTGCGGTTGAAATTGACAAACCACGAGCCGAACCCGGCCTTGAAGGTCATGCTGAGGTGACGGAGAATATCGCCGCCGGGAGCTTCGACCTTGATGACATCGGCTCCCATGTCCGCCATCATCATCGTGCAAAAGGGACCCGTGATCACGCTGCTAAAGTCCAGCACCCGTACACCAGAAAGTGGTCCGCCCATTGTTATTCCCTCCTTGTTCCTGCCCCACTACCACCAAGTCGGGGGATGGGCAATGCGGCTGTGGAGAAGAGGAAAAGTCAAAAGGCAAAAAGCAAAAGGCAAAAGTGAAAACTTGAGACTTGAGACTTGAGGCTTGAGACTTGGAACCCGAATCCCGAAACCTGAAACTTTTTGACTTTGGACCTTGAAGAAAAGGAGGAGTGATGAAAACAAAACGCATGGGACGAACTGGGCTGCGAGTATCGGAGATTTGTTTGGGGACGATGACCTTTGGACGGCAGTGCGATGAGCAGGTGAGCTTCGGAGTGATGGATACCGCTGTTGAATTTGGGGTCGATTTTTTTGATACCGCCGATGTGTATCCCGTCGGCGGCGGGCTCGATACGGTCGGGCGCACCGAGGAGATCGTGGGCAAATGGCTCAAGGGCCGCCGTGAAAAGATCGTGCTCGCGACCAAGTGTTGGGGAGCGATGGGCAAAGCGCCCAATGAGCAGGGCCTCTCACGGAAACATATTCTGCACGCGATTGATGAGAGTTTACGCCGGTTACAGACCGATTATGTCGATCTCTATCAAGTGCATGCGCCTGATCCCGGAACCCCGATTGATGAGACCCTGCGTGCGTTGGATGACATCGTGCGGCAGGGGAAAGCGCGGTACATCGGCTGCTCGAATTTTCAAGCGTGGATGCTGGCGTCCGCGTTGTGGACCAGCGACAAACTGGGCCTCGCGCGGCTGGACGCAGTCAAACCGCGCTATAACCTGATGTTCCGAGAAATCGAAAACGAACTGTTGCCGCTCTGTCGCCAGTATGGAATCGGTGTGATTCCCTACAACCCCCTGGCTGGTGGATTCCTTACCGCGAAATACAAACCCGAAGCCACACCCTCGGCGGATACGCGTTTTGGGCTCGCGGGCAGAGCGGGGTCGATCTACCGTCAGCGCTATTGGCAGGACGCGCAATTCGCGGCGGTGTCACAGTTGCAGGACTTTTTTCTCAAGCGCAACAAGTCGCTCGCCCAAGTGGCCATCGCTTGGGTGCTTGCCCAACCCGACATTACCTCACCAATTGTTGGCGCCACGTCATCCGAGCAGCTCCGGCAATCGTTGCCGGCGATGGAGTTGACGCTCGAGAAAGAGGAAATGGATTTCTGTAACGAGGTGTGGTTTGAGCTGCCGCGGCTCAAGGACCCGTCGGTGGCGCTGAGGTAGGGGCTAGGTGTTGGGGGTTAGGTGTTGGTTTTCCCCAGCCCCCAGCCCCTAACACCCAGCCCCCATCAAAGCATTTCGTAAAAACTGCCTTGCCCTGGCACGAACAACCGACTGAAGAACCGCATGGCGTAGGAGTCGGTCATGTTGGCGAGGAAGTCGCAGATGACGCGCTTGCGGGCGGGTTCGTTGCCATCCGTTAATGCGCGCTCGTAGTCTTCTCCGTAATCTTCCGGGAGCAGGCCGATGGACTCGCGGCCTTGGTCGAGCGCGGCGAACACACGACGTAGGACCTCTTTGCCCTTGTAGCCCAAACTGGTGACTCGTGGGTTGCAAATCACATGATAGGATTCGAACGCCTTGAGGATCTCGATACGGATACGATTCGCGGGGGCGGCATCAATCTGTCCGGATGCTTGGATGGTCACGCTGGAGGCGAATTCGTGAATCATGTCGCGTGTGAGCATCTTGCGCGCGGCTCTGCTCGCCGTGCGCTCCAAAGATTCCAGCCGATCCGCGATTCGCAGCAATTCGTGGTGGAGCGTCGCATCACTGAGAGAGTGTCCCTTAGCGGCAAGCTTCAGATGCACATCGCGAGTGACGCGTGCGGGTGGGAGGCGGCGAAAATCGGCGACCGTCAAGAGACCAGCCTTCAAGCTATCTTCGAGGTCGTGCACCGAGTAGGCGATGTCATCCGCTACATCCATGATCTGGCACTCGAAGCTGCGCTGCCGCCCGGTGCCAGTCCACCGCATGATCGTTTCGACGAGTGGCCAGTCATCCGCGTATACCCCTTTCACGAGGCCGTCGGGTGCCGCTGCTATGGCCGTCTCATCAATA
Source organism: Deltaproteobacteria bacterium (assembly GCA_031389045.1). Taxonomy (GTDB): domain Bacteria; phylum Desulfobacterota; class Binatia; order Bin18; family Bin18; genus JABFSC01. The sequence goes on along the minus strand of JANMSE010000288.1, from coordinate 3,705 downwards.
CAGGTTTTGTATTTCAATACCCCATCCAAGGTCTGATAGGTGAGATTCAGGCCCGTGTAGGTGTCATGCTTGTGTTCGAGACGGGTTAACACGCGCAAGGTTTGGGCGTTGCCCTCGAATCCCCCGTGGGCACGCATCAGTTCGTGCAGAACAGCTTCTCCAGTGTGACCGAACGGGGGATGGCCGAGGTCATGCGCGAGGCTGATCGCCTCGACAAGGTCAGGATCCGCCCCAAGGTTGAGCGCGATGCCTTTGGCGATCTGTGACACTTCGAGTGAGTGTGTCAATCGCGTCCGAAAGAAATCTCCTTCGTAGACGCCAAACACCTGCGTTTTGCCTTGCAGGCGACGAAAGGCTGCTGAGTGAATGATCCGCGCCCGATCTCGTTCGAATTCCGAACGACGATCAGGGCCACCTCCATTTGGCTCAGGTGTGGGCCGTCTGGCCTCGGCAACACGTGCGGGTGTCATGCGCGGATTTTCCATTTCTTGACCGGCAGGATAGACAGTCCCTGATGGGGTCGCAAGCGTCCTTGCTTTTGCCTTCGGAAAAATGCTAACCTCGCGGCCTCAATCAGACAGCCGGTCTCAAAAAGTGACTTAAAGTTTTCCTGTCACCTCCCGATAAGCCATTTGTGGGACCACGCAGCGTCACGATGCGAAGTTGTATGAGCAGTAAAGCTCGTGTCCTGCAAGTAGTACCAACTTACTTGCGTTGAGTTTAAAGGAAAGGAGATTTACGCCATGCAGAAAGCCAAATCGTTCACAGTTGCCGCTACTTTGGTTGGAGCACTTCTCGGAGGAGCCACGGCTCGGGCCGGGGATACGATCAGGCCGATTGATGGGTGTGGTACCCTGACGGCCCGCGATCAGTCCTCCTACATCCTCGTCAACAGTATTCAGACGAACAATCTCAACTGTCTGATTATCGAGTCGAGCAATATCACCATCGACATGAATGGGTTCAGCATTCAGGGCTCTGGAGAAGGGACCGGGATTCTCGCTCCCACGCCCGTTGAAGGCATCAAGATTCGCAACGGGTTTGTCCGTAACTTCGCGATTGGAATTTCCTTGGGGGGAACGGCGAACGTGGTGGAAAACGTGCACGTCACGAATAACACTGATACCGGCATGGTCCTGGGGTCGAGCAATTTGGTTGACCATGTTGTTGCCCAAGCGAATAACAAGAACGGCATCCTGATGGCCACCGCCGCGACGGTGAAGAATTCCACCCTCCGCGCCAATGGCAACAACCCAGAGAGCAGGGGACTCTCAGTTGGGCCGGGCAGCACAGTAACGGGGAATACGATTTGGGCCAGTGTCGGTACGGGGCTCTTTGCCTCACTGGGCAGCACGGTCATTGGGAACACGGTTTTTGACTCCAACCCAGGCGCTGGGATTACCGTCCTGTGTCCGAGTAACGTGCAAGACAATACCGCCGTCGGGAACACCACTGGCAATCTGTTCTTGGAGGGCCTGAATTGTCAATCCGAGAACAACGTTCAGTAGGAACTCCTGTTTCGTTGTTCCGTTTTCATTTCCAAGCAGTCCGTCCCTCGCGCTTGGGCCGGGGCGCGCAGTTTGCGCCCCCCATACCGCCCTCTTTGCCATGCGCGTCCAGCCATCTCCTGGCCTTTCCTCCGGGTCCACTGTTCCGGCCTTGCGAGAGCTGTTAAGTAGAGACACTTTTCGCGGCGTGAACGCGAGGATCGCAGGAGTGAGCCAATGTTGTGGTGTGACCAAGTGGCGAGTGAACTCGCCGGGCCTCAGTTAATTAATGACTCCAAGACCCCCTCAGGACGGGTGCATGTTGGTGCGCTGCGGGGGGTACTGATTCATGATGCCGTGTTCCGTGCTATCAAGGATCGCGGGCTACCGGTCCGGTATACCTTCGGTGTCGATGACTACGATCCGTTGGACGAGCTCCCGGTGGAGGCCAAGGAGTTTTTCACGCCGTATCTCGGCGCACCGCTCTGCAACGTGCCCGCGCCTCCGGGCTCCTCGGCTCCCGACATCGCCGAGCATTACATTCGCGAATTTTTCGCCATCTTTCGGGAACTCGGCGTCGAGGCCGAAACCTACCGCTTGCGCGACATCTACCGGGCTGGGCAGTTCAATGAGGCGATTGACGCGATTCTTCGCAACGCGGCCACGGTCAGACGCGTGTACCTGGAAGTGAGCAATTCCCAACGCCCAGAGACCTGGTATCCGTTCCAAACCGTCTGTGAACAATGTGGGCGCATCGGCACCACGGAAGTGACGAGGTACGATGGCAAGGAGGTGGAGTATACGTGTCGGGCCAACCTCGTGACCTGGGCGCGCGGTTGCAATTACTCCGGCAAGGTCTCTCCTTTTGACGGGCATGGAAAGTTGCCCTGGAAATTGGAGTGGACCGCGAAATGGAAAGTTTTTCCGATCACGGTCGAAGGGGCAGGGAAAGACCACACCACCAAAGGGGGCTCCCGCGAAGTCGCCGCCGCGTGTTTACGCGAAATCTTTGGCCAACCGCCACCGCTCAACATTCCGTACGAATTTTTTCTGGTCGGTGGGGCGAAGATGAGCTCCTCGCGTGGCGTCGGGGCGGCGGCCCGCGAGATCGCCGATCTATTGCCGCCAGAGATTCTGCGCTTCTTGATGATGAAGACCAAGCCGAAACAGCCGGTCAATTTTTCTCCTGACGAAAAATCGATCGTGAAATTATTCAATGAGTTTGACCGGCTGCATTGGCGCACCTTCCACGACGCCAAGATCACGGCGGAAGAACAGCGGGTGCATCACATCGCCGAGATCCAGCCCGAAGGAGATTTCTACGAGGCCGATTTTCAGCTCGTGGCCACGATTATCCAGATGCCGCATCTGCACCTCGTGCACGAGATTGAAAAGCGCAAAGGGTCTGCGCTCACGGCTATCGACCTGCGTCATTTGGAACGGCGAGTCGAGTCGGCTCGTTACTGGCTCAAGCATTACGCCAGCGACGAGGAAAAAACCGCCCTGCAAGACTCGTTGCCGGACCGCGCATGCGCGCTCTCGGCGACCCAACGCGCGTTTCTTCACCAACTCGCAACCGTATTACCCACGACTCCGTGGGAGGATGATGCGTTGCAGACGCAGCTCTTCGCGGTGGCGCGGAGCACGTCCATCGCACCCGCGCAGGCATTTCAAGCGATCTATCGGGTACTCATCGACCGGGATTCTGGTCCAAAAGCAGGCAATCTCATCGCCTTTTTGGAGCGGGGATTCGTGGTGAAGCGGTTCACTGAGTTGCCGTATACCGAAGAGGAATTCTGGCGGGAAACCGCGATGCCGGAAGCGGAGTTGGAAGCGTGGCTCACGGAACACCGCCCACACGTCGAAAGTGTTGCCGCCCAACTCAAGCGGGGCACGGCAACCAGTGTCATCGAATTCTCCATCCAACTGGATGATCACAAACTGCACACGAAACGGGTGATCCGTGCTGACGTGGAGACCGGCGGGCGCGCGTACGTTGATGAACTGGTCAAAAAATATGAGTTGCCTGTATGAGTGGAGTTGACTGAGGCGGTGCCGTGGCCGATCGTCTTGCCTTTTACCCCCGCGCGCCGCGCCGCAGGCGTGCCCAGCGATGCACGGGCCACATGTCTTGGTCTTCTCCCCACCCGATCTCGCCGTTCATATCCCACCGAATCAGACTGTTGATGTCGATAAAGGTATGGCGATTGATAATGAT